>JAJDOA010000375.1 GCA_022340405.1 Desulfobacteraceae bacterium | reverse complement strand
GGTTGTAAAAAATGAGCAGTAAACCGTAAGCCGTGAGCCGTGAGCCGTAAGCAGGAAAAGCAGGGGGACGTCATCCTTGACAGAGGGCGGATTTCACATGTCAGAGGTCTGTTCGTGCAGGAAGTTGAGAAGATCAGAGGTTGAGAAGATTGGAAGGATAGAAAACATTGAGCAGGGAATGCAGGGGGACGTCATCCGTGGCGGAGGGTTAGAGGCCATGGCGGCTGCTTCACCTAACCCTCAGCATGTTTTCCGGCTTTATCGGCTCACGGCTTACGGCTCACGGCTCACGTATCAATGCTTACTGTTTCACACTCTGCCTCCCCGTTGCGGCCGCCCCCCTGTCCGACAGGCGATTGCGGACCGACACGGCCTACTCCAGCGTCTTCCGGAACCGTGCCACGGCAAGCGATAGAAATCCCGCGGCCAGGAAGGCCTGGGCGCAGGCGGCCGGCCAGAGGATCTCCAGCCCGACGCCGCGCACCACGATGCCGTGCAGGATTTCCAGAAACCACCGCATGGGGTTGACGACGGTCAGCCACTGGACGCATTCGGGCATGTTGCGAATCGGAAAAATGAGCCCGCTCAGCAGGACGGCGGGCAGCATATAGAAAAAGGCGGTCAGCAACGCCTGCTGCTGGGTCCGCGCACTCACACTGATGAGCAACGCCACGCCGAGATTGTTCGCCACGTATAGGCCCGCCAGCTGGTAGAGCAAAAGGGGGCTGCCCTCGATGCGGATGCCGAACACCGCTATGGCGATCAGGAACATCAGAGACATCGTGATGTAGCCGGTGATCAGGAAAGGGAGCGTCTTTCCCAAAATGAACTCCACGCGCCGGATCGGTGTGACCATCACCTGTTCGATGGTGCCAATCTCCTTTTCCCGGACGATGGCGAGGCTGGTCAGCAGGGTGCTGACCAGCATCAGCATGATGGCGATCAATCCCGGTACGTAGTAGAGGTGGCTTTCCAGGTTCGGGTTGTACACGGCTCGCACATCGAGGGCCACCGGCGCCGAGGCGCCGGCTGCCGACTCCACCCGCTCCGGCGTTCGTTCCCGGTTGAAGCGGTCCACGATCCGCCCTGCGTACAAAAGAGCCATGGCCGTATCGCTGGTCTGGGCCCCGTCGGCCAGCAGCTGCAGGTGCACGGGCCGACCGGCCCGCAGGTCGCCGGTGAAGTGGAGGGGAAACCGGACAACCACGCGCACCGCTTCGCTGTCCAAGAGGTGCTGCACGTCCTTGTCCGAGTGGAGAACGGTGCGGATGTCGAAGGCGCCGCCGGAGGCGAAGCGCTGGACCAGGGCACGGGTGGCCGGCGTGCCGTCCGGATCCACAACCGCGGTGGGGATGCGATCGACGTCCGTGGTCATGGCGAAGGCCATCACCATCATCTGCACCAGTGGCATGAGAAAGACAATCGCCCGCATCCGTTTGTCCCGGAGCATTTCCAGGAATTCTTTGACGAGCATCCGCCGGAGCCGGTTTCCCATTGTGGCTACTCCAGTTTCATTTTCATTTTCCGATGGGCCAGGACCACCATGACCGCCGCGTACAAGAAAAGCAGCAGGGCATTTGCCCACAGGACCTCCAGTCCGATCCCCTTCAGATAGATCCCCCGCAGCATGGTGATGAAGTACCGGGCGGGAACCAGGTAGGTGATGGCCCGAATCGGCGCCGGCATGTTCTGGATTCCGAACACAAAGCCGGAGAGTATGAGGGTCGGTAGATAGCTGCCGAAAAGGGCCGCCTGGTTGGCCAGCACCTGGCTCTTGAACACGATGCTCAGCGTGAGACCGAAAAACAGAGCCCCGGTGAGAAACACAGCTGCCATGGCGAAGACGAGCCCCGTGTTCCCCCGCAGGGGCACGTCGAAGATCACCTCTCCCATGAACACGGCAATGGCCACGTCCGCCATGCCGATGGTGAAGTAGGGCGCCACCTTGCCGATCACCAGCTCGGGAACGCGGATCGGCGTGCTGATGAGCTGCTCCATGGTACCGGTCTCCCATTCCCGCGCCACGGTGACGCTGGTAAGCATAGCGGCGATCACCACCATCACCAGTGCGACAATGCCGGGGACGATGACGTTGCGGCTCTGCTGGTCCGGGTTGTACCAGGCGCGCGGCACCAGCGTCAGAGGTGTCGCGAGTCCCCCCGCCCCGTCGGCCCTTTCCACCTGCAGCCGCCGGTTGTAGATGGCGCCCACCGCCTCGAGATAGCCCATGGACAGCTTCGCGTTGTTGACGTCGCTGCCGTCCAGCAGCGCCTGGATGCGCACTGGGCGGTTGGAACGGACCCGATCTGCGAAGTCGCTGGGAACGACGAGGCCGACCATGGCTCGGCGGGCGTCCAGATCCGCCTGGAGCTGCCGCAGGCTGTCCACGGAGTGTCGGAGGGAGAAGTAGGGCGACCCGTCCAGGAAGCTGAGCAGGCTTCGGCTTTCCGCCGTTCGGGACTGGTCCCACACAGTGGTGGGAACCCGGTTCAGGTCCATGCTCAGTGCGTAGCCGAAAAGCCAGATCAGCACCATCGGCATGGCAATGGAGAGGGCGAGGCTCCGCCAGTCGCGGAGAACGTGGAGAAATTCTTTCCGTGCGACGGCGCCGAGTCTTCGAAGATTCATCCGGACCCCCCGCTTTTCCGGTCCTCGGCTTCCACCAAGGACACGAAGACATCCTCCATGCTCGGAAGGATGGCTTCCACGTCGCGCACCGAAACGCCCAGCCGATCCAGTTCCCGTTCCACAGCGCTCTTGGCGCCGGCGGCGTCCGCAACGCTCAGGTGGACGCCGGCCCCGAAAAGGGCGGCATCCCGCACGCCCTCCAGAGCCGCCAGAGCGTCGACGACTTCCTGGGGCCGCGGGCACCGGACGTCCAACACCTCCCCTTCCATCGACGTGGTCTTGAGCTCCCGCGGCGTGCCCAGGGCGATCACCCGGCCGCGGTAGATCATGGCAATACGGTCGCAGTATTCCGCCTCCTCCATGTAGTGGGTGGTGACGAAAACGGTCGTACCGCTTGCAGCCATCTCGTAGATCCGGTCCCAGAACCGGCGGCGGCTCAAGGGGTCCACGCCGCTGGTGGGCTCGTCCAGGAACACGATGGGCGGCTCGTGCAGGACGGCGCAGGCAAACGCCAGACGCTGCTTCCAGCCACCGCTCAACTGCAGTGTGAGATCCCGGCGGCGCTCGCTCAGCCCTGCCATGGCGACGGCCCATTCCTTCCGGTTCCGCAGGCTCCGTCCCTGGAGACCGTAAATGCCGCCGTAAAAGTCGATGTTCTCCTCCACGGTCAAGTCGTCGTAGAGGGAGAACTTCTGGCTCATGTACCCGATGCTCTCCTTGATCCGTTCGGGCTGGGTCAGAATGTCGTATCCGGCCACGGTTCCGGATCCGCTGGTGGGCGCGAGCAGGCCGCACATCATCCGGATCGTGGTGCTCTTTCCGGCACCGTTGGGACCCAGAAAGCCGAAAATCTGCCCCCTGGGCACCGAAAAGCGCACGTCGTCCACCGCCGTGAAGTCGCCGAAACGCCGGGTGAGACCGCTCACCGTAACGGCCTTGCCGTCGGTCTTCCCGAGGGCGGCGTCCGCCCTTCCGGAGCCGGTCCCCGGCTCCGCATCCGCAGGGATTTTGCCTTTGCCCATGACGCTTACGAAAACGTCCTCCAGGGAGGGCGGTTCCTCGCGGATCTCCTCTACGCCGATCCCTTCGTCCTCGAGCAGCCGCCGAATGTTGCCTCCTTCACGTTCCGGATCGTCGGTAACCGCGTGAACCGCGTCGCCAAAGAGATGGACCGAGATGTTCTCCGCCAGTCCGGATCGCAGCACCCGCCTGGCACGGCGGGGATCGGAGGTGCGGACCGACAGCAGACTTCCCTGCATGCGGCCCCGGATCGCCTCCGGGGTCCCCTCGTCCAGAAGGCGACCACGGTCCAGCAGGCCGACTCGGTGGCAGCGCTCGGCCTCGTCCAGGTAGGCCGTGGTCACCAGAATGGCCACCCCGCCGGACAACAGATGGTAGAGAATGCGCCAGAAATCCCTTCGGCTGACCGGGTCCACTCCGTTGGTGGGCTCGTCCAGCAGCAGAACGGCCGGGGTGTGGATCAGTGCGCACACCAACTGCAGCTTCTGTTTCATCCCCCCGGAAAGATTTCCGGCGCGCCGCTTTTTGAAGGGGCCCATCTGGCTGAAGTCGAGCAGCTCGTCGATTTTTCGTCCGCGACCCTTTCGGGGTACGCCGTAGAGATCGGCGTAGAAGGCAGCGTTTTCCGCCACGGTCAAGTCCGGGTACAGGGCGAACCGCTGGCTCATGTAGGCCATATGCTCCTTGACGGCAGCCGCATCGGACCCGACGTCGTAACCGGCGATGCGGGCATGCCCGTCGGAAGGGTCCATGATGGACGACAGCATGCGCAGGGTGGTGGTCTTTCCCGCACCGTCCGGTCCCACCAGACCGTAGATCTCGCCCTTTTTGACCGTAAGGGAGAGCCGGTCCACGGCGGTCCGCTCGCCGAACCGCTTGGTGAGGTTCTCGGCCAGGATGGCGGGGGGATCGCTGCTCAAGGGGACACCTGCAGTTCCGCATCGGCCGGCATGCCCGGTTTGAGCTCGCCGTTCGGGTTGTCCAGATCAATTTTGACGCGGTAGACCAGATGGACCCGCTCTTCGTGGGTCTGGACGGATTTGGGGGTGAACTCGGCCTGGCTGCTGATGAAAACGAGACGGCCGGGGTAGCTCTTGTCGGGATAGGTGTCGGTGAAGACAAGTGCCTTCTGGTTGCGGCGGATGCGTCCCAGATCGGTTTCGCTCACCCAGGCGCGCAGCCAGACCCGATCCAGCTCGGCCAGCGTCACCACCGGCGTGCCCGGATATAGGTACGCACCCGGCTCGGCAGATTTGCTGAGCACCACGCCGTCGAAGGGAGCGACGAGTTCCGTATCGGCCAGGGCCTGCTGGGCCTGCTTCAGCGCCTGTTCGGCCTCCGCTACCCGGGCACGGGCCCCGTCGATGGTTTCCCGGCGGGGACCGGCCTGCACCAGGCGGTACTCGGCCTCGGCCTGCCGCAGGTTCGCACGAGCCATACGGACCCTCTCGCTCCGTGGCCCCTCCCGGACCAGGCTCAGCTGCTGGCGGGCGCTCTGCACCGCCGCAGAAGCTTCGGTATAGGCGTTTACGGCGGTCTCCATTCGGGTTCGATAGCGATCGTATTCCTGCCGGCTGATGCCGCCGTTTTGCATCAGGCTGGCGTTGCGGCGATGGTCGGACCGGGCCAGCTCCAGCTCGTTTTTCCTCGCCTGAGCGGACGCCAGGGCTCGCTCGAGGGCGGCTTCGGCCTCGGCGATTTCCTGACGCCGGCTTCCGCTCTCCAGCTCCTCCAGGGCCGAACGCGCCTGGTCGACCCGGGCTGCGGCCCGGTCAATCTCTTCCTCACGGCTGCCGGCCTCCAGCTCGGCGAGCACCGAGCGGGTCTGCGCCAGTTCGGCCTCCGCCCGTCCCACCTGCAGTTTCTGGTCCACCGGATCCAGGCGCGCCACCACCTGGCCCTTGCGCACCGCCTCGCCCTCGTCCACCAGGCGCTCGGCGAGTCTTCCCTGGATCTTGAAGGAAGCATCCACCTGGGTCACGTCGATGTTGCCGGAGATCACGATGCGGTTCGAGTCGCCGTCGGGCCCGAAAAAACGGTAGCCGACCGCCGCTGCGGCAGCCAGCACCAGAATGGGAATGACGATGCGGAGCTTTTTCTTCATTGTTGGTTTCTCCTGTTCCTTTTCCTGCCTGCGCCCCGTCCTATCTCCGATTCGATCCGGCGTCGCAGACCGACCATGGCCTCCAGGGAGAAGCGCGTGATGTGATCTGCGATTTCCGCGACAATTTCCGGCCGGGCGTAATCGACGAGTCCCAGGCGCGTGAGAACGGGGCGTGCCATGGCATAGTGGAAGCATTGACCGATGACGCTGACCTGGCATCGCATTACGAGCTCCGGTCCGGCGGCCGGACCGAGCAGATCGGAAACGATGCCGCCGAGAACCGCAGCCGTCGGAGCGATGAAATCCTCGACCATCGTGTCGAGAATCGGTGATGGTTCGGCCAGCTCCCGGGCCACCAGTTGTCCCCTTCCGCGGTAGCCGGAAAGGCCTCCCGGGCTGAGGAGTCGGCTCAGGGTGGCGCGCACGAATACGGCCAGACGCTCCTGGGCGGAAGCCTCCGGGTTTGCGGTCTCCACCGAAAACTTGGCGAAGGTGCCGGCGATCAGATCCCTGACCACCTCCCGGTACAACGCCTCTTTGCCGCCGAAGTAGTAATTGACGGCCGCCACGTTCGCGTCGGCCCTCCGGCAAATCTCCCTGACGGTGGCGGCCTTGAATCCCCGGCAACCGAAGATTTCTCCGGCCGCCTGAAGGATTCGTTGCCGGATCGGTGCGTCTTTTCGGTTTTCCATCTCTTGCCCTTTCGAATCCGGTTGGCCGTACTGCCCGGACGCATATAAAACAATTGTTTTAAACAAATGATTAAACCATACCGGAACCGTTGTCAAGGAATGCGGAAACAACTTCGACGTCTTTGCCCCGGCCGGCAAGGAGGAGAGCACCGTGAAAGAGGCGGTGGAGGCCATCAAGATTTACACTGGCGGTCATACAAAGATGTGGAATGGCCAGCCATATAGAGCAATTGTCAGAATTCTGTTCCGTTTCCGCTATGCGGTACCATGGAAAGGTGGGGGAGGGTTTTATCCCCTCCCGTTGGTGGCACTGCCTACGCCGGGCGAGCGGGGATCAACCCCGCCCCTACGAAAAACAGGCGTGATGCATTCCAAACGGAACATACTTTTGGAAATGGCTATTCAGGAGAGGAGCGTGCAGGCCATCGTGAAAAGCACGGGGCAACCCGTAGAAGCGATCTCAGAATTCGGATTTTCGCTCGAGGACCCGACGCCGAGATTTACCCGCCCCTGGCGGGTTGGGCGAAAAGACAATTTTG
>JAJDOA010000374.1 GCA_022340405.1 Desulfobacteraceae bacterium | reverse complement strand
GTCGATCAATCAGGTCCGTCAGAGTGTGAGCTTCGTATCGAAGTCAACACCCCAGACCAAAGCGATAAAAGCAATGATTGATGCAGCAGTCTGACAGGATGGCCCTGTTCACTATTATCGCAGATCTTGTGGTTGCGATTTCACGTTATGACCGATCACTGCATCAGATAATCTGCGGCACTCTCGGACCTATTGCGGCAAGCACCAATGTTCAATTTGTGCTATCAAATCAGACATGTGAAACCGAAGATGCATTGGCATAGGTCAAGGGGTGCGGCAGTGTCCATGGACGCCTGGTAGGACCCAGAATGCATTTCTGTTTTGATGGAGGGTTTCCTTCCAAAATTTATCGCCTACGACAGCGAGAATCACGACCCCCACCATTCAAGATTTTTTTACCTACACTCTCCCGCATCAACCAGTCTCGACTTCATGAATTCTTCATTTTGATGTCCTAAAGGTGAAGGCAAATCTTTGGTGATTGCCACGACCTTTACTGAAACAAGAAATATCGGAGGAACGTCTTCATGAATCCAGAAACCTTCTGGGTTGGCGTCGGTATGCTGGGACAAGGCCTCTTTTCGATGCGGTTTGTAATTCAGTGGCTCAGCAGCGAACGGAAAGGCCGAAGTGTGATTCCCGTCGCCTTCTGGTTTTTCAGCATCGGCGGCGGCATCAACTTGCTCTTTTATGCCGTCTACCGCAAGGATCCGGTTTTCATCATCGGCCAGGGAACCGGATTGCTGATCTATTTCCGCAATCTCTATTTCGTGTTCCGCGAATCGAGAGTCTCCCGGGAGGAGCCCGCATGACGGCAAAGGAAAGCTCTTCATCCGGGGGCCTGCTGCTCCTCTGGGCGCTGCTGACTGCAGTGGCGCTTGCATGCCGGCCATTGCTGCCCGTGGACGAGACGCGGTACGTCTCCGTGGCGTGGGAAATGTGGCAGCGGGGCGAATTCCTGGTGCCGCACCTGAATGGCCTCCCCTACAGCCACAAACCACCGCTACTGTTCTGGTTGATTCATCTGGGATGGTGGATTTTCGGCGTGAACGAGTGGACCCCCCGTCTGGTCGGACCGCTGGCCGGTCTGGCCGACCTTTTCCTGACACGGGCAATCGGCAGGGCGCTGTGGCCCGAGCAGCCCGCAGCCGGCATGCTGGCACCCTTTCTCCTTCTGGGAAGCCTGCTATGGACGGTTTTTACGACGTTGACCCTGTTCGACACCCTGCTGACCCTGTTTGTGCTGGCCGCTCTTTGGGCAATGGTAACCCCGCGTCTGCGGTGGACGACCCGCTGGCTGTTGGTGGGGGTCTTCATCGGCGGAGGTCTGCTGGCCAAGGGCCCGGTCGTCTTTTTGCACGTCGTCCCCGCAGCCCTTCTCTTTCCCTGGTGGGGCGGGTCGTTCGGCAGAGGAGACATTCGGAAGTGGTTTGGCGGTTTGGCCCTGGCGTGTCTGATGGGAACGGCCATAGCCGCCTTCTGGGCGTTGCCGGCCGCAGCCGCCGGGGGCAGCCGGTATGGACAGGCCATTTTGTGGGAGCAGACCGCCGGGAGGGTGGTCGGCTCCTTTGCCCACCGCCAGCCGTTCTGGTTTTATCTGGCCCTGCTTCCACCGGCCTTGTTCCCGTGGCTGCTGTGGAAGCGGATCTGGTCCGGCAAGGGCGCCATCTGGAAGGACACGGGGCTCCGGTTCTGTCTGGCGTGGATGGTTTCCAGCCTCGCCGCCCTGTCGCTGGTCAGCGGCAAACAGGTCCACTATCTGCTCCCGCTGATCCCCTCCATGGCTCTGATGGGGGCTAAAATCCTCGTCGACCGGAGCATGGTGGAACAGCCGGCCAGGTTGTGGGGTCCGGCCGCGTTTTTTGCTGCGGCCGGGGGCGTCCTCCTTTCGGCGCCCGTTCTCTTCGCGGGCGCAGGGGACCTACCACGACAGCTGCAAATCGACGCCGGCTGGGCCTGGGTTCCTGTAGCCGTTGGGTTGTTGTTGGTCTTCTGGAGGCCCAAACGGGTTCTTTCCGTTCCACCGGTGCTGGCGGCCGCGTCCATTGCCCTGGTGTGTTCCCTCCACTTCGCCGTCTTCCACTCCCTGGCTCCCGCCTACGATGTGAGGCCGATGGCGCTTCGCATTGCATCAATTCAGAGGTCGGGAAAAGCCGTCGCCCAATTCGGCACCTACAGCGGCCAGTACCAGTTCGCCGGACGACTGGAAAAGCCCTTGGAGGTTCTGCCTTCGACAGTTTCCCTGACCGCCTGGGTTCATGAGCACCCCGACGGGTACATTCTTCTCAACAAGGATCCAGATCAGACCCTTTCTGAAAGCGGGGCATTCTTTGAGCAGGATTACCGACGCAAGCGGGCAATCCTCTGGAACGCAAAGATTTTCGCTTCCATACCGGATGTGTTCAACCGCTTATAGGGGTGGTAATATACCCGGAAAGCGCTTGGGCGAGGTGCGGGAGAAAATCCTGCTGCTATCGGGAGGGTCTGGCCAGCCGGGACGATTCTCTGCCATGCGCATTTTCAGAAAAGGAAACCATAATGCGAATTTTGGTGGCGGACGACGAACCCGATCTGTGCCGCCAGGTCGGGCACGCCCTCTCGGAGCAGCGGTACGATGTGGACACGGCACAGAACGGAGAAGAGGCCCTGGACCGAATCTTCGAGTCCGAATACGACCTGGTGATCCTGGACATCATGCTGCCCAAAGTCGACGGGTTGGAAATCCTGCGGGAAATGAGGGGTGCGGGAATCCACACTCCCGTAATCATGCTAACCGCCCGGGACTCCGTCGAGGACAAGGTGAGCGGCCTGGACAGCGGTGCCGACGACTATATGCCAAAGCCATTTTCCATGGCGGAGCTGATGGCCAGGGTCCGCTCGCTGCTGCGGAGGGTTTCGGAGGCCGGAACCCCCCTTCTGTCGGCCGACGACATCGTTTTGGACACCGTGAAGCGCGAGGTCTTCCGCAGCGGGCAGCCCGTGGAGCTCACCGCCAAGGAGTTCCTGATCCTGGAGTTTCTTCTCTACAACAAGAACCGCGTCGTCTCACGCTACTCCCTTGCCGAGCACATCTGGGGAGACGATTTCGATCCCGCCACGATGTCCAACGTCATCGATGTTCACATCAAAAACCTGCGCCGGAAAATCGGGGATGCACAGAAACACGCCGCCATTCAAACCATTCGGGGAATCGGGTACGTCATCAAGGAACCGGAGCGATGAAAATTCGTACCAAGATATCGTTGTGGATCACCGGGGCCGGATTGTGCGCGAGCCTGGTGTTCTCGGCGGTCATTTTTTTCGAAATGGTCGAGGAGCCACTGGAGATCGTAGACGAGGATTTGGCCTTTCGGCTGGAGGACATGGTTCACATCTCAAACCAGTGTACCACTGAGGTCGAATTCATAAACGAGATCAAAAAACTGCCGAATCTGCGCCGCTATTGGATACGACTGGTGGGCGATGGGGGGATTGTGCTGTGGCAGACGGAGCTCGGGCGGTTAGTGGACATACCCGAAAAGGACCGCGGCGGGCCGTATACGGTGAAGTTGCCGGTTCCCATTACGCCCACGGCTTCGAAACTGGTCTACGAAGACGCCTCGACCCTGCGCATCGTGACACGGCAGATGCAGATCGCCGACAGGCTGCTGACGGTGCGGATCGGCAAGCCCATGGAAGACCTCGACGCGGAAATCGTCGAACTGCTCCTGGCACTGGCGGTCGGTCTGGCCGCTGCATTCGCGTTTCTCGCCTTTACCAGCTACCTGATTGCCGGCCGCATTTTGAAGCCGGTCGGAGAAATGAACCGACTGGCGAAGGAAATCGACGAAAAGACTCTGAGCAAACGGATTCCCGTAGGCGGCAGCCCCGATGAACTCAATCAGCTGGCAGCATCCCTCAACCGGATGTTCGACCGGTTGCAATACTCCTTTGAGAGGCAGCGACGGTTCATCGCCGATGCCTCCCACGAGATGAAGAGCCCCGTCGCCCTGCTCCGGCTGATTGCGGAGGAAGGGTTGCAGAGGAAGGATCTGCCCGAGCCCTTCGTGGAGGACCTCGTGCGGCAATATGATCTACTCAACCGCCTGAGCCGTCTGGTCAACGACCTGCTCAATCTTTCCGCCCTCGAGCTGGGGACCGAGATCCGGTCGGAACCCTTCCTCGTGGAGGACCTGCTCTCTTCCATCGTAGAAGACTACAAGGACCTCTTCTCTGAGAGGGGTATCCGCGCCTCGGTTCGTGTGCCCCGGGGGCTCTGCATGACCGGTGATCGGGAAAAGATCCGCCGGGCCCTGGTGAACCTGATGGACAACGCCGTCAAATACAACCGGGAAAACGGAGAAGTGCGGCTGACGGCCACGACCGGTTCACGGTTTTTCCGGATATCGGTCTACGACACAGGAATGGGAATCCCCCCCGAGGAAATCGGACACGTGTTCGAGCAGTTTTACCGGGTCGAGAAGTCCCGTTCCCTGGAATTCGGAGGGGCCGGCCTCGGTCTGACCATCGTCAAACGCATCGTGGCCCACCACGGCGGAGAGGTGTCCATCGAGAGCGAACCCTCGCAGTGGACCCGCGTCACCCTGTCCTTTCCGTCCGAACGTCTGCTGAAAGCGGACGGCGATCCTTCCGGAACCTGAACCGGGGAATGGAGAATCGAAAATGAAAAGTGAGCAGTCTCATACGGGGTACAGGTGGCTTCTGGTGGCCGGCATCTGTCTGGCAGTTTTGGCGTCGCCCGGTGTCGCTTCGGCGAAGATTGAGCGTGTGGCCATCGTGCCGTTCACGGTCAACTCGGACAAGGACCTGGGATTTTTGTCTGGGGGCATCACCGACATGCTCAGCTCGCGGATGGCCGTCGAGGACAAAGTGGCCATCGTAGGCCGCGAGCAGACCCGGGAAACCGCGGCCGCCGTATCCGGTCCCCTGGACGAGGCCGGCGCCCGCGCCCTGGGCGCAAGCCTGGGAGCGGACTGGGTGTTGTTTGGCAGCGTCACGGTGCTGGGCAACAGCGCCAGCATCGACACCAAGATGGTGGACGTTTCCGGCGAGCGGGAGACGCTCTCCTTTTTCGACCAAGCCGACACACTGGGCGACATCATCCCCAAGATCAGCCTGGTGGCCGCCGACATCAACCGTCGGGTCTTCGACCGCACCATAGCATCGGCCTCGGCCGGGATGCGCCAGCAGCCACAGGGGGAGCCGGGCATCTACACCCATCCGGACAAGCTGCTCCAGAACGACCGAGGCTTCTACCTCTTCGACGACGAGAGCGGCGGGCTGCGCCAGGGCGCCTCGGCGCAGTTCTGGAAAAGCCGGAATTTCGCGCACCTGATCAACGGGGTCTCCGTCGCCGACGTGGACGGCGACGGCAAGAACGAGACCGTCATGGTCTCCGAAAAAGACGTGCTGATCTACAAGTATGAGGACCAGCGGTTTTACGAGGCTTTCAAGGTGGAAGGGCCCTCCACCCGGGTGAACATCGGTGTCGACACAGCCGACATCAACGGCAACGGCATCCCCGAGATTTTCGTCACCCGGCTCAGCTCCAGCCGCAACGGGGTCTACTCCCTGGTGCTGGAGTACCAGGGCGATCAGTTCCGGACAGTGGAGCAGGACAGCTCCTACTTTTTCCGGGTGGTGGAGCTGCCCGTGCAGGGAGAAGTCCTGCTGGGCCAAAAGCACCGCTACGACCACCCCTTCCAGAAGGGATTTTACGAAATGGCGTGGGAAAACAGCGCCTACCGGACCAGGCGGTTCATCCCTACTGCAGAGGAGGTCAACCTGCTGGGGGTGACCATCGGCGACGCCATGAACAACGGGATGGATAGTGTGGTAGCCTACGACCGAGGCGACAAACTCCGTATTTACGACGAGGCCGGCCACGAGGTTTGGCGCAGCAGTGAGCCCTACGGTGGCAGCTCGCTTTTCTATAGCCGCCGGCAGGAGGACAAGGGCCAGCCGGAAAACCGCCAGTACCTGCCCATGCGGGTGCTCATCCATTACCCCGAATCGCCCGGGGGCAAGACATCGGTGATAGCGGTGATCAACAAGGAAATGGCGCAACGAAAGCTGGAGACCTTCCGGATGTTCACCGACGCCCTTATCGAGTCCATCTCCTGGGATGGTCTGGGCCTGAGCCGCAACTGGGTGACGCGCAAGATCACCGGCGCCGTGCGCGATTTTGCCATCGCCGACTTCGACAACGACGGCACCGATGAACTGGTGGCCGCCGTGATCATCAAGGAGGGCCAGGTCGCCTTCTCGGAGAAGAAAAGCGCCCTCATCGCCTACGAACTGCTGCCCCCGCCGCCGCAGCAAAAGCAGCCATAAAATTGATAGTTTTTCAGACCTTTCTCTTCATCTTTTTTTGTAATTCGACATCGAACCTATGACCGTCTTCGAGGGATATTCACCGGAATTACGCCGACTGAGGACTTCAAACCGTTTCGGGGCGGATGGGGCGCATGGGAGCTGGCAGCCCGGGTATCCTATCTGGACTTAAACGATGGGCCGATTGGAGGTGGGGAAGAGCAGAATGTTACCGTCGCTTTGAACGGATGCCTGCGCACCAACGTAAGAGTCATGCTAAACTACATCCACGCCCGGATTAAGAATCGCCATGACCCAATCATCGATGAAGGTACTGCAAATATCCTTCAAGCACGGTTCCAAATCCAATTTTTAAATGATTAAAGAGTCCCCCCTGCCCCGGTGCCCAGGATTCCCTCTCCGCTCCGACAAGCGGTGGGCATGCAATCGCAGCGGCCAATCGAATTGGCTGTAGCAGATGTGGATAACGAGTCCAGCGAATTCTTCGTATTTTAAATTTAAGTGGGATGCGGACGAAACACGCCTACTAGGGGCTATCCGATAGTCAAGAAGCCCCTCATTGCTAATCACTCGCCACGCTTTATCTCAAGCAGTTTCCAGTCTTTCCATAAAATTGCAACC
>JAJDOA010000168.1 GCA_022340405.1 Desulfobacteraceae bacterium | reverse complement strand
TTGCTTTTCGTAGGGGCGGGGTTGATCCCCGCCCGTTCGGGGTAGGTGATCCCATCAGCGGGAGGGGATAAACCCCTCCCCTACGGTTCAAGCGAAAAGCATGCTGGAAACGGAACAGAATTCTGACAATCGCTATAAATTAGGATTTTGGTTCAAGGTCAACGAGGATTCGAGTTTTAAGCCGCAGGAATACTACTGTATTTCGAGGACTGGAAACGAGGACCCGACGCCGAGATTGGGCCAAAAGACAATTTAGAAACAGCCCCTAGAGTCGTTGGGGCGATATCGACCGGCTCAACGGCCGGAAGACCCAAGTGCCTCCTGAACGGCCCGAATCAACTGCTCGGCAGTATAAAAATCACTCCGAAACACCACCGTACCACCGGGTGCGATAACGGCGAGCAGCGGGATGGTGACGCTGCCCAATTCGGCGAGTTTTCGCTTTCCATCCGGATTGTCCCCGGTGATGTCCGCCCGCATGGGCACGACGTCGTCCCGGAGAAGAAGGTCCTCCACATCGGGATCGCGCAAAACGCCCTGCTCCAATGCCTTGCAGTTCAGGCACCACTCGGCCGTAAACACGAGCACCACGACCTGGCCCCGGGCTCGCGCCTGCTCCAGCCGCTGGGGGGTGTAGGAAACCCATTGGGCGGTGCCCGGCTCGGTCAACCGCCAACCGCCGGATAGTGATGCGGTCACGAGCAGAAAGCCGAATGCCACGGAAGCAACCCGGTAGCCGGTTTTCCGGGTGATGCGGAAAGTACGGAACGCCAGCCAGACACCGGAGCCCGCTGTCAGGCCGGCCACCATCCACCAATAGGATCGGCTCGGGGATTCCGGCGCCTGGACCGCCAGCGCGCTGATGCCGCTGCCGAGAAAATACGCAGCAGCGGCCAGCAGAAACCAACCCATCATTTCCTTGATCAGGACGCTGGCCGGTCCGCTGCGCGGCAGTTTCCGAACCAGTTCCGGGCGGGCGGAAAGCAACAGATACGGAAATGCCATACCGGTGCCGATGGCGGCGAAAGTGGCAAGCGTCGTTGCGGGCGGTTGCGTCACGGCCCACGCGGCAGCGGCACCCATGAAGGGAGCCGTGCAGGGAGTGGACAGAACGGCGGTGAGGATCCCCAGGGCAAAGGAGCCGATTAGGCTTTCCTGGTCCGGATGGAAGCGGTACAAGAAGTCCGGAAGCCGCATGGAAAAGGTTCCGAACATTCCGGCGGCCATGGCCGCGATGATCGCCCCCACGGACAACGTGAACGCCGGATATTGAAACAGCTGGTTCGTTGCCGTGAAGTCGGCGACACCAGCAACCAGCACGCCGAGGAAAAGCCAGAAAATGAGAACGCCGGAAAAGGTGGTCGCACCCAACAGCAGGCACCGGATGCGGTTCTGGTCGGCGGCGCTGGAAAGGCTCATGATCTTGATGGGAACCAGCGGCAGCACGCAGGGGGTGAAGTTCAGCAGAATTCCCCCCAACGCCGCTGTCAGCAGCAGAAGCAGGCGCCCGACACCGGAGCCGACACCGACGCTGAACGTCCATCCGAACAGATCGAACGCCACGGACTCGGTAGCTGCAGTGCCGGCGGTGCCTGGCCCCATCTCTTCGAAGACGTCCAAAGGGGTTTCGGATACCGGTACGCCGGCTTCGACCACGGTGAGCGCAATCGTACGATCTTCCTTTCTTGGCATCAGACAGCTCTGGTCGTCGCAGGCTTGGTAGGAAACCTGCACGGTCACTTCGTGTCGTGCCGGCACGATATCCGGATCCGCTTGCAGTCGAAGGCGAATGCCCACTCGCCCGTCCAAGACCATCAACTTTTCTTCGGAAAATGGCAGTTGCACGGCGTGTGCGGGAGGATACTGTACGGAAACCACCGCCAACCCTGGCGGCAATTGCATTGCCTGCACGCGGGTGGGCAGCGGACGAAAACCGGAAATGGAGCCGAGCTGCCGTTCGTCCGCATTGATGTGATGGCCGGGTGCAACGGCGAGGATCACGGCCAGATCGATGGTCCCGCCGGGTCGCAGGCCGTCGGCGGACCAGGCTGTGGACACGGTGACCACGGGCGGCTGGGAGGCGGAAACGCCCGCAAACAACGGGCGCTGTTCCGCAAAGGCCTGGGCGGAAAAAAGAAAGCAGAGAAACAAAAACAGCCGGACGAGGGCTGCAAAGGAAAGCGGCTTCCACCCGGCCCTGGATCGCCGCGCATCGTCTCCAATGGAGTGGAAGGGGGGCGGCGGCAGGTCAGGCGTCGCCGTCCTCCGGTTCGGCGTCATCATCGTTAACCTTGAGACCGGATTTTTTGATCCCCTCGATGTCTTCATCCTCCAGAAGATTGTCGAGGTCGTCATCGTCATCGTCATCGCCGTCCACGTCGACGTCGACGTCCTCTTCCAGGCTTCCGAGGCTGTCGTCGTCTTCCTGGTACTGCGCCAAAAGCTCCTTGTCGTCGAAAAAGATGTCGACGCTTTCTTTCTGTCCGGTATCGTAGATCTGGATGACGGCCTCGGCAATCCGATCGGCGTATCCGCCCGGCGGATACATGTTCTGGGTCCGCAGAGCGGTGACCAGAGCGGCCTTCCCTCCCTGGATGGCGGCTTTCACCGTTTCTGCCGGAAAGGTTTCCTCACAGAGCAGAAACAGGATGTCTTTGTCCAGCTCGCCGTATTCCCGGATGATCAGATTTTCTTCCTTGCCGTCCCTGACGATGGAGTATTTTTGCTTCATTTTTCTTCCCTCAGCCCCCGGGTGCTCCGAGTGCGGCTTTCTTGTTCATGGGGCAACTGTTTCCAACGCAGCCGGGTATCTTACGCATTTCCGTCAAAAGTTTGCAACAAAAAAGATTGACCTTGCCGGGAGCGAATGATAGAAAATTGCTTTTACATCTGGAGGGATGGCCGAGTGGTTTAAGGCGGCGGTCTTGAAAACCGTTGAGCGAAAGCTCCGTGGGTTCGAATCCTACTCCCTCCGCCAGGCACCCCTGATGGGTGCATGGGTGGATTTCCGGACCCGGAAATCCACCCGCCGGAAAATTAAAAAGCATTGGAGAGATGGCCGAGCTGGCTGAAGGCGCTCGCCTGCTAAGCGAGTGTGTGGTGAAAGCTGCACCGAGGGTTCGAATCCCTCTCTCTCCGCCATCTATACAAAGCAGCCACCCGGGCGGAAGCCCGGGTGGCTGCGTACGTTGAAGGGGCAGGCATCACAATCCTTCTAGTGTTCTGTCCCAAAAGTTACGGGCATAAGGATAGTGTCTCGTATTGCGTCAAGCCAAAGGAGTCGATCCACAAAGCACGAAATTCGAATATTCCAAACCATGGAATTCACCGATTTGATTTTGTTCATCTAGTTTGCTGCCAACCGTTTGGGTCATTGGAACATTCGCGCTTTGGATTTGTTTCGGATTTCGATATTCGGATTTGGCCCGTCTCGGTCGTGGCCTAGAGGTTTTGCTGAGGCTATGTTTTTTGAAGAAACATCCGGGACACTACAATAGAGGCCATCATTCCCGATGGGTCCGAACGGAAACATCTTTTTTTTCGTTGTCGAGAAGGTCCTGGATGGTGGTGTCGTCGTACACACGGTAGATGGCGTCGTGAACCCGA
>JAJDOA010000367.1 GCA_022340405.1 Desulfobacteraceae bacterium | reverse complement strand
CAGGTAAACGTCCCTTCCGAACATCCGGCTGAAGGCGGGGGAATGGATCAGCGGGGTCTCCAGGATGCGGTCGCGGAGTGCCGCAGCCGCTTCTTCGACGCGGTGCAAGGGGATCATGACTTCTTTATAGGAAAGAACGCCTGGGGATACAAGAAAAACCGCTGGTGCCCTTTTTCTCCATGCCTTGCACCTTTCGTCAATCACTTGACCCAGGGAGCCGCAAAGCGTAGAAAGTATCTCAAACAGGAGATCCCGATGCGATCGATGCCGTCCATATGGCTATTTGCTTTGCTTGCCACCGCCTGCAGCGCACATGTGCCGGACACCCCAATCCGAACCGACAGTCTGACGGTTGCCGATGGCACCCGGGTTCTTCTGGCGGCCGTGGAGCCGGGACTGCTGAGAGCCAATGTGAAACCGATGCGCCCGGAGGTGAGCATAGCGGGGATCCGCTGGGTCGATCCCCCGCCGGAGGGAGCCGTATCATTAAAAGGGCTGGATCCCGAGTGGATGGAGCAAGCAGGGGCCGACATGGCCCTTCTCGTCGAGGAGGAAAGCAGGGTCCTGCGTCTGTACAATCCGTATTCGGTGGTGGTGGGGTTTGAGGAGCAGAGCCGCCGTCTGGGCGCGAGGGACGGCAAGCCCGTCTATGACCATCGTACGGTACCGGTATACCGGACCGAATACCATCAGCGGTGCACCCTCACCGCCTATCGCATCTACCAGTACGACGGCCGGGGTTCTTTCATGGGGCAAGCCCTTGTTCAGCCTTCCGTTCCGGTGGAATGCCCGGATCGAACCGACGCCGACATCCACTACGACGCCGGGTCTGATCTGGCCGCATGGCTGGAGCGCCACCTGCGGCCCGTCCGCCCTACCCGCTGACCGGTGCTCCGCTTTCGGTGGCGTCCGTGGTCTCGTGCCAGTAGGGGTTGATCAAATCCTCGAAGATCGTCATCGCGGCCTCGGCACCCTGGCCGGTGGCCGTGACGATCTGCTTGTAGCCTCCCTCCACGTCTCCTGCGGTGTAGATGCCGGGGATGTTGGTACGGTGGCGGCCATCGTGCTGGACGAATCCATCCTCGTTGATGGCGGCGCCTACGGCTTGCGCGAGCTTCACTGCCGGAACGTAACCGATGGCAAGGAACACGCCCTGAGCTTTGTAGACGGTTTCCTCTCCCGTGCGGTTGTTCAGCAGGAGCACCTCCTCCACCAGATCCTTTCCCCGGATCTCCTTCACCTCGGTATTCCAGAGAATCGGAATCCCGTTGTCCCGAAGGTTCCGCTGCAGGAATTCCTGCGCACGCAGATTGTCCCGCCGATGGACGATAGCGACATCCACACCGGTGTGGTGCAGATGCAATGCCTCGGTCGCGGCGCTGTTGCCCCCTCCCACCACGATCACTCGCTTGCCCCGGAACAGGGGCCCGTCGCAGGTGGCGCAATAGCTCACCCCCCGGCCTGAGAAACGGGTCTCCCCCGGCACGCCGAGGTGCTTGTGGGTGGCGCCCGTGGCCAGCAATACCGCCCGGCTCTCGAACTTCCTTCGGGTGGTGACCACGCTAATGGGGTTGCCGGGGCGGATGTCCACTACCTCCTCCCCCTGATAGATCTGGCAGTACTCCAATGCATGGGTGACCATGATGTCCACCAGCGTCTTGCCTCCCACGTGTTTGAAGCCGGTGTAGTTTTCCACGACCGGGGTGAGTGCCACCTGGCCGCCAAGAGCGTCCTTCTCGATGATGGCCGCTTTCAGGCCGCTGCGCTCGGCGTAGATGCCTGCCGTCAGCCCTGCAGGCCCGCCGCCGACGATTACCAGATCGGTTTCCACCCGTTCCGCGTCGCTTTCGGGGATGAAAATCGTCTGGGGCTCCATCTTCTCCAATGAAGAGACGAACACCTCCTCCGGCTGGGCTCCCTGGGCGATGAGAATGTCGTTGGCAAAAGCCTGTGGCACGCTGTGGGCTGCGTACTCGTCGGCCATTTCGGGACGGCTCTGAATGTCGACGATTTCTACGGAGATCAAGCCCGGCTTTTCAACGGCGGCCTTGACGGCGTTGACCACCTGCTGGGGACAGTACGGACAACTCGGGCTCACGAACACCCGGACATTTCGTGGATCTTCGATCCGCTGCATGACTTTTTTGGACTGCTCGCTCAGCCGGCTTTCTCCCATACCCACCATGAGAAGAGCTTCCAGAAAACTTCTGCCCTCCTCCCCGGCGGGTGCCCCCAGCCACCGGATTCCGTATCGATCGGGGGAAATCAACAGCGTGGGTGCACTGTCCACCTCCCACTGCCGGGCAAAGTCGTGGCTGATGTCATACTCCCGAAAATGAATTCGATCGCTCAACTCACGGAAAGCGCGGACGATTTGCCGATTGGTCTGGGTGAACACGTCGTCGCGTGTCTTGTCAGAGATCAGGTAGAGGTCGATCGGATTGGGCAGTTTCTCGAAAGTGCGCTGCAGCTGGCGGAGAAAGTCGGCCTCCGACATCGCAGCGCCGCTTTCTTCATCTGTTCCGTTGGGCATGGGTATTCTCCTCCGAAAGGTTCTTTCACTCCCGGCCATCGGGCTGGGGGATCTTTTCTCACCGCAGCGGGCCGGGCCGCATCACCGGTCTTGGCGCCTAGGTGGCTCTAATGTAGGGTGTCCCCATTACCGTGTCAACGTGGCCCCCTCAGGAAAGCGCTAAAAGGGCCAGATCAGGGGGATGCACAGAGAGCCCATCGCCACCACGAGGAGGTTCAAGGGTATGCCCAGTTTGAGGTAGTCGCCGAATCGATAGCTTCCCGGGCCGTACACCAGCAGATTGGTCTGGTAGCCCACCGGCGAGGCGAAGCAGGCACTGGCGCCAAAGCAGACGGCAATGATGAAGGGTCGCGGATCGACGCCCAGGCTCATGGCCGTTGAAATGGCCACCGGCAGAACCAAGACCGCGGTGGCGTTGTTGCTCAGGATAAGAGTTCCGAAACTGGTGAGCATGATGATGCCGAACAGCACCCAATGCGGGCCCGCATCCCGGAAAAGCAGCAGGAACGCATCTGCGTACAGGCGGGTCGCCCCCGTCTTGTCCATTGCGGCTCCGAGAGCGATGGTACCGACAATCAAGACCAGCACGTTGCCCTGCAACGCCAGGTAGGCCTGGCGAATGGGAAGGCAACCGCCGACAAGCATCAGGAATGCACCGGTCACGGCACAGACCATGATATCGGCCAGCCCGAAGGACGCAGCCAAAATCACCCCCAGAAAGATCACCAGCGCTCGTTTGGCCTTGCTCTGGAAGACCATTGCATGGTGGATGTCCTCGACGATGATGTAATCGTTGCCGCCGCGGATTTGATCGAGTTTGTCCTTGCTGCAGGTTACGAGCAGAATATCGCCCACGCGGGTTTTCATCGTGGGAATCTTTTGCTCCACGTAGTGAAGCGCCCGCCGCCGCACGGCGATGATGTGAACGCTGGGATCCCGAAAGAGGGGCAGGTCCGTCAGGCGCTCACCCAGGATGGAGGCTTGCGGCGGAATGATGAGTTCCACCACGACGGGCTCGGTGTCCAGAGAGGAAAAATCCAACCCCTCTTCGGCATGGGGCACCTCGAACCATCCGTCATAGAGCGCACCTACGATTTCGTTGGCCGAAGCCTTTACCAGAAGGGTGTCGCCGGCACGAGCGCTGAGTTGCTCCCGATCCGGATAATGGATGTAGGAACGGCGGATCAGCTCGAAAACCTCGAAAGACCGCTTTTCATGATGCATGTGGGGGGAAATGACCGCGCCCACCAATGGACTCTGCGCAGGGATGATGAACTCGGCGAGATAGCGTTGTTCATCGCGGTTGCTGATGTCGCAAGTGGGCATGGCATGTTCCGGCATGATGCGTGGGGCGGCGAAAAGGAGGAACAGGATCCCGACGACGGCGATGGGAACCCCCAACGGGGACAATTCGAACATGGTCAATTCCCTGTATCCGGCTGCCACACTCAGATCGCTGATGATGATGTTGGTGGAGGTGCCGATGAGCGTGCAGGTCCCTGCCAGAATCGATGCGTAGGATACGGGTATCAACAGTTTGGATGGGCTGATGCCGTATTCGCACCCGAGGCTCAGCACGATGGGAATGAAGAGAACGACCACGGGCGTGTTGTTGATGAAGGCCGACGAAACGGCCACTACGACCAGAGTGATGGCTGCGGCCAGACGCATGTTGCCCCTGGACATGTCGATGACCTTTTCGGCGATGAACCCCACGGCGCCTGTTCGCATCATGCCCCTGCTGATGATGAACATGCTCCCCACCGTGATGACGGCGGGATTGGCGAATCCCTGCACCGCCTCCGTCGGCGTTAGAATGCCGAAAATCATCAATGCGGCCAAGACGCCGATAGCGGTGAGATCGACGGGGATTTTTTCCGTGATGAGCAGCACCACCGTCGTCAGAAGGATTGCCGATACGATCCAAACATCCATCCGTCACCTCAGGTCCGGGCCAGGGCTGGAACGCCCGTAGCGCTTGGTGCAGGTCATTCCCGGCTTACCTGTCCCGCTCGCGTGCTTCTTGACAGTACTCGTAGAGGCCGGGTACCATAAACCGGCAATAGCGGGAGAGAATCCCGCAGTTTGATGCGGGATTCGCGAGATTGAAGACCCCCGCCACAATCGCCGGGGAATGCGATCGCTACTGCCGGTTCAAATCAACAGGTTTCATTACCGGGCTGCGCAGCACTGTCGCCCGGTAGGGCATTCCCCGCAGCTTGCTACGGGGAGTTTTCAATTGTCTGACAGGTCGGGGATTGATTCGCCGCTGGCGGTTCCGTTCGGGCGGCGATACGCCGTAGCCTCCTGTCGATCGGGATAGCATAACGCCGGATACGATAAATACAAGAGTGATCTCGGCACGGAAATGGGAAAACCCATGAACGGTAAAGGCAAAATCCCGCAGAGGATGGCTGCCATCCTCGTTTACGGCCGTGCACCGCTCGCATTCACCGGAATGCTGTGTGCCATCGGTGTCATGTGGACGCACTCGGCATCCCTTTATGCCGCCGGCGTGCTCTGCCTGTTCGTGGCCATGTGCTTCGATCTGGTGGACGGTTGGTTTTCCGCACGCTTCCATCCCGAGGTAAAGCTGGCCCACCTTGCCGACCGCATCATGGACAAGGTGCTGTACTCCATCATCTTTCCTCTCGTCGCCGCCGGCTCCATGTGGCGGCTGCTCCAGGTTTCCACGGAGTATTCCCGAACGGAGCTGCTGCACGCCATCCTGATCATCATGCTGTGCATCACCGTGCTCATCCGGGACCATTTCGCCCATTTCATGCGCGGATTCGCCATCCGCAAGGGAACCGAACCCGAGGACACCGAGTTCACACGCCTCCGCACGGTGGTGGCGGCGCCGGTGGGGGCACTGCTCTACGCGTACGCCTTTTACGTTCCCTCAGACGCCTCCAGCATGATTTACGGCTGGATCTCGTGGATGGGGGAAATCCGCCTGCGAAGCCTTTTCTTCATCGAGATCATTTTTCTGGTCATCAATTTCGGGTCGCTGGCCGGCTACTGCCGGAAATACGGGACCATGTGCCTGGACGAGCTCTGCCTGGGAGACGACCGGCTGCGCCGCCGGATCCTGTCCTTCTTTCCCAACGCCATGACCTTCATGAACGCCATGATGGGTATGCTGGCGGTTTTTTTTGCCTATCAGGGGCGCGTACGGGAAGCCTATCTTCTTTTAATGGGCGCGGCGGTGTTCGACAAGCTGGACGGGGCCATGGCGAGAAAACTCGGCCTGACGGAACCCCTCCGGGAAAACAGCAACCGGTTCGGCATCACCCTCGGAGGCGTTTTGGACGACATCTCCGATGCCGTCAGCTTCTGCATTGCTCCGGCATGGATATTCTATATCGTCGTGTCCGACATCCATACCGGTGCAGTCCAAGGGCTTCCGCTGAAATGGGCCGCCATCGCCTACGCCTTGTTGGGTTTCGCCCGGCTGGTCTACTTCACCTTCGACCCCCATCCAATTCCCGGATTCTTTAAGGGAATGCCCACCCCCGCTGCTGCGCTGCTGGTGACATCTCCGCTGATCATGGCCGAACGAGCCGCCGACGCCACAACCCAACTGCTTTCCTTTTGGGGTGTCTTCAGCTTTTTTCTTCTGCTGCTGGCCGCGGTGGTGATGAATCTGTATCCGGTCCGCTACCTCCACGTGGGGCGCTTCATGGACCGCCGTCCATGGTTCATGCGCATCAATCTGGCCATCGTGCTGATATCCATATTCACGCCCATTTTCGGATACGTCATGCTGCTGTATGGTTTTCTCTACCTGTTTTCCCCGCTGGTCACAGGCCGCATCGATCCCCGAGACGTGTCGGGCCTGGAGGATGCCGAATCCAGCTCCCAGGCCTGATACGGCACGGGGCTCATCCATGAGCCGGCCCTGTCGAAGGAATCCACGTTCAATCCACATCTTGTAGAGATTCCATTTTCAAACACACCATGTTGTGATATGTAACGGGTCGAAATCCAAATGGATCGCCCCGATGGACGAGCCGAGTGCCGTTTGGGAACCGAGGGATTTGCCGTGTGCTTCGACTCATGCCAGGGGGAATGAACCGGTTCACCGGTCCAACGCTGCGGCATACCACCGCGTGCATAACGGAAGACATCGTAACCCATGAAAGCCGACGCCTACACAGCGGAATCCATTGAGGTTCTTTCCGGGCTGGAGCCCGTCAAACGAAGGCCGGGCATGTACACGGATACCTCCCGTCCCAACCACCTCGCCCAAGAAGTCATTGACAACAGCGTCGACGAAGCCATTGCCGGCCATGCCGACCGGATCGAAGTGAACCTGCATGCGGACGGATCCTTGTCTGTGCTGGACAACGGACGGGGGATGCCGGTGGACATCCACCCCGAAGAGGGCGTCAGCGGGGTGGAAGTCATCATGACGCGTCTCCATGCAGGCGCCAAGTTCTCCAACAAGAACTACCGCTTTTCCGGAGGGCTTCACGGGGTGGGCGTCTCCGTCGTGAACGCGCTCTCCTTGCGAGTGGAGCTGGAAATCCGCCGGGACGGCAAGCGGTTTGCCATCGCATTCTCCAAGGGGGAGGTATCGGAGCCGCTGCGCGAAGTGGGAACCGCAGGGGCCAGAAATACCGGAACACGAATCCGTTTCTGGCCGGACGAGGGTTACTTCGACTCACTGCGCTTTTCGCTGCCGCGGCTGCGGCACGTCCTGCGCGCCAAGGCCGTTCTCTGCCCGGGTCTGCACATCCTCTTTTTGGACGAAACCACGGGGGAGCAGGATCAGTGGTGCTATGAGGACGGTCTGCAGGATTATCTTTCCGACAGTCTGCAACAGTGTGAGACCATCCCGGAAAAACCCTTTGTCGGAGAGGCCAGCGGAAACGAGGAATCGGTTTCCTGGGCCGTCGTTTGGTTGGCCGAAAACGGGGACACCGTGGCGGAAAGCTATGTCAACCTCATCCCCACGACGCAAGGCGGAACCCACGTCAACGGGTTCCGCAGCGGACTGCTCGCCTCCATTCGGGAGTTCTGCGAATTCCGCAAACTCGTTCCCAGAGGGGTCAAGCTGGCCCCCGAGGACATCTGGGATCGTTGCTGCTTCATTCTATCGGTCCGGATGCAGGACCCACGGTTTTCCGGCCAGACCAAGGAGCGTCTGGGAAGCCGCCAGTCGGCCACCTTCGTGTCCGGTGCCGTTAAGGACGCATTCAGCCTCTATCTGAACCAGCATACGGAGGTGGGAGAACAGCTGGCCGAAATGGCCATTGCCAACGCGCAGCGAAGGCTGCGCTCGGGGAAAAAAATCTCCCGGAAAAAGATCGTCAACGGGCCCGCCCTGCCCGGCAAACTGGCCGATTGCATCGGATCGGACACCCGCGGCAGCGAACTTTTCCTGGTGGAGGGGGACTCGGCCGGCGGATCGACCAAGCAGGCCAGGGACAGACAGTTTCAGGCGGTCATGCCGCTGCGGGGCAAAATCCTCAACACTTGGGAAGTGGAATCCGGCTCCGTGCTCCAGTCCAAGGAAATCCACGACATCGCCACGGCGATCGGCGTGGACCCCGGCTCGGATCAGCTCGAAGGACTGCGCTACGATCGGATCTGCATTCTTGCCGACGCCGACTCTGATGGTCTGCACATCGCGACCTTGCTGTGCGCCCTTTTCCTGAGGCACTTCCGCCCGCTGGTGGAAAAGGGGCACATCTACGTTGCCATGCCTCCCCTGTACCGGATCGACGTCGGCAAAACCGTCCAGTATGCCTTAGACGAGCAGGAAAAGGATGCCATTCTCAAGCGGCTAAAGGCTGCCGGCGGCCGCGAAACGGTCAACGTGCAGCGGTTCAAGGGCCTGGGTGAAATGAATCCGCTCCAGCTGCGGGAAACCACCATGGCACCGGATACGCGCCGCCTCGTTCAACTGACGGCCGAGGACGTCCGCCATGCCGAGGGCCTGATGGACATGCTGCTTTCCAAACGACGGTCCGGAGACCGTCGTCAGTGGCTGGAGAAAAACGGGGTCATGGGACCCGATTTCGAGCCGGCCGTCCGCACTTTCAACGAAAACCGAACGACAGTGACCGAACATGACGCATCGTGACAGCATGACGACGGACGCGTTGGAGCGCCTGCCGCTGGAAACCTTCACCGAAAAAGCCTATCTCGAGTACTCCCTGTATGTCATTCTCGATCGCGCCCTGCCGCACATCGGCGACGGATTGAAGCCGGTGCAGAGAAGGATTGTCTATGCCATGTCGGATCTGGGCCTGCGCTCAGGGGCGAAATTCAAGAAATCGGCTCGGACGGTGGGCGACGTGCTGGGCAAATTCCATCCCCATGGGGACAGCGCCTGCTACGAAGCCATGGTGTTGATGGCGCAACCCTTTTCCTACCGCTACCCCCTTATTGAAGGACAGGGAAACTGGGGCGCCCAGGACGATCCGAAATCCTTCGCCGCCATGCGGTACACCGAGGCGCGGCTATCCCGCTATGCCGACGTGCTCCTGTCGGAGCTAGGCCAGGGAACGGTGGAATGGATGCCCAATTTCGACGGCACGCTGGAGGAACCGGTCGTGTTGCCTGCCCGCCTTCCCAATGTGCTTCTCAACGGTGCCGCCGGGATCGCCGTGGGCATGGCCACCGACATTCCGCCCCACAACATCCGGGAAGTGGTCGACGCCTGCCTGGAACTTGTCGAGAATCCGGAGGCCGATGTCGAGGACCTCTGCCGCCACATTCAGGGTCCGGACTTTCCCACACGCGGCGAGATCATTACGGCGAAAGAAGAGCTGCTCGAAATCTACCGGACGGGAACCGGCAGTGTACGGGTTCGGGCTGCATGGGAAAGGGAGAACGGAGACTTGATCATCACCGCCCTGCCCCCCCAGGTCTCCGGCGCCAGGGTGCTCGAACAGATTTCTTCACAGATGCAGGCCAAAAAACTCCCCATGGTAGTGGACATACGGGACGAATCCGATCACGAGGACCCGACGCGACTGGTTATCGTACCGCGCTCCAACCGGGTGGACGCGGAGGCGCTGCTGTCTCATCTTTTTGCCACCACGGATCTGGAAAAATCCTACCGCGTGAACCTGAACGTCATCGGAAGAGACGGTCGTCCCAGGGTAAGGTCCCTGGTGGAGCTGCTGTCCGAATGGCTGGAGTTCCGTCGCGACACGGTGGTGCGAAGACTGCGCCATCGCCTGGATGCGGTGGTGCGCCGGCTCCACCTTCTCGACGGCCTGATCGTCGCCTTTCTCAACATCGATGAGGTCATAGCCGTGATCCGGAAGGAGGACCGGCCGGGCCCGGCTCTAATGGAACGCTTTGGACTCAGCCAGGAGCAAGCCGAGGCCATTCTCAACCTTCGACTGCGGCGGCTGGCCAAACTGGAGGAGATCCAGATCCGTGAGGAGCAGAAGGAGCGAAAAGAAGAGCGCCGTCGGCTCAAGAAAATCCTGCAATCCCGCAGCCGGCTTAACGATTTGATTTGCGATGAACTGAGGGAAGCGGCGCAGGAGCATGCCGACGAACGACGATCCCCCATTGTTCGACGCTCCGACGCCAGGGCACTGGCAAAGGACGACATCACACCGGTCGAGCCGGTCATGGTTATCCTGTCGGAAAAGGGTTGGGTCCGGGCCGCCAAGGGACACGAATTGGATCCGCAGCGGTTGAATTATCGTGCGGGAGACGGGTTTTGCGATGCCGCTCGCGGCCGAAGCAACCAGCCGGCAGTGTTTCTGGACTCCACGGGCCGCAGTTACGCGGTTTCGGTACACGATCTCCCTTCGGCGAGAAGCCAGGGAGAGCCCCTTACCGGCAGGCTCACACCACCCACCGGCGCCGCCTTCCGGGCCGTTGTCATGGGTCCCCCGCAGCAGCTGTGGCTTTTGATAAATGATGCCGGCTACGGGTTTCTGTGCCGTCTCGAAGATCTGTTCACCAAAAACCGAACCGGCAAGGTGGTCATGAATCTTCCGAAAGGGGCCGAACCTCTGTCCCCGGAACCGGTTGCGGAACCGAAGACCGACCTGCTTGCAGCCGTCACCAACGAGGGACGGTTGCTGATCTTTCCCGTGGGGGAGTTGCCCGTCCTATCGAAGGGCAAGGGAAACAAAATCATCCAGATTCCCCCGAAGCGGGCCGCCGCCGGAAAGGAGCTTCTCGTCTGCTGCAAGGCCCTTCCCACGGATGCGGTGCTGACCGTCCATGCGGGAAAACGGCATTTGAGCCTGAAGCCGGGCCAGTTCGAGGCGTACTTTGGACTGCGGGGACGACGAGGCAAACGGCTGCCCCGGGGGTTCCGCAGTGTAAGCCACCTCGAGGTTACCGTGCCCCGGCAGATGTCATTGACATCGGGAGACAACGATGCCTGACCCGAAGAGAGGTGCGTGGACACGAGAGCGGGCCATGGAGAAGGCGGTGCAGTATCTTGCCGTCCGAAGCCACACCCGGTGGGAGCTCGGCAGAAAGCTGCGCGCCTGCGGCGTGGGCGAGGAACGGATCGAGGAAACACTGGACTCCTGCTGCGCGCGCCGGTATTTGGACGACCGGGCGACCGCCGGCCAGCTGGCGGAGGAAATGATTCGGAAAGGCTACGGTCCCCTTAAGATTCGGGCGCATCTGCGGGGCAAGGGTGTCGACGGTGAGGTAATCGACGAAACCCTGGAAGCCCTGGAGGCGAGCGACGGGTTCTGGGAGGCGGGACGAAAAAGCATGCAAAAAAAAATGCCTTCCCTGCAGCGCGATGCGAATCCCGCACGCAGGCGGGAGAAGATGTTTCGGTTCTTGGTGCAGAGGGGATTTCCGAAGGCCATGGTGATGGCACTGGTGCATGAAATGACATGATTCTGCATGTCGACATGGACGCGTTTTTCGCCTCGGTGGAGCAGCTGGACCACCCGGAATGGAAGGGCAAATGCCTGCTGGTGGGCGGCCGCTCCGGCCGAGGAGTGGTCGCAGCGGCCAGCTACGAGGCGCGAAAATTCGGCGTCCACTCCGCCATGCCCATGTTCGAGGCCCTCCGGCGCTGCCCACAGGCGGTGGTGGTGCCTCCACGAAGAAAGCGCTACGCCGCCGTGTCACGGGCGGTGATGGACATCCTCGGCACCTTCTCTCCGCTGGTGGAGTGCGTGTCCATAGACGAAGCCTACCTGGACGTATCCGGCTGCGAAAGGCTGCACGGTACTCCGGAACGAACAGCGGCCGCCATCAAAGCAAAAGTCTACCGGACCGTCGGCCTGACCTGCTCCGTGGGTGCGGCCCCGGTGAAATTTCTTGCCAAAATTGCCTCGGATCTCCACAAGCCAGACGGCCTCACCGTGATTCGCCCGGAGGCGGTTGAAACTTTTCTCGAAAACATGCCGGTGGAAAAGATACCCGGTATCGGAGGAAAAACCCTTCCTGTTCTGCACGAAATGGGGATCCGAACCATGGGGGATGTACGAAAAATCCCCGAAAAGTTGCTGGTCGCACGGCTGGGGAAATACGGGCAACGTCTAAAGGAGCTGGCTGAGGGTCGGGACGACTCCCCCGTGGTGACGGAAACGGCTGCCAAATCCCACAGCTCCGAAGAAACCCTGGCGGAAAATACGCGGGATCGATCGTTTCTCCGGCAACGGCTTCTGGTACACGCTGAGGAGGTGGCCCGCCAGCTGAGGCGGCATCGGCTCCGTGCCCGGGTCGTGGTGCTGAAGATCAAACATGCCGACTTCCGGCTCCGTACACGCAGCATCACCCTTCCGTTCGCAGTTCAGTCCGCCGAGGCCGTTTACCGGGAAGCGGAGAGACTGCTGGACGCCTATCCGCTGGACTCGCCCGTGCGCCTGGTGGGCGTCGGGGCCGCCGGTCTCCAATCCGGAGATACGCCCCGGCAGCAAAATCTTTTTGGTGAAACGGCTTCCGAAGATCGCTCCTGGGAGGCTGTGGAAAAAACCATGGACCGGATTGCGGCCCGTTTCGGCAGTCATTCCATCTGCAGGGCCAGCCTGAGGGGCCGGTCGAAGCATGGAGAGAAGGTGCAGAGCTGAGGGATCCGGGATCGGAGCCGGCACTTTCCCCCCGGATACTAGGTCACGACAATTGATTACCGGTGGTGCCTGCGGTATAGTGAAGCTCCGCGCTCTGGTGGCGAGATAGATTCGTCTGACGATTCCCAGGCGTATGCGAAAGATTTTGGCCTAAGGGACACAAGGAAGAATTCGATTTCGGTAATGACGCCGACAATAGAATCGAACTCGACATTTGGGTTTCCCTTTAGGGTCGGGTAGAATTCGAGTTTCCAACCTTTCCGGCTGTCATCGGAATCTTCGACACGCCTACGGCTTTATTGCCAGGACCGGAAACGAAGACCCGACGCGGAGGCGGGGCGAAAAGACAATTTCGAGATCGGTTCTCGAATCCACTATGGGAAAAAAGGATGAGAATGCTCCTATGAACACTTGCCGAATTTGCCAATCGGAATTCACGCCTTTTTTGCACTTTGGAAATATGCCGATCGCCAACGGTTTTCTAACACCGG
>JAJDOA010000352.1 GCA_022340405.1 Desulfobacteraceae bacterium | reverse complement strand
GAAATAAATTCGAAGCACGAATGATCCAATGACCGAAACAACGGATCGCATTATGATGTCGAATCCGTGTGCTAAACTGTGTTGAACATTCGAATTTCGATATTCGAATTTCGTGCTTTGTGGATCGACGCCTTTGGCTTGACGCAACACGAGACCCTATCCTTATACCCGTAACTTGTGGGACAGAACACTAGTTGACCACGGGCATTTTCTCCATGTCCGCCCGGATCTGGCGGAATCGATGTTTCACATATGCCCGGGAAGGGTCCGGGGGAAAAAGGTGGGGGTTGGGCAGAATCGATGCCAACAGGGCAGACTCCCGTTTCGTGAGGTCGCGGGCCGGCTTTCGAAAGTAGCGTCGGGATGCGGCCTCGGCACCCTGAATCCCGTCGCCCCAGTCCACGGTGTTGAGGTAGATTTCGAGAATTCTGCGTTTTCCCCACATCCACTCCACCAGCAGGGTGTAATAGGCTTCCGCCAGCTTTCGAGGGACCGTTCGGCTTCGGGGAAGAAACACACTGCGGGCAGTCTGCATACTGATGGTGCTGGCGCCGCGAACCCTTCCGTTTTCCAGCAGATCGCCGAAGGCCTTGCGGATTTCAATGAAATCGAATCCTTCGTGACGCAAAAACCGCTGGTCCTCTCCGGCGAGAACCGCTTTGCGCAGGTGCGGCGATATCCGCTCCAGGTCCCGCCACAACCACACCGGCTTGCGGTATGGCTCCGAACGCAGCCAGCCGCCGCAGGCCTGCCACAGCATGTCCACCGTAAACGGCGGGTCCCACCAGCGAAGCAGTGCCACCTGCAGAAGGGTTAGGGCCAGCAGAGCACCCGCCGCTGCCAGGGCCCCCTTGCCGAGCCGGGCGGCCCAGCGCCGCCTGCGGTCGCGGTCCTTTCGTTTTGGTTTCGACATGAGTCAGGGACCCGGCCTTGTGTGTGGGGGGCGGATCGGCCGGCCCCTCTTTGCCGGGGCAGCGGGGCACGCGGTACCCGGGCCGTGTTTCGCATCTCTGGCAGCCGCGGCGGTGCCGATGGTTACTGCAGCTGGAAATCCCATATCAGGGGGACGTGATCGGAATAAGTGACGCTGGGTATCTGCAGATCCGTGGCGACAATCTGCGGGCTGTGAAGGATATAGTCCAGCTGGCGTTTGGGGGCCCGGCTGGGATGGGAGGGAAACCCGTTGCAGTTGGCGTTTTGCAGTCCGGTTTTCGCAAGAAAAACATCCAGTTCCCTCTCCCCGCGGAACACGTTGAAGTCTCCGGCCACGATGACCGGCTTTCCGCTCCCTCGAACCCAATGGCTCAGCTCGGAAAGCTGGTGCTGGCGGTGTTTGTATTTCAGCGAAAGATGGACCAGAAAAAGGTTCAGATCATCCAGTTCCAGTTCGATGACCAGACGCTTGACCCCGTTGTTCAAATACCGAAATCGGCGGTCGACGATTCGCCGGTTGGTGAGCACGGCATTGCCTTGCTTGGAGAGCACTGGCAGGCGGGCGGTCATGGAGCTACGTCCGTACTTGGTGCCGTGAACGGCTTCGAATTTCAGCTGCCGGGCCAGCTCAGATGCCTGATTCTGGCGTCGGGCCCGGTAGGATCCGGTGTCCACTTCCACCAGACCGACGATATCCGCCCCAACGGACCGGATGAAGCGGGTGATTTTCTTCATGTTTTCGCCGGTGTCCTTCACGTAGCCGCTGCCCGGAAACGGGAAATGGAAACGCCTACCTGTTCCCGCCGCATAGCGGATATTGTACACCAGCATTCTCATCGGATATTTCTGCACCCCCAGCCCTGAAAAGATCTGCTAAGATGGCATCCATTCGACGCATTGTCAAGCCGGGGACCTTCGATCAACCCGTTTTCAATACCAGGGCGCCCACCGGGCAGACATCCACGCATGCGGCACACGATTGGCACGGCTGCGCATCCTCCGGCGTGTCGGCAAAGCAGCGGATCACGGTGTCGAACCCCCTGCCCGACAGCGCCAGGGGGGAGTGCCCGTGTCGATCGTGACAGGTGCGCAGACAGCGCTCACAGAGGACGCAGCGATTGGGGTAGTGCCGGATGAACGGATGGTCGTCGTCGACCTCCGGCTCCTTGAGAATAATCGAGAGGCCTCGGGGTTTGAGCCCGACTTTGAGAAACCGGGCCAGGTCCTGGAGTGCACAGTGGTGGTTGGCGTGACAGTTTTTGCAGTCCACGTCGTGCACCGAGAGCAGAAACCGCAGGGCGCTTCGCTGCAGCCGGCGGACCCGGTCCGTATCGGTGTGCACGACCATCCCATCGGAAACGGGGACCGTGCACGAGGTGACCGGGGCATCGATTCCCTCCAGCTCGACAAAGCAGAGGCGGCATGCGGCCGGTGGTGGCTCCAGTCCCGGCAGATGGCAGAGGTTTGGTACGGTGATGCCGTTTTCCAGACACACCTCGAGAAGGTTGCTTCCCGCCTCCGCCTGCAGCGCTTTTCCGTCCACGGTGAGCGTTACCGTCATGCCTTGTCCTTTGCTTCCTTGTCCCGCTTCGGAGACCGTTCCACCACCGGCGCGAGGTGGGCCGGTGAGATTTTCCGCACCGCATCGTATTCCGGCGGGCACGCGACCATGCACTCGCCGCACTTGACGCACAGCTCCAAGTCGATTCCCTTTTTCCGCGTGCTGGTGGTGAACACCGCGTCGGTGGGACAGCAGCCAACACAGGCGTCGCACCCGCGGGCGCACTTGTCCAACTCGATGTAGTAGGCGATGAGCGGACGGCACATCATGCCGGGGCACCTTCCCTCCCGCACGTGGGCTTCGTATTCCTCCCGGAAGTAGCGGAGGGAGGTCAGTACCGGATTGGGTGCCGTCTTGCCGAGCCCGCACAGGGAACCCTCCCGGATGTCATGGGCGAGGTTTTCCAGCCGCTCCAGGTCCTCTTCTACGGCTTCGCCGCAGGTGAGCCGGTTGAGAATTTCGAGCATGTGCCGGGTACCGATCCGGCAGAAGGTGCACCGGCCGCACGACTCCTTTTGCGTAAACTCCAGAAAATAGCGGCATACGTTGACCACACAGCTGTCCTCGGACATGACCACCATGCCCCCGGATCCCATCATGGCTCCCGCCTCAATCAGAGAGTCGAAGTCGATAGGGGTGTCCAGGAACGACTCCGGAAGACAGCCGCCCGAGGGTCCCCCGATTTGAACGGCGCGGAAGCTCTTCTTCTTCGCGATGCCGCCGCAGACGTCGTAGATCAGGGTGCGCAGGGTGGTGCCCATGGGGATTTCCACCAATCCGGGGTGGACCACGTCACCGACCACCGAGAAAATGGCCGTTCCCGGGCTATCCGCCGTTCCAACACTTCGGTAGGCTTCGGCGCCGTTTTCCAGGATGGGCGGCACGGAGGCCAGGGTCTTCACGTTGTTGATCACCGTGGGCCGTCCGAACAGTCCGGCCTCCACGGGGTACGGGGGGCGGTGAACCGGCATGCCGCGAAATCCCTCCATCGAGCGGATCAAAGCGGTTTCCTCCCCGCAGACGAAAGCGCCGGAGCCCTGGAACACCTCCATATCGAGACGGAATCCGCTGCCCAGGACGGATTCACCCAGGATCCCTTCACTGCGGGCCTGCTCGATGGCCCGGGTTACGATCCGCACGGCCAGCGGGTACTCGGCGCGCACATAAACCATCGCCCGGCTGGCGCCCACGGCGTAGGCGCAGATGGCCAACCCCTCCAGAACCTGATGCGGGTTGCTCTCCAGGATCGTGCGGTCCATGTAGGCCCCCGGGTCCCCCTCGTCGGCATTGCAGATCACGAACTTTTCGCCGTCGGTCGCGGCGGCAAAGGACCATTTTTTTGCTGTGGGGAACCCCGCACCGCCCCTTCCCCTGAGGCCGGCGGCGCCTATCTCCGCTACGATATCGGAGGGCTCCGTTTCCAGGGCAGCGGCCAGCGCTGCGTAACCTCCGTCATCGAGATACTCGAAGATGTCCTCCGGGTCGATGCGCCCGCAACGGTCCATCACCAGTCGGTGTTCCATGGAGAATCTCGGGAACTCCTGCACCCACGGGATCATATCATTTTCGATCGTGGCGCCGTAGATGTGCTCGAAGCGGGGGTCCCCCTGCTCGAGGAACAGCTTGACCAGCATCCTGGCCTTTCCGGGTGTCACCTCGTGGTAGAAAATGGGGGGAAACCCGGAATCCGGGTGATCGATGATCACCACCGGTTCGGCATAGCAGTGCCCCACACACCCTACGGTGTGGATGCGGGCTTCGATGCCGCGTTCGGCCAGCGCTTCCTGAAAGGCCTGCCGGGTGTCCAGGGCACCGGCGGCTATGCCGCAGGTGGCCGAACCGATATGAATGACCGGCACCGGCGCCGCCTCCTTTTCCCGTCGCTTTTCGGCCGCTTTGGCTTGCAAGGCCTCCAGGTTCCGCCGGCACTGCGGCGTCTCATTCGGATCCATCTTTTTTCCGTCTCTTTTCTTCGATTTCTTTTTGAACCTGAATGCGGGTGAACAGGCCCTCCACTTTGCTGGGTGCCATATGCCCGTGCACGGTCTCGCCCACCAGCGCCACGGGGGCCAGCGCGCAGCAACCGACGCAGGCCACCCGCTCGATGCTGAATTCCCGGTCCTCGGTGGTCTCCCCCTCCTTGATCTCGAGTTTCCGTTCGAAATTTTCGAGAATGATCTCTCCGCCGCGCACGTGGCATGCCGTGCCCATGCAAACCTTGATGGGATATTTGCCGGGCGGGTGAAAGCGGAACTGATTGTAGAAGGTGGCGACGCTGTACACCTCGGACAGCGGAACCGCCAGGTGGTCGGCCACCATTTTCACCGCTTCCGGGGGAAGGTAGCCCAGGCGTTCCTGCACCTTTTGCAGAATGGGGATCAGCCGGCTTCGCTGGCTGTCGTCGCCTCGGATGCTCTGTCGCAGCTCCTCCAGGATCGCCGATTCCTCCGGCGTGAGTTTCTCCTCCATTCAGATTTTCTCCATAGCGCCGTATGCGGCCTGAATCCGATCTCGAAGCAAAAAGCAGAACCGTTCCATAACGTTGAATCCGAGGGGAAGATTGCTCACCATGATCCTCCGGAGATCCGCACCTTTCATAGCCAGTACCTTCGTCGGCTTGCGACATATCGCCGAGGACATAAGAACATGCCGTTCGTCCAGAAGGGTGGACCAACTACCGGTCACCCTTCCTTTGCCAAGGGATCCGATGACCACGTTGCCCTTGCGCTGGCCCAAATCGACGGAGCGCTCCAGGGCGATTTGGCCGGAGGCGATCACGTACAGGTGCTCTCCGTAATCCCCTTGCTGAAATACGGCCTCGCCCGGCTCGAAAGACGCCTCGGCGCAGATCGCAGCGATCCGCTTGATGTCCTCCGGGCTGAGGTTTTCAAAAAACTCGCATTTTTGCAGCACGCTACAGACTTCTTCGGCTTCCATGACGCGATACTCCTTTACCACCTGTGCTCCGCCTCTTCCCGCAGTGCCAGCGCAGGAGCGAGGATTTCGGACCAGACCACGGCCTCCTGCAGCGAAGTCCTCCGCGCAGAGAATCTTCTCCGGCGGCGCCGCGGCCGTGCCGGAACGGCAGCTTCGCGGACCTTGAGCGTCTCTTTCCGGGAATCCGCTCTCACCGTGGGGGGGGGGGCCATGGTCTCTATGCGGGATCTCCGCGGGGCGGCCTCGGGCTCCGGAAGGGGACCCAGATCAAGGTCCTCGAACGCCTCCGTCTCCGCTTCCGTTTCCGACGCTTCGCCCATCAGTTCCTGCCATACCGTCCCTTTCTCGGGTGAAGCGGTGGTTCGGGCCTCCATCTCCTTTCGGATTTCCGCAAACGCCTGATCGAGCTTCTGTTTCCATGCCGGGATTTTTCCGGATCCATCCCGGCTGGCCTTCCCGGCCACCTTGCGCAGGACCGTCGCCACGATGATAACGACAATTAGAAAAAGGAAAAAGGCGAAATTGCCGCCCACCAACGCGGCGAACGCCAAAAATACGAGCAGAGGAATCAGATTTTTCATCCGCATCTCTCCATCTGACAAACGGTTGCCTTGCCGCGGGCTATTCCTGGTCTTCCCTTTCCTCCGGCGTGCCGATGGTCTCCCGCATCTGGGTGTCGGCCAGGATGTTTTTCATCTTGTAGTAGTCCATCACCCCCAGCTGCCCTTTTTTGAAGGCGTATGCAATGGCCATGGGGATGGTCGCCTCTGCCTCCACGACCTTGGCCCGCATCTCCTCCACGCGGGCCCGCATTTCCTGCTCGGCGGCAAAGGCCATGGCCCGGCGCTCCTCGGCCTTGGCCTGGGCGATTTTCTTGTCCGCCTCGGCCCGGTCCGTTTCCAGTTCCGCTCCGATGTTCTTGCCCACGTCCACATCGGCAATGTCGATGGACAGAATCTCGTATGCCGTTCCCGCATCCAGACCCTTTTCCAGTACACGTTTGGATATGGTGTCCGGATTTTCCAGCACGTGCTTGTGGCTTTCGGCCGAACCGATGGTGGTCACGATGCCCTCGCCCACCCGGGCCAGAATCGTCTCCTCTCCGGCGCCGCCGACCAGGCGGTCGATGTTGGCGCGAACCGTCACCCGGGAGATGGCCTTGAGCTGAATGCCGTCCTTGGCCATGGCCGCCACGATGGGGGTTTCGATCACCTTGGGGTTGACGCTCATCTGCACGGCCTCGAGCACGTCCCTTCCGGCCAGGTCAATGGCCGCCGCCCGATTGAAGGTGAGCTCGATGTTGGCCTTGTCCGCGGCGATCAAAGATTGAATCACGCGGTCTACATTGCCCCCGGCCAGGAAATGGGACTCGAGGGCGTCGGTGTCGATGTCCAACCCTGCCTTGACCGCCATGATCTTGGAGTTGACCACCATTTTGGGAGGGACTTTTCGGAACCGCATGAACACGATGTTGAAGATCCCCACCCGCGCACCGCTGACCAGCGCCTGTATCCACAACGAGAGGGCGGAGCCTACGAAATAGAGCAGAACGATCGCCGCCACGGCCATGACGATGAGAAAAATGGTGTAGATTTCCATGCTTGTCTCCTTCTCGTTGGAGCGATGATGCCTCGGGAGGGGCTCCCCTCGCGACAAAATGCACAGAAGACACGGCCAGACATGGACCACGCCCACACGCTGATCGCTCGTGCCGGCGCGCCGTCCGATGTCCGGCCGCCCTCGAACCGGCGTCAGCGAGGGCATTCCCCGCCGCTTGCCGTGCTGCAATCAACAATGCCCGATGGATGCCCGCTGCCTACGACGGGATCGTCCATCGTGGGGCACACGGGCTCAGCCGGATGAGGCGGCCTTTACGACCACCCGGTTGCCGCTGACCGTCAATACGATGACGGCGGCGTCCTTTTCCACATATTCCCCTCGAGTGACGACGTCAACCCGCCGCCCCTCGATGCGGGCCACCCCAGACGGGCGCAGGTCGGATAGGGCGGTGCCCTCCTTGCCGACGTATTCTGCCAGTTCCGGTGATTGCGAAGAATATCCCCCCTCGCTGGAGAGCTCGGCGCGCAAAGTCGCCGGAGAGCGTGCCAGCAGCTTGAGGGACAGAATCACCAGCGCGGGCAGCAGCACCGCATCCACGGCCAGCATCACCATGCCCGCTTGGGTGGAAACTTCCGCGAAACACAGATACAAAGACCAGCCGAACAAGCCCACGGCGATGATCGAGAGAATTCCGCCTGAAGGCAGAAAGATCTCGGCAAAAACCACCAGCACGCCCACAGCCTGCAGCACGACGGCAATGACCAGTTGCCCGTCCATCAATCGGCTTTCCTTTCCACGACGATGCGGTTTCCGCGGACATCGACGACGCGGATAGGGGTATCCTTTTCGATGAATTCGGCCTCGGAGATCACATCCAGCAGTTCGCCGGAGATATCGGCTTTGCCGGAAGGACGCAGGAAGCTGAGCGCCAGGCCCGTGTCGCCCACCTGCACCGTTCGGGTCTGGTCGGAGAGATCCCGGGCCTCTTGCAGCGTTGCGTCCAAATAGGGGCCTGAAACCAGCCGCGAGCTTTTTGGCAGCAGGTAGCGAACGCCCACGATGGAAGCGACGATGGCCGCGACAACAGCTGCCAGCACCTGGGTCAGGTTACGGATCATAAGCTCCTGCTGCCAGGGAAATTCCGGATCCGGCAGAACGAAATCCTGCAAAGACAGCAGCAGGCCGGCGCTGATGACCAGCAGGGCCGTGATGCCCGCAATCCCGAATCCCGGGATGACGAACATTTCAAAACCCAGCAGCAGGAGGCCGATGACGATGAGCAGCAGTTCGGTATAGTCGGCCAGTCCCACCAGATACTGGTTGAAGAAAACGAGACCGAGGGCCAGAATCCCGATGATTCCGGGAGCGCCGAATCCCGGTGCCTGAAATTCCATGTACAGCGCGGCCAGTCCGATGGCCATGAGAATGGGGGCGATGGAGGCGATGGTGCGCACCAGGCTCTCGGACCAGCTCTGATCGAGACGCTCCACCGGGTGACCGGAAAGCTCCATCCTTTCGAGCATCTCATCCAGGCCGGAGACGCTCATGGAGGAAAACCCGAACTGCCGGGCCTCGGCGTCGTCCATGGTCAGCAACTCCCCCTTCGGCACCACCGTGCTTTTTGATTCCACGCGCTGGCGGGTCTCCTCGTCCAGCTCCTCGAAATCCTGGGCTTCCATGTATCGGGTTTCACCGTCGATGGTAACGGCGAGCACTTCCATCTCGGCGGTCACCATGGCCTCGGCCAGGGCCACTGGGTATCCGTTTCTCCTCGCCAGCGTCCGAAACTTGGCCCGCAACGGGGACTGGAACTTTTCCCCCACCATCTTGGGACCCTCTTGGGAATAGATGATCGGGGCGCAATCTCCGATGGTGGTGTGGTGGCGCATCACCAGGCGGTTGCAGGCCAGTGCGATGAGGGCGCCGGCACTGATGGCTTTCTGCGTCACCAGCGCCACCGTCTTCGCCTTCGGCCCGTGAACCAGTGTGTCCACCATTTCCAGAGCGGCGTCCACCCGGCCGCCGAACGTGTCCATCTCCACAACGATCAGGGCCGCCGGGCGACCCTCGATGTCGCGCAACGTCCGCTGCAAAAATGCGGCCATGGCGGGTTCCACTGTCCCGGAGATGGGAATGACGAAAACCGGAGCCCCGCCCCCCGGGTTCGCGCCAACGGTCCATGCCGGAACCGATGCCATCGCCGAGATCCCAGCAGCCCCCAACACCCATATCAGAAGCAACCGCAACCGTTTCATGCCACACCTGCAGCTTTGCCTGTTGATTAGAGGCTGTTTCAAAATTGTCTTTTGGCCCAATCTCAGCGTCGGGTCCTCGTTTCCAGTCCTCGAAAACCGGCAGAATGCCTGTCGCAGATCCCGGTGCAACCGGGGCGGATGGAAACGCGGATCCTCCTTGACCTTGTCGAAGATACCGGGTTTACCCCGGGGAACGAAAAGCCTAATTTTGAGATCGCTTCTATCGACACCGTCGGCTTTTGCCCGAAATCATATCACAAAGCGAATCCCCGGAGAAGCCTGCACGTATCCGATTGCAGCGCACCCCGCTCGGGGGCCTCCTTTCCCTTTTTGCACTCGCTTCCAGCCACCGCCTTTTGACCCCGAGAGGCAAGTCGGCTATGATTCTCTGCTCTCGGCTGCGATAAAACCCACTCCCGTCCCGCGCGGGGATCCACCCCCAAAGGAAACGAGCGGCCATGGCATCGATAGGCAAGTGGTTTGCGTCCTTCAAGTCGCTGGCGGCTGGAGTTCCGCTGCACCACGGCTGGATTCTGCCCAAGACCTGGGGCCGACTCCAGGGATGGGTTCTGAGCGCCCTTTTTT
>JAJDOA010000346.1 GCA_022340405.1 Desulfobacteraceae bacterium | reverse complement strand
TTCGCTTGAACCGTAGGGGAGGGGTTTATCCCCTCCCGCTGATGGGATCACCTACCCCGAACGGGCGGGGATCAACCCCGCCCCTACGAAAAGCAAGAAAAGGCCGTTCCAATCGGAACATACTTTTGACAAATGCTCTAGGCTTGCAGTGCCAATAGAAAAGGCCGGGCGAAGACCCGGCCTTTTTCTCGAAAATATGGTAGGCGGTACAGGATTTGAACCTGTGACTTCTACCGTGTGAAGGTAGCACTCTCCCGCTGAGTTAACCGCCCGTTTCGGCTAGCTGTCGACGATCTCCTTGAGCTCTTTCCCCACCTTGAAAAAAGGGAGCTTCTTGGGGGGTACGGAGATCTTGTCCCCGGTTTTGGGGTTGCGCCCCGTGTAGGACTTGTACTTTTTCACCGTGAAACTGCCAAAACCCCGGATCTCCACCCGGTTGCCCTCGATCATGCTCTGCTCGATGGCCCCGAAGAACGTATCCACAGCCTTTTCGGCGGCTTTTCTGCTCAGGTCGGCTTCTTCCTTGAGGGAGTTGATCAGATCGGATCGATTCATACCATCTCCTTGGGGTTCCGGGAGCCTGTCGTTTTCAAGATTAATTTTAGCTATATAGATACTTTACCCTATTGCGTCAAGGATTTTTTCCCTCTTCGGAATTTCCGGAAGGGATGGGTTCGTTTTTCGGCGCCCCGGCCGTGTCGTCACCTTGGTCTGCCGGCGTTTCGGCCTCCGGCTCCGAGGTTTGGGCTTTCCCGGCCTTTTCGGCCTCCGCATCTTCGGATGCCGCGGGTTGAGCCTGCCCGTCCATTGCAGACTGCGTCAGTTCCTCGATTTCCTTGGGTGTGGGCAGATCCTTGAGGTCCTTCAGGTCGAAGACCTCCAGAAACAATTTGGTGGTAGCGTAGATCAGTGGGCGTCCGGGGATTTCCTTTCGGCCCAGAATCCGGATCAGCTTGCGCTCCATGAGCAAGCGCAGCACCCCTCCGCAGTCAACGCCGCGGATGGCCTCCACCTCGCTGCGAATAATGGGCTGTTTGTAGGCGATGATGGCCAGGGTTTCCAGCGCGGCCTTGCTCAGCCGGGGCGGATTCGGACGAAGATAGCGCTTGATCCATTCGGTGTAGTCCGGCCGCGTCCGAAACTGAAATCCGCCGGCGACCTCCTTGAGAACAAAGCCGCCGTTGCGCTCTCGGTAGTCCTCCATCAAAGACTTCAGGGCCTGGCGGATCTCCGGGGGATCGGCGATGTCCACCACCTGGTTGATCGCGGACACCGACAGCGGCTCTTCGGCTACGAAAAGCAGACATTCGATGATGTTTTTCAGGTTCTCCATGGCCGCCGGCCCTTGGCGTTGAAATCCTACACTCCGATAGAAGCTGTTTCTACATTGTCTTTTGGCCCAACCCGCCTGAGGCGGACAAGTCTCGGCGTCGGGTTCTCGTTTTCAGTCCTCGAAATACGGCCGTATTCCTGTCGCAGATCCCGGGTTTTAGCCGGGGAACCAAAATACAAATTTAGAAACAGCCCCTAAAGGTAAAAAATCCGCATGATGCCGGATTGGACATGCTGGACCACCCGGATCAATTCGATTTTCACCATTTCCAGAAGCGCGAGAAAGGTGACGATGATATCCGCGCGGTTTGCTCCCTCGGGAAAGAGCTCCTCGAAAGTAATCGAGCCGCTTTCTTCCAGAACATCCACCAACTGGTTGATCCGGTCTTTGACCGAGATCCCGTCGGCGGTCAGAGCCACCTTTTGGTCGGGGGAGACGTTCTGCAAGATCCGCTGGAAAGCGTCGATAAGCTCGAACAAGCCGACCTGGATCATTTCCCCTTCGGCTTCGTCGATGAACGCTTTGGTGTCGGTCCTGCGAACGAAGGTGCCGTCGCCCAGCAGAGGGCGTTCGGCCAGCATTTCCGCTGCGTTTTTCATCTTCAGATATTCCAGCAGCGGGCGTGTGATCTGCGAGCGGGGGTCCTCGTCCTCATCGTCTTCCCCGCCATGGACGGGCAGCAGCATCCTCGACTTGATGTGCGCGAGGGTGGAGGCCATCAGCAAAAACTCACCGGCAAAGTCGATGTTCATGGCCTGCATCCATTCCAGATAGGCCAGGTACTGGTCGGTGATCATTGCGATGGGGATGTCATAGATGTCCAACTCGTGCTTTTTGATGAGGTGTACGAGCAGATCCATGGGCCCCTCGAACACGCCGTCCAAACGGACCCGGTAGGTGTCCTCCGGTCCCAACGCTTCATCTTCCATCCACGAATCCGATGGTGTCCGCTCCACCGGTCACCCCTTCCGATTGCCGCCGGCCCCTTCGGCGCTCGGATGCGCTGCGAAAGTTCGGCGGTGCTCGTTCATCCAGCGTAGGGTGCGACAGTCCCTAAATCTTCAACACCGAACGGACCTCCGCCATGGTTTTTTCGGCCACCTGCCGAGCCAGGTCACTACCCGTGGCGATGATCTCATCCACCCGGTCCATGTTCTCCTCGTAGTATCTGCGCTTTTCCCGTATGGGTTCCAGATAGGCCACGAGGCGGTCGGCCATGATTTTTTTGCACTCCACACAACCCCGCAGGGCGTTTCGGCATTTGTGGTCGACGTCTTCGACGGTATCCGGATCGGAATAGATCTTGTGGTAGTCGAACACGTTGCATACGTCCGGATTTCCGGGATCGCTCTTGCGCATCCGGGCGGGGTCGGTGATGTAGCGGGCCGCCTTTTTGCGGATGTCCTCCGGGGATTCCGACAGGTAGATGGCGTTGTCGTAGCTCTTGCTCATCTTTCTGCGGTCCCAGCCGAGAACCTTCGGTGTGGGCGTGAGGATCGCATCGGGTTCCGGAAACACCTTGCCGTACAGGTAGTTGAAGCGTCGGGCGATCTCCCGGGTGATTTCCACGTGCGGCACCTGGTCGGCGCCGACCGGTACGCCCTGGGCCTTGTACATGATGATGTCCGCAGCCTGAAGGACAGGATACCCCAGAAACCCGAACGTGGACAGGTCTTTGTTGCTGAGTTGGACGATCTGGTCCTTGTAGGTGGGGTTTCGCTCCAGCCATGGCACCGGAGTGATCATGGAGAGGATCAGGTACAGCTCGGCATGCTCTTTTATCAGGGACTGCACGAACATCGTGCTTTTTTCGGGCGTCAGGCCTACGCTCAGCCAATCGAGCATCAGTTCACGCCTGTATCCGGAGATCCGGGAGGTGTCCTCATAGTCGCTGGTCAGCGCATGCCAGTCCGCAATGAAAAAGAAACAGTCGTACTCTTCCTGCATTCGAACCCAGTTGGCCAGCGCCCCGTGAAGATTGCCCAGATGAAGGGGGCCTGTGGGGCGCATGCCGCTGAGGATTCGCTTTTTCGGTGTCATCCAGTCGTCTCCGCAATGCTGTGATGGAATCGATTCAGGAGGCAATCATCCGGTCGACGAAAGCCATTTCCTCTTTCCTCGAAGCCAGCTTCCCGTTGAGCTTCTCATCCTGTACCGCATCGAGGATTTGCCGGTACATGGGACCCGGCTCCAGTCCCCGGTCCTTCAGGTCCTTTCCCGTTACGGAAATGCGGACGTACCGCAGATGCGTAATGTACTGGGAAATGGCACGCTTGATGCGGGTAAGCTCGGTGGCGGCCATCATGAACAGAACCAGCTCGATGCGCAGGGAGACCAGCTTTCGATATACCTTACTGGCGGTGAGCTGACGTTCCCGCTGCAACCAAAGAAGGCTTCTTTCGGCCTGCAAGCGGTTCTCGACGAACAGTTTCCGGTGGCGGGGGGCCAGCTCGAACCGTTCGCAGATTTCCGCAGAGGTCGAGGGGTCGCAACCGCGCGTAAGGGCCAAAAAATAAACGGCCCACTTCTTATAGGATTCTTCCAGAAAAAGCAAATCATACCAGGAGAGCACGTTCTGGGTGCTGGTGAGCAGCGCCAGCTTGTTCTCGTCCAGGTCCAGTGCCGGATGGAGCCTCTCCAGCAAGCGGAATTCCGCCAGGCGCTGCAGAGCGGGGACCGGGTTTTCCTCGGAGAGGATCAGCCGCAGCTCGGCAAAGACCCGACGTCCGCTGAGCCGCTTGAAAAAGTCCATTCGAACGGCATTTTCGATCAGGCCCAGTGTCAGTTTGCCGATGGTGAAGCCGAACCGTTTTTCGAACCGGATGGCCCGGAACACGCGGGTCGGATCCTCCACGAAGCTGAGACTGTGCAGCACTCGGACGACCTTTTCCTTGAGATCCCGCATAGCCGTGAAAAAATCGATCAACATACCGAAGCGATTGGGGTTGAGCTGGATGGCCAGGGTGTTGATGGTGAAGTCCCTCCGAAAGAGGTCCAGCTTGATGGAGCTCATCCTCACCGTGGGCAGCGCCGCCGGGAAGGGGTAATACTCCATGCGTGCCGTGGCTACATCGATCTTGAATCCGTCGGGAAAAATGATGACGGCCGTACCGAACTTTTCGTGGGTGTGAAGCCGGGCACCGACCATCCGTGCATACTCCTTGCTGAAAGCGATGCCGTCGCCCTCGATCACGATATCGAGATCTTCGTTTTTCCGATACAAAAACAGATCCCGTACGAACCCCCCCACCACATAGGCGCGATAGTCGATGCGCTCGGCGGTTTCGCCGATGGCCTTCAGCGTTTCCAGCAGTCTTCGGTTCATCCGCTCCCGCATGAATTTCACGACGTTGCGCGTCCGGGCCTGAACGGTCTCCTCCATCGGGTCTGGAAAACGATTGCCCTCCGGCCTGGATCGACGCACCAGCACGTTGAGCAGGTCCGTCCGCGTGATGACACCGACGAGGACCTCGCCGTCCACCACCGGAAGCAGGCGTTGTTTGTTTTCGATGATCTTCTCCTGGATTTCCTCCAGGCGGGCGTCCGGGCCGACCATGGCGACCTCGGTGTTCATGTATTCGGCCACCGGAACCGATTCCAGCCGGTGGTAGATCGCCTTTTCGATCACCTGCCGGGTGATATAGCCTGCCAGTCGGGGGCCGGCTCCGGTTTCTTCCGTTTTCATCACCGGCAGGGCATTGATGTTGTAGCGTGTCAGCAGCGAGGCGGCCTCTTTGCAGCTCACCGAGGTCTCCACGGTGATCGGAGGCGACGACATCAGCTCGCGTGCCATGCGCCGGGCCTGAACGCGGCGGTACAACAGATCGATCAGCCGGTGCTCGGCTTGGGCCAGGGTCGTTTCCTTCAGCGATGCCGCGGCCGCATATGAATGCCCCCCTCCACCCATGGGCGCCAGGATCCGACCCACGTCTACCTCGGAAATACGGCTGCGGGCGACGACATAGATCTTATTGCCCATGCGCGCCAGAGCGAAGATGGCGTCGAGGTTTTCCATCTTTACCATCTTGTGGACCAGAAAGGCGAAGTCGGTGACGTAGGAGTCGGAGGTGACCGTCGTGACGACGATTTCCACCCCGTGAATGCGGTACCGGACCGAGGCCTGGATCATATCGTTGAGCAATCCGATCTGTTCGGGTCCCAGTTCCCTGGAGATCAGGTTGGAGACGATATTGAGATTGGCGCCCCGGGACAGCAGCCAGGCCGCGGCACGAAAGTCCGCCTCGGTGGTGGAGGGAAAGGTGAACGAGCCGGTGTCCTCGTAGATGCCCAGGCACATGATGGTGGCCTCGTCCGCTGAGACCTCCAGACCTTGCTCGCGGATCAACTCCGTCAACAGGGTCACCGTGGCGCCGGTCACCCGGCAGTGTTCCACTTGGCCCTTCACGTCGTTGGCCATGGGAGGATGATGATCGTAGACGTGGATTTCGATGCCCTGCGTTTCGAGCAGCTCCCGAAGTCTGCCGATCCGCCCCGGTTGACGCGTGTCCACCAGAACGAGCCGCTTCACCCGGGAAAGGTCGATGGTCTTGATGTCACCCATGTTGAACAGGTAGACCATCGAATTGATGAAGAAGTTGCGAAGGTTTTTTTCCTGGGAGCCCGGAAAGATCACCACACCGTCAGGGTAGAGTTTCTGGGCCGCCAGCATGGAGGCCATCGCATCGAAGTCGGCATTGGTGTGGGTCGTGATGATGGTCAGCGCTGGGCCGGGGCTTTCCGTTGGTGACGTCACTTTGCTCCTCGTCGTCGGCCGGACCGTATTCGGCAGACCCCGATGTCTCGTTCCCGCAGGCGGTATCACTGGCGCACCCGGGACCACCGCACCGTCCGACCCCGTGCTGCGTTGTGCAGCAAAAATCGGTATCGAACCGGTACCATATCGCCATCCCCGGGGGGATGCAAGCGCGAACCCCTGGAGGCCGGCCGGCTGCCGATCCCGTAGATCCGCATCCATCGCCCGGCGGCGGGTCGGCGCAGCCACCCAATGCAGTTTACGAAGGGAAAGTGTTGTTGTTCTTTACGGATTGTGATATTAAGCCCATGAAAATATTCCGGTATCCAGGCCAATCTGCCGATGTGCCCTTATTCAGGCCGCCCCCTGACGTCTCCACCATATGAAATAGGGAGGGATCATGCCGGTTTTTCTCTGGACAGGTAAAGACAAACGGAACAAAAAGCGCAAAGGACAGATGGAGGCCCCCAGCGAAGAAGCGGTGCGGGCCTCTCTGCAGCGGCAGAAGATCACCCCCGGCAAAATCAAGCCCAAGCCGAAGGATCTCTTTGCCAACGTGGGCTTCATGCAGCCCAAGGTCACCCAAGCTGATGTGATCCTGTTTTGCCGTCAATTTTCCACCATGATCGATGCCGGCCTTCCGATCATCCAGTGTCTGGACATCCTGCAAACCCAGCAGGAGAACCCTTCCTTCAAGAAGATGCTCAAGAGAATCAAGGAGGACGTCGAAGGCGGCCAGACTTTCGCCGACGCCCTGAAAAAATATCCGGCTCAGTTCGACGATCTTTTCGTCAACATGATTGCAGCCGGCGAGGCCGGCGGTATACTGGACACCATCCTCAAGCGGCTCTCCACCTATATGGAAAAGGCGGCCAAACTCAAGTCCCAGGTCAAGGGCGCCATGACCTATCCGGCCATCACGATGGTCGTGGCGGTCATCGTCGTGGCGGTCATCATGGTGTTCGTCATCCCGGTTTTTCAAAAAATGTTTTCCGATTTCGGCGGCGCTCTTCCGGCCCCCACCCAAATCGTTGTGAACATGAGCAATTTCGTGCGTACCAAAATTCACTTTATGATCATTGCCGTGGTCATCGCGGGATTCATGCTCAAAAGATACTACAACACCGACAAGGGCCGGTATGTCATAGACGGAATCTCCCTGAAACTGCCGATCATCGGCGATCTGCTTCGCAGGGTTGCCGTCGCCAAGTTCACCCGCACCATGGGCACCATGCTCTCCAGCGGCGTGGCCATTCTCGAGTCCCTGGAAATTGTCGCCAAAACCGCCGGCAATAAGATCATTGAAGAAGCTGTCTACGACACCCGATCGGGGATCGCCGAAGGAAGGACCATGTCCGATCCCCTTTTGGAAAGCGGTGTTTTCCCGCCGATGGTCTGCCAGATGATTTCCGTCGGTGAGCAGACCGGAGCGCTGGACGCCATGCTGATCAAGATCGCCGATTTCTACGACGAGGAAGTGGACCAGGCCGTAGAAAACCTCACCGCCGCAATCGAGCCCGTGATGATGGTATTCATGGGTGTCGTCATCGGTGGACTGGTGGTGTCCATGTATCTGCCGATCTTCAAGATGGCCGGCGCCGTCGGCGGCTAGCGCACCCCTTTTTGCCGAATCGCCTCCTTCGTGCCCAGAGGATAAAGGCGTTCCCGGATTGCCAAGGCCGTTGGGGCGGGCCCATGCTGGACCCTTCCAGGGACCCGCTCTGCCCACTGGGACGCCGACCCGTTCATGGAACAACACCCGAACACCAGCGATGCAGAGCTGCTCAACAACATCAAGTGGCTCATGTTTTTCCGCTTGTTGTTCACCTCCCTGCTGTTGGGCTCCACCATCATTCTGCAGCTGTCGGAGAGCTCCTCGGCCTCGGAAAGACCTCTGCCGGTCCTTTACGCAATGATTGCCGGCATCTTTCTTCTCTCCTTCATCTATGCCGTGCTGTTGCAGCGGATCCGCCGCCCTGTGGCGATGGCGTATGCCCAGATCAGCATCGACACGGTGGTGGTGACGCTGATCATTTTCGTCACCGGCAGTTTCTCCAGCATCTTCTCCTTTTTGTATCTGGTGGTGATCATCTATTCGAGTCTATTCATTCTCCGCACCGGCAGCATGATGATGGCGGCTCTGTGTGCGGTGCAGTACGGCACCATGATCGGCCTGGAGTATTTTCAACGGCTTTCGCCCTATGTCATCGATCCCAGTCTGTCGGTGGACACCTATCCCTCCAGCCATGTCCTCTATAAGATCGGCATAACCATTCTGGCCTGCTTTGCCGTGGCGTTTCTCAGCGGCTTTCTCTCCGAACAGGTGCACAGGACCCGCATCGAACTGGAGGCCATGGAGGATCACGTCAAACGGGTTGAAAAATTGGCCTACATGGGGGAAATGGCCGCCAACATGGCCCATGAAATCAAGAATCCCCTGGCTTCACTGGCCGGTGCGGTTCAGATGCTCCGCGAAGACCTCGCCCGACATTCCGACCAGGAGAAGCTGATGCAGATCGTCCTCCGGGAGTGCGACCGGCTCAGTGAACTGGTCAACAATTTTCTGCTCTTCGCCCGACCGACCCTAGGTCAGCCGCTGCCCATCCGCCTGGACAAAGCGTTGGCGGAGACCGCCGCCCTTTTCGAAAAGAGCAGCCACTGCCGAGACCGCATCGAGGTCCGCACCGATCTGATCCCCGATGTTTGGGTGGAGATGGATCCGTCCAATCTCAAGCAGGTGCTATGGAACCTTCTCATGAACGCTGCCGAGGCCATTGAAGAGACGGGGTCCATCTGGATCCGTCTGATGCCGGAGCGACACCAACAGGTTCGCGTTTTGATTGAAGACGACGGTATCGGCATGAGCAAAAAGGTGATGCAATCCGTATTCGATCCGTTTTTCACCACCAAACCCCATGGCACCGGTCTCGGTCTCTCCATTGTTCATCGTATTCTCGAGTCTTACGGAATGCGCCTTTCCATCGAGAGCGAGCAAGGCCGCGGAACCATCGTACGCATTCTTCTCAAACGGGTGCAGGAACCATAACCGTCTTGACACCATTGGACAAATACGATACCAAAAACAGCCTGCATTTGAGTCCAGGCTATTTCTAACCTGCTGAAACCACAAAAGATGGTCTACTGAATCCCGCGGCAACCCTCTGCGATCAACCACATGCCGGACCATGCCGAAGGGATCCCCGGAAACCGGATATGGACAAGATTACCGACATCATCGAACAACGAAAAAGCAAAATCCTCCAACTCCGGGAAAACGACATCAATCCCTTTCCCAACCACTTTCGTGCGCAGCACACCGTCGCCGACATCATGGAGGCCGTCGACCACAGCGCCGACACGCTGAGCGAGGACAGGCCGCTGTTCACCGTGGCCGGCCGGATCATGGCCGTCAACCGGTTTGGAAAGACGGCGTTCGTCCGATTTCAAGACCGCTCCGGGAGGCTACAGGCCTACGTACGCAAGGATCGGGTCGGCGACAGCGCCTACGCCCTGTTTCGACAGATGGATATCGGAGACTATGCCGGATTCACCGGAGGAATGTTCCAGACCCGTACCGGAGAATGGACCCTGCTGGTTCATTCGCTGGAACTGGTGTGCAAATCCACCCGCCCCTTGCCGGAGAAATTCCATGGGCTGCGGGATCCGGAAAAGCGGTATCGACAGCGTTATCTCGACCTGATCGTCAACCCGGAATCCCGCGAAATTTTCCTTAAACGAAGCCGTCTCGTGCAGGGTATTCGCCGCTTCCTCCTAAATCGGGATTTTTTGGAAGTGGAAACCCCGATGATGCAGGCCGTTCCCGGAGGAGCGGAGGCGACGCCCTTCAAGACCCATCACAACGCGTTGGGTGTGGATCTCTACCTTCGCATCGCTCCTGAATTGTATCTGAAGCGCCTCGTGGTGGGCGGGTTCGAAAGGGTGTTCGAAATCAACCGCAACTTCCGTAACGAGGGAGTGTCCACCCGGCACAATCCGGAATTCACCATGCTGGAGTTCTATCAGGCCTACGCCACATACCATGACCTGATGGATCTAACCGAAACGATGTTCCGCACGGTGGCACACGAGGTGATGGGCACGGACGCGTTCACCTACCAGGGAAAGGCGATCGACCTGGGAGCGCCCTGGAGGCGGATGACCTTGATGGAGGCCCTTCGGGATCTGGGTGGCATACCGTCCGAGGCACTGAAAGACCGGGAATTGTTGTTGAACGTGGCGGAAGAGCGGAATATCCAGATCACCAAGACTGGCCGTCTGGGAAAGATCATCACCAAAATTTTCGATGCCGTTGTGGAACCCCAGTTGAACCAGCCCACTTTCATCACCGGATACCCGGTGGAAGTTTCACCGCTATCCAGAAAAAGCGACGACGATCCCACGCTGACCGACCGGTTCGAACTGTTCATCGCCGGACACGAGATTGCCAACGGCTTTTCCGAACTCAACGACCCGGCCGATCAGCGGGAGCGGTTTCAGCAGCAGGTGGCCGACCGGGAAGCCGGTGACGCAGAGGCGCATCCCATGGACCACGACTACATCGAGGCTCTGGAGTATGGTATGCCGCCGACAGCCGGCGAGGGCATCGGCATCGACCGTCTGGCCATGCTGTTCACGGACTGCGCCTCCATCCGGGAGGTCATTCTGTTCCCCCACATGAAACCGGCGGAAGGGAGTCAGGAATGATCGGGGACGGGCGGTATCGTTCTCCCCGGCGATGATCGGCATGTCATTCGAATACTTCATAGCCGGACGTTACCTTCGCTCCAGACAGCGGCTGAAATTCATCTCACTGATCACCGGGCTCTCCATTGCAGGCGTCACCGTCGGCGTGATGGCCCTGATTGTGGTCATTGCCGTGATGGCCGGTTTCGAGGACGATCTCAAACAGCGAATCCTCGGTGTGGAGTCCCACGTTGTGCTGATGCGCCATGGGGGAGGATTCACCGATCATGAGCGGGTTATGGATCAGATCCGGGCGATCGACGGGGTGGTCGCCGCCACTCCCTTCGTCTACGCCCAGGTGATGTTGCGCTCGGCCGGCGGTGCGTCAGGGGCCGTCCTGCGGGGTGTGGATCCGCATACCGCAGCGGATGTGGTGCGCAATCTGCCGGCTGAGAGACTGGTTTCCGGCCCTCGTGACGGAGACGGGCCATCCGGAAACGGAATACCCAAAATCATCCTCGGTACCCAGCTGGCCAAAAACCTCCAGGTGCAGGTGGGCGATACGGTCCATCTCATCTCGCCGACGGGGATGATTTCGCCGGTGGGCCATCTGCCGGCCATGCGCAGGTTTACCGTTGCGGGCCTTTTCTCATCGGGCATGTACGAGTTCGACGGCTCGTTGGCGTTCACCTCCCTCTCCACCGCTCAGCGGCTGCTGCGGATGGGTGATGCGGTCTCCGGTATTGAAATCCGCGTTCGGGACATCTACAATGCCCGCCACATTGCCGAGACGATTGTCGACACGTTGGGATTTCCTTACTGGGCCAAGGACTGGAGCCAGATGAACCGAAACCTTTTCTCGGCGTTGAAGCTGGAAAAGACGGTGATGTTCATCATTTTGGCCCTGATCATTCTCGTTGCGGCTTTCAATATCGCCAGCTCCCTCATCATGATGGTTCTGCAGAAGACGCGGGATATCGCCATCCTCAAGGCCATGGGGGCGACGGACCGGAGCATCCGGAAAATTTTCGTCGCCAAGGGGATGGCCATCGGCATGGTGGGAACGGTACTGGGCGTATGTCTGGGGATCATCCTCTGTGCCCTGTTGCAGCACTACCAATTTATCGAGCTGCCCGGCGACGTCTACTATATCACCACGTTGCCGGTAAAGCTCCAGCTGATGGACGTGGTGTTGATCGCGGTGTCCGCCATGGCGATATGCTTTGTCGCCACGTTGTATCCAGCCCTGCAGGCGTCGCGGTTGGATCCGGTCGAGGCAATCCGCTATGGCTGACACCGAGGCACCCGACACGGGGGGAAGCGCGAAATCGGGACCGCGGCCCAACGGGTCGGCCCTGATCACCGCCCGCGGGATTTCCAAACAGTTCCTTCACAACGGCATCCGTATCGAGGTGCTGCGGGGGGTCGATTTTGACCTGGCAGCGGGTGAAACGGTGGCCGTCGTCGGGGAATCGGGAATCGGCAAGTCAACGCTGCTGCACATTCTGGGGACGCTGGACCGTCCGGACAGTGGACAGCTGCACTTCCGGGGAGAAGATGTTTTCGAATACGGCAACGATCGTCTGGCCCGCTTCCGCAACGAAAGCATCGGTTTCGTTTTTCAGTTCCATCACCTGCTATCTGAGTTTACGGCCGTTGAGAACACCATGATGCCCGGGTTGATCAACGGCCTGGACAAACATACGGCCCGACAGGCCGCCGAGCGGGTACTGGTTCGGGTCGGTTTGGAAAAACGTCTCGGACATCGCGTGAGCAAACTTTCCGGAGGGGAGCAGCAGCGGGTGGCACTGGCGCGGGCGCTGGTGGCGAAGCCGGCACTGCTGCTCGCCGACGAACCCACCGGCAATCTGGACCGCCGCAACAGCGAACAAGTCCATGAACTACTGTTGACGCTGAACGAGGAATTGAAAATGGCCCTGGTGGTGGTCACCCACAACCTGACGCTGGCTTCCTACATGACGCGGAGGGTCACCATCGTCAACGGAAAACTGGAAGAAACGAAATGAGGTGCCATTATGGGTAAACGGCTGCTTCCGTTCATGATCGTCTGGGGATGCCTCGTGGCTGCAACGGCGGCTGCACAGGAGTCGGCTTCGGTGTTGGTGCTGCCTTTTGATATCAACGCGCCAGAAGACTTCAACTACCTGCAGAAGGACATCCCGAAAGCCATCGAGCGCAATTTGGCAGCCGAAGGTGCCAACATCCTGGAGCCGGGGGCATCCACTACGCCGCGGCCCATCACCGCCGACGACCAGCCCCTGCGTGGGATGGGGCGGGAGTCAGGGGCCGATTTTGTCGTGTGGGGCAGTTTCACCCGCATCGGGCAGCAGTTTTCACTGGACGCCAAGATTGTGGAGACCTTCTCCAATACACCGGCCGAGGCCGTCTACGCCGAGGGCCGGAGCATAGAGGATTTGGCGAGAGTCGTACAGGAGCTGACTCGCAAGCTCGGCGTGCTGATCTTCAAGCAGCAGACGGTGGCCGGTATCGTCGTGGAGGGAAACCGTCGGATCGAGGCCGACGCCATCAAGCGCGTCATCCGTATATCGCCGGGGGACGTTTACCAGGCCCAGGATGTTTCCAGGGACCTGAAGGCTATCTACGACATGGGCTACTTCGACGACATCCGGGTCGAAGCCGAGGAGGGGCCGCAGGGCAAAACGCTCATTTTCAAGGTCAAGGAAAAACCCACCATCCGCATCATCCGATTCAAGGGCAACGATGTTTTCGACGAAGATGAGTTGACGGAAAACCTGAGCATCAGCACCGGCGCCATCCTCAACATCTTCAAGCTCGAGCAGAACGTCCAGCGCATCAAGACGCTCTACGAGGAAAAGAACTACCACAACGCCAAAGTGACCTA
>JAJDOA010000337.1 GCA_022340405.1 Desulfobacteraceae bacterium | reverse complement strand
CGCACCGATGACGGCGATATCGTTCTCGCCGGCCGTGGATCCCGACCGCGTCTTTGACCGCGGCCGGGTGGATGCTTTCAACCGCTGGCGTGTGGGTATGGATGCGGGCGCCTCCATGGACATGCCAAAAAAGTCCGTCAGTTTCTGTTCGTGGTGCTGCACCAGATATCCGGCAAGGTCCCGGAGGTTTCGGTGCTCGAAAAACAGGGTCCGGGGCAGCGGGCCGAGTGCGGACTCCATCTTCCGGTTGAACCGGGCGATCAGGATGGAATCGAGACCGTAGGATTCCATGGGGGCTTCCGGGTCGATGCCGGAGACCGCCAGCTTCAACAACTCGGCCAGGATCTCTTTCAGGTGGGCTTCCGTTTTCCCTCGCAGCGAATCCGACGGGGCTTTGCGGGGCTGCGGCGGCTCCAATTCCCCCGCTGCGGGATCCCCCACCCAGTGACGGATTCTCTCGAACGGATAGGTGGGCAGGGAAACCCGAACCGGAAGGGGCGGTGTATGATACGACCGCCAGTCGATTTCAGTGCCGGACACCCACCGCCTTGCCGTCTCTTCGGGGGAGAGTCCCGCCTCCCGGTGAAGGAACGGGGCCTCCTGCCCATCCTCTACGGAAACCGCCCGCCCCGTGTGCAGCCCTTCGACGCCTTGTTCTCCGGCGCTGTAGCGCGTCAGTTTTTCGCTGGTCTCCAGGGCACTGTCGGCAACCAGCGCCAACCGGTAGGCCATGGCTTCGCGGCCCACTTGCAGGGTGTATGCGATATTTTCGATTTTCAATTTTCGCTTTTCGATGCGGAAAAATTCCGCGATACGTTCGGCATAGGCCTTGAGGCGTTCCTCGGTCTTGGCCGACAAAACGATCACCTGCGGTTCCGCCTTTGCCGTCGTCCCCGAATCCTTGGTCCGGTCATCGTCGAATTCTTCGACGATGACATGCGCGTTGGCGCCGCCGAAGCCGAAGGAAGAGACACCGGCCCTACGGGGGCGGGCTTTTCCATCGTCGGAGGGAGGGAGGGGCCAGTCCCGGGTTTCCGCCACCACGAAAAACGGCGTGTTCGCCAGCCGGATGTAGGGGTTCAGTTTCCGGAAATGCAGGCTCGCCGGCAGTTTTCGGTGTTGGAGGGCAAGAACCGTTTTGATGACGCCCGCGATGCCGGCTGCGGTTTCCAGATGCCCGATATTGGTTTTGACCGAACCGAGCCCGCAGAGTTCTTTTTCGGGCAGGGATTCTCCCCGCCGTGCATAGAGTTCCGTGAAAGCCTTGATCAATCCATTGATTTCGATGGGATCCCCTATTGGGGTGCCGGTGCCGTGGGTTTCGATATACCCCACCGTGTCCAGCGGAATATCCGCCTTTCCATAGGCTTCCACCAGCAGTTTTGCCTGGGCCGAGGGATTCGGTGCAGTGAGCGAAGCCGAACGGCCGCCATGGTTTTCGGCGGTCCCTCGGATCACGGCATGAACGGGGTCCTGATCCGAGATGGCCCGGTCCAAGGGTTTCAGCAGAATCGCTCCCGCTCCCTCCCCCCGCACGTATCCGTCGGCGGCTGCGTCGAAGGTCTTGCACCGGCCGTCCGGGCTCAGCATGCCGGCCTTGTCGAAACCGATGGTCAGCGTCGGCGTCAGCATCACGTTGACTCCGCCGGCGATGGCCATGTCGCAGGAGCCGCTTCGAATGGCTTCGACGGCCCGGTGAATCGCCACCAGGGAACTGGAACAGGCCGTGTCGATGGGCTCACTGGGGCCCTTCAAATCGAGAAGATAGGAAATGCGGTTGGCCAGAACCGAATGCGACATCCCGGTGGAGGCATGCGGTTCGATCTCCTTGACATGTTCCCTCACCAGATCCATATAGTCCCGGGAGGCTACCCCCACGAAAAGACCGGTCCGGGACCCGGCCAGGTCCGAAGGCTTGTATCCGGCATCCTCGATGACCTGCCACGCAAGCTCCAGGAAAATCCGCTGCTGGGGATCCATCAGTTCCGCTTCCCGGGGCGATATGCCGAAAAACAGCGAGTCGAATCGGTCCACCGCCGTCATAAACCCGCCCCACTTGCTCAGCGTTCGATTGCCCGGCTCCTGCGGGTCGCCGTACCAGTCCTCCCAGCGCCATCGCTCGGCGGGGACCTGGGAGATCAGGTCGGTGCCCGATTCGAGGTGCTCCCAGAACCGATGCAAATCCTCGGACCCGGGCATCACGCCGGCCATTCCGATAATGGCAACACCGTTTTCCTCTCCCCCTCGGCTTGCCCGTTCCGTCAAGGGACGAAGCCTGCGTTTCGGTTTCCGGGGAGGGGCCGTCTTCTGCCCGGGGGTGCCCGTTTCGATCCGGAAATGGGACGACATTTCTTTCGGGTATGTGTTCGTGAAATGGTCGACCAGTCCATTGATCGTGGGGTGTTCGAAAAACAGGGCCGGCGTGATCTCGAGTCGGTACCCGCTGTTGATATCGTTGGCCAACTCGGTCAGGCTGATGGAATCGAACCCATAGGTGTGGATCTCCTCGTCGGCATCCACCTCCGACGCATCGACCCGGATGATCGTTGAAATGCGGGCCTTCAGATCGGCCTTCAGGGCGTTTGCGAGCCGCCGGTCCCGGTTCGCTCTCGTCGTCTCCGGGGCCGGTCCCTTTTCCGGCATTTCGATACCCAGCTTCACCCGCAGCCGGTCGGGATCCCCGCATACGACCGCCACCTGGGAACCGTCGCCGGCGAGGAATTGGGGAAACAGGTCCAGACCGGTCTTTTCGCGCAGAAGCTCCATGCCCAGGGAGCGGGAGAGATGACGCCGTGTTTCCGGGTCCACCTGCATGCCGCCCGATTCCCAGAGGGGCCAATTCACCGACAGGGTTTTTCCGAACCGCCGGCCACCCTTCCGTTCCGCCTCCCTTCGCCTGGCATAGTCGTCCATGAACCGGTTGGCATAGGCGTAGTCGCACTGGCCTGCATTGCCGAATACCGACGAGATGGAAGAAAACAGGCAAAAGAAATCCATGGGCTCGGACCGGGTCGCCTCGTCCAGGAATACCGTTCCGAACACCTTGGGCGCCAGCACGGCGGCGGCATCCTCCGGGGATTTGGTGAAGAGATAACCGTCCCGGATCAGCCCGGCGGCGTGTACGACGCCGTCGATGACACCGAAACGCTCCTTTGCCTGCGCCACCATGCGTTCGGCGGCCTTCCGCTCGGCGATGTCCCCCCGGATGAAGAACACCTCTCCGCCCGCCTTTTCGAGACGCTCGATTTGCCGCTTCTTTGCCGGGTCCAGTGGAGAACGCCCGATCCAGGCCAAGCGGGCCCGGACCTGCCCCACCAGGTATTCGGACAGGCAACCACCCAATCCGCCGGCGCCGCCGGTCAGCAGGTAGACGCCCTTTTCCCGCAGCGGCAGGTTTGCCTCCGCGGCAGGCCATCGCATCTCCCCGATCCGCTCGACTCGGCGCTCCCCATCGCGGTAAACGGTGGAAACAGCGTCTCTGGAAAACAGGATCTCCGGCAGGAGGTCTGCCGTCCGGGCCAGGTCGGGCAGTCCCACCGTCCGGACGACCACCTTCGTGGTTTCGATCCCAACCGTCTTCGCGAATGCGGTTACGGCGGAATACTGCGGTTGATGGACACCAGGGGGACAAAGATAACAATAGAGCAGCTGGACGGGATCCTTCGGCTTGGTCTCCAAAATGCTCTGGCTGAGATGAAACAACGAAAAGAACCCCCTCGTCACGGCACGAGAAAGGCTGGATTCCCGGGCTTCGAATTCTTCCGCCGACCATAGGTGAAGGATGCAGGCGGGGTGAATATCGAGATCGTTCAGGGCGGCGAAGAGCTTCCGGTAATCCTCCGGCGTATGGGGCCTCACGGTGTAGGTTCGATCATCTGCCCGCTCGAACCGACGGCCAGGGCGGACCCGGTACCAATGTGTACCGCTGGAGGACGGGTCCTGGTATCGGCGTT
>JAJDOA010000309.1 GCA_022340405.1 Desulfobacteraceae bacterium | reverse complement strand
GCAATAGGTCAACAGCGTGATGTTGTCGTGGTGGGCCGCGGCGGCCATTTTAGGGGTGGTGATGCAGCTGGCACAGTCCAGGGTGGGAAACACCTTGGAAAGCCGGATCATCTTTCCACCGATGGAGGCGTCCTTCTCGATCACGGCGACGGTGTACCCCTGATCGGCCAGGTCTAACGCCGATTGGAGACCGGCGATCCCTCCGCCGACCACGACGGCGTCATAGTGCAGTGGACGATGTTCGTTCATGGGTTTCTCCCGATTCCATCCAAAAAAAGCCGGCCGCGCTACAGGGCGACATCGGCCTCTGCTGGGGTCCCGGAGGGATCGGCGGCAGAAAAATCGTGCGGTCCCAGTTCCTGCACCACACGGTTCATTTGGTTGACTTCGTTGAGGAAAGCGCGATTGCAAACGGTGCAGATGGCCGTGAGCCGCAACCGCCGGATATCGATGCCCTGCTCCTTCATTGTGCGGTAGACGTTGTCCAGCCGTTTGGCCAGGGCTTTGTATGCGCCCTCGTACGGGCATTCCTCACCACAGGACATGACGAGGATGCCGCCGATGCCCTTGCGGAAACAGTCGATGTAAAACCGTTCCGGAAAGAGCACCGGCGCTTTCACCCGCAGGATGAAAACGTTGGCCGGATAGCTGGAATGAGCCTGCCCCACCGAATCCGCGCCCGGATAGGCACAGGACTCGGTGGCCAGAATCAGGATTTTCGTATCGTTGTTACAGCTTCCGTTGGTAGCCATGTTCATCCTGCCTATTTGTTGCGACGGACGAAATGTCTGTCGTAGCCGTTGGCTTCCTGAACGCCCAGGTATTCGTGGCCGACCTTGTTCGCCCACGCCGGAATGTCTTTTCGGGTTCCGGGGTCGTTGGAGTAGACTTCCAGAACTTCACCCACTTTGACCTTGCCGATGCCTTTTTTGGCCTCCAGCAGGGGACCGGGGCAGGCGCTGCCGCGGGCGTCGACGGTGCTGTTGACTTCAATGCTTTCGAGTTCGGCTGGGGACATGATGACCTCCTGATGGTTTTGGGTTTTTTCCGGCACGGCCCGTGGCAGCGCCGGTTCAGCTTTTTCGAATGCGGATCCGAAAGCCATCCCCTTCGGGGCAAACGGACTCCACGGTATGGGGAAAGCGCTGGAGCACCTTCTCGATTTCGTCGGCCAGGGCCGGATCGTCGCTTCGGACTTCCAATCGCGCCCCCGACGCCAGCGAGCGGTAGGCTCGGATCACCTTCAACAGCGTCAACGGTGTGATGGAGCCGAAAAGATCGATGCGGGCCACTCCATTTCCTTTCCCTGGTCACGGTTTTCATTGGGTCCAAGCTATGGCAAGGAGGGTGCCAAACGGGGTGTTGAGGGGGAAAAAAAGGTCAAGTAAAGTATTTTAAATAAGATTACAGTTGGTTATATAAAATATTGGATGGAATCGAAGCGAAGATTTCCCACTTGGAATTGACGAGCATGTGTTAAATTGTTAAATAGTGTTAAAATCATCTTGCCAAACAACGTTAAATTTTTAACACCTGAGAGCCGCCATGGAAAGTGAACTCAATGTCTACTGGAAAACGGTCTTCGACACCATTCAGGACGGGGTGATGATCGTGGACCCGGACGGCACGATTGTCTCGGTCAACAAGGCACTTTTGCGGATGACCGGATATGAAGCCGACGGACTGATCGGTCAGTCCTGCGTCAAGCTCAACTGCGACATCTGTGAAGTCTGCCGATCGAGCAACGGCGGCCATTGGTGCAACCTCTTCGAGAGCGGCGCAGTGCACATGCGCCGCTGCCTCCTGATGCGAAAAGACGAAACCTATGTCCACGTGCTGAAGAACGCCTCCCTGCTCCGGGACACGGAGGGAACCGTCATTGGAGCCGTGGAGACGGTGACGGACATTTCCGCCATCATCGAAAAGGATGCGACCATCGAGGCGTTTCGGCGCGAGCTTCGATCCGCAGACGGCTTCCACGGGATCATCGGGACCACTGCCGCCATGCAGCGGGTGTTCGACCTGATCTCCAATGCCGCCCAGTCCGATGCACCGGTGATCGTGTTGGGGGAGAGTGGAACCGGCAAGGAACTTGTCGCCAAAGCGATCCACGAAAACGGCAGTCGTAAGGACGGTCCCTATATAAAGGTCAATTGCGCCGCTCTCAACGAATCGCTTCTGGAAAGCGAACTCTTCGGTCACGTCAAGGGCGCTTTCACCGGAGCGGTCCAGGGGCGTGTGGGAAGGTTCGAGGCGGCCGAAGGGGGGGACATCTTCCTCGACGAGATCGGCGACCTGCCCCTGTCCACGCAGGTCAAACTGCTTCGCGTTCTCGAGGAGAAAGTGGTGGAGCGGGTCGGCGACAACCGTGCCATTCACGTGGACGTTCGAGTCATCACCGCCACCAATCAAGATCTGCGGCAACTGGTCCGGGAGAACCGCTTCCGCAAAGACCTGTTCTATCGGATCAACGTGATCCCCATCGTCCTGCCGCCGTTGCGGGAACGAACGGGGGACATCGCCCTCCTGGCGGAAACCTTTTTTCACCGGATCCACCTAAAAAGCGACAAACCCGTTCAGGCCATTGGCGGCCGCGCCATGCAGGCACTGATGGATTATGCGTGGCCGGGCAACGTGCGGGAGCTCAAAAGTGCCCTGGAATATGCCTTTGTGGCGTGCCCCGGAGGGATCATCGACCTTCCGCACCTGCCGCCGGACGTGCTGAACCAACCGGCCGAATGCCGCCCCTCGCCGGACCCGGCCCAGACCCGTGAAGAGCGCCAGAAAAAGGAACTGATCGAGGCGCTGCAGCGATTCGACGGAAACCGCACACGTGCGGCCGAGCATCTGGGCGTCAGTCGGGTGACCGTATGGAACCGGATCAAAAAGTACGGTCTGGACCCGCACCATGCGGAGCGCACTGCAGGACGATAAAATGCAGCAAACTGGCATGCCGGTTGCTCATATTGATTGCCGAGTAAGCTCGACATCTTTCATTGGGTCATGACTTGCTCGCTTTTCCGGGCCGGAGCCTTTCGGCCCCCGCCCCAACCGAAACGTTACCTTCCGTTACCGTAACGCCTGTAACGATGGTTGTCTCCCGACAGCGTCCCTCCTTTTCTATTGTTATTCCATATGATTTCAAAAAGTTAATCTCTACAATGCGGTTTCGGGCCGGACAGGTCGAAGATGGCACGGTTATTGATCTATTTTGGGATGGTTTTTCAATCCACCCGAAGACAGGAGCGCACCAATGGAAAAATGGTTTGAGCCCGTGACCCTGGGTGATGCAACCCTCGTCAACCGGTTTGTCTTTCCTCCCATCAAGACGGCGTTCGGTACGCCCACAGGGGAGGTAACCCCACGCCATCTGCGATACTACCGGCAGATCGCCGAAAATGGGCCGGCGGTGGTGACGCTGGAACCGACTGCTGTAACGGCCGATGGCAGGGAGCATCCCAAGCAGCTGTGCATCCATCTGCCGGAAAGCGCGGCGGAGTTGCGAAAGATCGTCGATGTCGTCCATGAAGAGAACCGGCTGGTCTGCCTGCACCTGAACCATGCCGGGGCAGCGGCCAACCCGAAAGTCACCGGAACGGCCCCGAAGGCGCCCTCGGTCCTTACTTGTCCCACAACGGGCCAGACGGCGGAACCCCTCAGCGGGGAAGAAATCCACCGTATCGTCGAGGGATACCGTTCGGCGGCGGAAAAGGCGGTGTCTGCCGGATTGGATATGATTGAGATTCAGGGAGGGCACGGGTATCTGCTATCCCAGTTTATCAATGCCAAGATCAACCACCGGTCCGATCGCTATGGAGACAACCGGTTGCTGTTTGCCGAGGAGGTCTTTTCCGCGGTGCGGGCAGGGGCACCGGGGCTTCCCCTTCTGCTGCGGATATCGGGTAACGAGATGTCTCCGGAATTCGGAGTCGGCCCGGAGGACGTGGACGCTTTGATTCGGCTTGCCGAGAAGTCCGGCATCGCCGCCCTTCACGTGGGCATGGGTTCAGCCTGTTTCAGCCCTCCCTGGTATTTTCACCACGGGCGACTGCCGGAACAGCCGCAGTGGGATGCGCTGACCCGGCTGCGCGGACAGACCCACCTGCCCATCATCGCCGCCGGCCGCATGGGGCGTCGGGAAAGGGTCCGCCGCCTGGAGGAGGAAGGTCTGGCCGACCTGATTGCCCTGGGCCGTCCCCTTCTGGCCGATCCGGATCTTGTTGAGAAATGGCGGAAGGAGGCGTTCGAATCCGTCCGCAAATGCGGCTACTGCCTCCAGGGGTGCCTGCACCGGGTCAAAAACGGACAGCCCATCGGCTGCAATATCAATCCCGAAGTCGGCGAGCCCGAAATGGAAAAGACCGACCGGCCCATGGAGGTTCTGGTGGCCGGCGGAGGCCCTGCGGGGATGAGCGCCGCCCTTTTCCTGAAGCGGAGGGGCCACCGGGTGACCCTGATGGAAAAAGAGAAGCACCTGGGGGGCCAGTTCCAACTGGCCTGGCAGGCTCCAGGAAAACTGGCCATGCAGGACGGCCTCGAACACCTTTCGACCAGCGTTCAATCCAGCTGCGACGCTGTTCTGCTGGGAAAGACGGTGGACGCCGACGCCGTGAGGGAGATGGGGCCGGAGTTGCTCGTTTGGGCCGTGGGAGCGGAGCCCAACCGGCCAGCAACCGCGGGTCTGGACAGCCAGAACGTGATGACCGCGGTGGAATATTTCCGCGGAATCCCCAAGGTGAAGGGGCCGCGCATTCTGGTGATCGGCGCCGGTCGAACCGGACTGGAAATCGCTGAGAAATTGGGGGCCGAGGGATTCGAAGTGACCGCAACCAAACGCACCGATCCCATCGGCAGCATGATGGAGATGATCACGAAGAAGTTGGCCCTGAAACGCATCGACGAGATGCCCAACGTCCGGCTCATGCCCCACACCGCCGTACAGGCCTTCACCGAAGCAGGCGTCGAAGTGGAGACCGATGGGGAGAAGATTCTCCTGCAACCGTTTCAGACCGTCATCCTGGCCTCGGGGATGATTCCCTGCCCGGCACCGGATCCGGAAATCGAGGCCGCCGCCACCACCGTGGTGCGGATCGGGGATGCGGAAACGGTGGCGGACATTCATTCGGCGGTCCATGCGGGCTACGAACTGGCCCTGCAGTACTAGGAGGCACCCATGAGCGAAAGCCGCTTTTCCGACATCGCCATCGTTTCCTGCGGTACCCTCAGTCTCGAGTTGAACCATCTCCGGGCCGAGGGGTTTCTAGACACCGAGCACCTGTACTTCACCACGCCGGGGCTCCACGAGGACATCGCCGAACTGGAGCGGCAGTTGGTGGACCGGATCCGCAAGGCCCAGGAAAAGGCGGCAAAGGTACTGGTGGTCTACGGGGGCAAGTTCTGCTACGTGAACGCGGACTGCCCCACCCGTAGGATGCAAACCATCATCGAAGAGCAGGGTGGACAGGTGGCACGGATCCAGGCCACCCATTGCATGGACATGATCGCCGGAGAAGAGGAGAGGGAACGAATTGCCCAGGAAGTCGCCGGAGGGGAAAAGGTCTGGTGGATGACGCCGGGCTGGATCCGTTTCCGTCACAAGGTGTTCAAGGGATGGGACAAGGGACTGGCCAACGAGAATTTTCCCCGCCATACCGGCGGGGCTGTGGTCCTGGACGGCATCGGTTTCATGGATCGTTACATGGAAGAACATCCCGAAGAGTTTTTGGAGTATTCCGATTGGATGGGAATTCCCATCCTACCCTACCCGGTCCAACTGGACCGCTTCCGCGCTCTGTTGACCGAACAGGCGGCGGCACTCCGTTGAGAGAGAAAGGAGGGGCCCATGTACGCACTCATTTATGACAAGCATCGACTGGATCATCCGCTCAAGCGGGTGATTTCCGTCCACAAGAACCGGAACGAGGCCGAAGCCGCATTGGAACGGCGGCGCGGAGAACTGGGAAGAAAGGTCCCGGAATGCTTTACGCGAGTTGTCTGGGTCGACAAGGAGGACCTCCAAGTCGGAGAATTCGTCGGACCCGGAGAATACGACACGTGGCGTCCCGGTGAGCTGGTTCCATTTGGAGATCTGTACTCGGATCAGGACTGATGGTTTCCACCGGTGGGGCGAGAACGGGAAGGATTTCGGAACCGTCTCTTTTGGCTACTTCGGCCGCTGCAGTGGGATTTCCCACTTTTTCATGTACTTCCAGATGGCCGTTCGGCTTATCCCCACCTGGCGCGCCACCTCGGCCTTGTTCCAGTCGCACGCATCCAGCCATTGGAGCAGCTCTTGTTTGGCGAGCTTTTTCCGACGATCAAACACCGGCACGGCATCGGCAGGCGCTGCCGCAAAGGATACCGGACGTCGGACCTCTCGGATCTCGATGGGCAGATCGAGCGGTTCGACCGTATCCCGGTTGCACAGGACGAACGCGTGCTCGATTGCATTTTCCAGCTCGCGCACGTTTCCCGGCCATTCGTAGTCAACGAGCATCCGCATGGCGGGCTGGGATAGGTTGCGGATGCGTTTGCCGGTCTTTTCGTTCATCTGCTGCAGGAAGTGGCTCACCAGCAGCGGGATGTCTTCCCGCCGCTTGCGCAACGGCGGCAATAGGATGGGAAACACCTTGAGCCGGTAATAGAGATCCTCCCGGAATCGTCCCTCCCGTACCCGGGCATAGAGGTCCTGATGGGTTGCGGTGATGGTGCGGATGTCGATGCTGCGCTGCCTGGAATCGCCGACCCTCTCGATGATCCGTTCCTGCAGCACCCGCAGCAGCTTGACCTGAATGTAGGGGGTCACTTCTCCGATTTCGTCGAGAAACAGCGTACCTCCGTTCGCCTCCTCGAACCGGCCCGCGCGGTCTTTTACCGCGCCGGTGAAGGAGCCCCGCACATGGCCGAAAATTTCGCTTTCCAAAAGGGTTTCCGACAGAGCGCTGCAATTGACGGTGACGAGGGGGGCATCCCGGCGTTCGCTGTTGTAGTGGATGGCGCCGGCCACCAATTCTTTGCCGGTGCCGCTCTCTCCTTGGATCAGTATGGTGGCGTCGCTGGCCGCAGCCGCTCGGATGGCGGTGAAGACCTGCTGCATGGAACGACTTTTGCCGATGATATTGTCTAACCGGTGCACTTCTCCCAGCCGGCGTGTCACCTCCTCGGCTTTCTGCCGCGCTTTGTTGAGTTCGGTCATGTCGGTGACGGTTTCCACAACCCCGACAATCCCCCCCTCCTCATTGCGGACTACGCTGGCATTTTTGATCACCGAAACCCCGCGCCCATCCTTGTGCCGGAGCTGACACTCCTTGGCTTCGGATGCCTCGCGGTGAAAGATTCCGCATTTTTCGATTCCGGCCGGGCAGGCCTTGCCGAAACATCTGGACCACTGCAGGAGTTGACAGGTCTGGCCTAAAGCCTCCTGCGAGCTGTATCCGCTGATCCGTTCCATCGACCGGTTCCACGAGGAAATTCGTCCATCGGCGTCCAGTGTGAAGACACCGTCGGCCATGGAGTCGAGAATCCGGTTGACGAAGCGAATGTCCCACAGGTCATGGGTTCTTTCATTCATATTCTGTACCGCCAATCTGTTTACGTTACAATAACGTTACCTTTCGGAACTCTCCTTGTACTCTCCATTCTGTCTGAATGTCAATGAGCAATTTATCTAAACAATAACGATATATTATAATCAAATTTCCGCTTTGGCACAGGTATTGCTCAATTCTGAGTCACATCGGTAACGACACCTCTTATTCAATAGCAAAGAAAGGAGGGCCCCCAAGCAAATGCGATCCATGTTGAAACGACCTTGGTGGTACCGCTCCTTTGTGGAATATCTTTGGGATTCGCGGCAGCGGGAGGACGGAGCGGAGGGAGACCTCAACCGGATCCAGGTTTCCGCACAATACCTGTTTTGATCCGCAGGTGATATGGAGCAAAATCCCATGGAACTGCATACGCAAGAAGAGTTCGAAACCGCCACCCGTCGGGGCGTCGCCCTCGTGGAGTTCAACGCTCCGTGGTTCTCGCACTGCCGGGTACCGACGGCCGCCATGCGTCGACTGGAGACGAAAGTCGGCGACAAAGCGGCCATCGCCCAACTGAATGTCGACGAAAACAGGGACATTGCTCTGCGATTGGGAATCCAGAGCGTTCCGACCCTGATTCTGTTTCGGGGTGGAAAGGAGATCCGCCGGTTTATCGGCCTCCAGGAAATGAAAACCCTTACCCAAGCCATCGACGATGCCCTGAAAGACAACTAAGGAGAGATAGATCCATGGGCCAGTGTGCATGCCACCCTGATATGGAATCCCGGTTTTTGTGCATGAAGCACAACGTGTATCTGTGCGAGGAGTGCCTCCGGTGCCGCGACCCCGAAATCTACTGCAAATTCCGCTCCGCCTGCCCCATCTGGTTCATGGACAAGGAGCAGCGCCGACGTGAAGCCGAAGCACGCGCTGGAGAAGAACGCCGGAAGCAAAGCGTTCAGGTGACCTTCCGACCCGGCGACCGGCAGGCCCTCGTGATCCCTGGAGCGACGCTGCTGGACGCCGCCCAGCAGGCGGGCATTCAGCTGAACGCTTCCTGCGGTGGAAAAGGCTCCTGCGGCAAGTGCAAGCTTGTTGTCGAGTCCGGCGGTACGGAGCATCCGACCACGCCGCTTCTTACCGATACGGAAAAGAAAAAAGGTACGGTCTTGGCCTGTCAGAGTCGTGTCGTCGAAGACACCGTGGTGCGGATCCCCGAAGAAACGCTGGAGAGGAAGCTCAAGGTGGCCGGTATGGGCGCCGAGGTGACCGGAAGGCTGCAGGGCCTGGTGCCGCAGGTGGAGCCCATGCTGCTGGATCTACCCCTGGAGCTGTCGCCGCCCACTTTGCAGGACCCGGTGAGCGACCTGGACCGACTC
>JAJDOA010000282.1 GCA_022340405.1 Desulfobacteraceae bacterium | reverse complement strand
TGCTGTCCGGCGTCGAAAAGAGCAGGGGATGGAAAAAGCCCATCGGCATCGAGGCCTCCATCGAAACCGCAGCCGGGCTGGATCGGATCCGTGACATCGCCGCGGCCGACCTGCGGGTATGCCGCCTGGTCTTCGGTATCGTGGACTATCAGGTCTCCATCGGCGCACGCTTGGTCTCCATCTCCGGCCACGGAGAGCGCGAGGAGGAGGTCTACCCCGGCCACCGCTGGAATTTTGCGATGAGCCGCATTGTCATGAGCGCCAAGTCGCTGGGCATCGCTGCCATCGATGCGCCCTACGGCAACTTCCGCGACCCGGAGGGACTCGAAAAAGCCGCGGCCATGGCATGCGCCCTGGGTTTCGACGGCAAGTGGGTCATCCATCCGGACCAGATCGACGCCGTCAACCGGATCTTTACACCTAGCCCGGAGGAGATCGAGCGGGCCGAAAAGGTGATGGCGGCCTATCGAAAGGCCGAGCAGGATGGGAGGGGCGCGGTGGCCGTGGACGGCCGGATGGTCGACGGGGCGACGATTCGCTTGGCCCGGCGCATGCTGGAACAGATGGGGAGTCTTGCACAGCCGACCGGGAAGGATGGTCCCGGAGAGAGTGAATGAGAGACGCCGCCGGTTGCGAGAACGCATCGAGACCGCCGCAGGAGGTATCTTATCCGTGCCCAATCCGATCCGCCAAAAAACCATTGCAGGTCTCCGGGAAGGCGACACTTTTACGCTCACGCGGACCTTCACCCGGGAGGAGACCGAGCAGTTCGGTGATTTGACCCGCGACTACAATCCGGTCCACTACGACCGCCGTTGGACCGATGCCAAGGGATTTCCAGGTCTCATCTGCCACGGGCTTCTGGTGGGCTCCATGATCTGCGAGGCCGGGGGACAGATCGGGTGGCTCGCCTCGGGCATGCAGTTCCGTTTTACAAAGCCGGTGTACTTTGGAGACACCATCACCTGCCGGTTCACTATCGAATCCATCGAAGACAACGGACGCGCCGAGGCCGATGCCGTCTTCACCAACCAGGACGGCCTGCAGGTCTGCCGCGCGCGGTTGACCGGCCGCGTTCCCCTGGCCTCCGAACGCAGCGTGCTTTCGGCCATGGTGGCCGAAGGAGATCCCACCAACCGCCTGGGCTGAACCATCCCGCCTCGCGTCGCATCCCCTATGTTTGCCGGCCACGAAGCCGGCTCGATGCAGAATCTTTTTTCTGGCCCCTTCCTTCCGTTCGAAAAAGGCTTATTTTTGAAAATTGACGATAAATCCGCCCGTTGATGCCGGATCCAACCGGTATCCCGTCAAGGAGGTTCTTCCATGAACGTCGCATTTTTGTCGCCGTATTTTCCACCGCACTACCACCCCTTCTGCCGACACCTCAAAGACGCGGGCGTTTCCGTGCTGGGAATCGGGGATGCGGCCTACGACCTCCTGTCACGGCAGGTCAGGGAAGCACTCACCGAATACTACCGAACCGAAAGCCTGCACGACTACGACGCTCTGTTGCGGGCCTGCGGCTATTTCATCCATCGCTACGGAAGGCTCGACCGCTTCGAGTCGCTCAACGAATTCTGGCTGGACACCGAGGCCCGCATCCGGGACGACTTCAACATTCCGGGTGTCCGCGGTGAGCAGATCCAGTTCATCCGCCGCAAGTCGAAAATGAAGGAGACCTTCCGGAAGGCCGGCGTTTCCGTGGCACAGGGGCGCGTTGCGAACAGCCTGGAAGAGGGCCGGGATTTCGCCGCCGCCGCCGGATACCCCATCGTGGCCAAACCGGACGCCGGCGTGGGGGCGCTGGACACCTTCCGGCTGGAAACCGATGCGGACCTGGAGCGTTTCTACCGGAAAAAGCCGGACGTGGACTATTTTCTCGAAGCCTTCGTAACCGGCACCATCGTTTCCTTCGACGGGCTGGCCGACCGCGACGGCCGTGCGGTGTTCCACACGGCGCACGTGTTCAGTCAGGGCATCATGGAGACGGTCAACGAGGCCCGACACATTTACTACCACTCCCTGCGGGAGGTCCCGGAAGATCTGGAAGCGCTCGGCCTCCGCTGCCTGGAGGCTTTTCAGGTCCGGGAGCGGTTTTTCCACATCGAGTTCTTCCGCACACCGGACGGCGGCCTGGTGGGGCTGGAGGTCAACATGCGGCCCCCCGGCGGATTCACCACCGACATGTTCAACTATGCCTGCGACATCGACATCTACCGGGCCTGGGCGCACTTGTTGGCTTACGGTGATGCCGGGCTTGCCGGCTACCGGCGAGACTATTACTGCTGCTACGCGAGCAGAAAGGCCCGTTACGCCTACCGGTACGATCACCAGACCATTTTGGATCGGTTCGGAGACCGCATCCGGCAGGTGGAAAGCGTGCCGGGGGTGTTCAGCAGCGCCCTGGGCGATGTGGGATACATTTTCCGTTCGCCGGACCTGGAAGAAATGCGGGAGATTGCAGCGTTCATCCAGGCCACCGAAGGGAAGGGAACGGCATGAACATCGAGGAGCATCGCTGGCACAGCCCCAACCTGGGGCAGGATATGGCGCTGAAGGTCTACGGCCATTGGGGACAGCCGCTGCTGGTCTTTCCCTGCTCCCGAGGTCGGTATTTCGACTACGAAGGAATGGGGATGATCGCGGCGCTGGCCCCCCGCATCGACGGCGGCGCCGTGAAGCTGTTCTGTGTGGACAGTGTCGACGCCCAATCGTGGTACAACTACGGTGTCTGCCCGGCGGAGCGCAATGCACGCCACGAGGCCTACGACCGGTACATCGTCGAGGAAGTGGTGCCCTTCGTGCGATCCCACCAGCGCTCCGACGAGGTCCGGATTTTGACCAACGGGTGCAGCATGGGGGCCTATCACGCGGTCAATTTCTTTTTCCGGCACCCGGATGTCTTTGCCGGGGCTATTGCTCTGAGCGGTCTGTACCGCCTGGACCGTCCCGAATTCGGGATGGGTGCCGGCGACATCCCGGCGGTGTACTTCAACTCACCGCTGCACTATCTGGAGGGTCTGGACGACCCTGCCATTCTGGGCGACTGCCGGAAGGGGGACATCGTCGTCTGCGTGGGGCAGGGTGCCTGGGAGGAGGAGGCCGCGGAAGACACCCGGTCGCTCCAGGCGTTGCTTGCACGGAAGTCGATTCCCGCATGGGTGGACTTCTGGGGTCATGACGTCAACCATGACTGGCCCTGGTGGTTTCGGCAGATGAACCATTTCCTGGAGCACCTCGTCGGCTGAAGACGCAGATGCGAGAGTCCGGATCACCGGTTCATCGGGGCATACGGCCGCACCGTCGATCCCGGGAAAACGGGAAATGCCCCAGGCATCGTACAACCTGCGGCCGTCCGGCGACCCTGCGTGTCCGGTCCTTTCGTGACCGTTCCGTTTTTCGAAACGGTCACTCCACCGGTGACACGACGATCACGCTGTTGCGCGAACCGTACACATTTTCGCAGCGGATCGGGTTGCCCGAATCGCACATCCATTGATCGTCGACCTTGAACTTGTACTCGTAACGCCCGGGCGCCAGCATCAGAACCTTTTGCCACAATCCGTCCGGCCGCTGGGCCATGGCGTGCTTTTCTTCGTCCCAGCCGTTGAAATCCCCCGCCACGATAACACTCCCAGCCCCGGGAGCCCGCGCGGTAAACGTGATACGCCTTCTTCCCTTGGTGGTCTCGGCCATGGTTCCCCCCCTATTTTTTGATGTCCGGCAGCAGCAGATAGAGCAAATGTTATAGCGATTGTCAGAATTCTTTTCCGTTTCCGATATGGCTTCCCAATCGATCGGTAGGGGAGGGGTTTATCCCCTCCCGCTGGTGGGATCACTTACCCCGAACGGGCGGGGATAAACCCCGCCCCTACGAAAGACAAGAAAAAGGCCATTCCAATCGAAACATATTTTTGACAATTGCTATAGAATTCTGTTTCGTTTCC
>JAJDOA010000276.1 GCA_022340405.1 Desulfobacteraceae bacterium | reverse complement strand
TACGGCACCGCGTGAAACTTTCCCTTTCCCCGAGCGAAGGACTCCTTGTGCAGGTAGCCCGTACCGGGATGATCCGGATTTGGGCACGGCCATTGCAATCCGTCGACGCCGAGCCGTTCGTAGCTCATGCCGCCATAGCTTTTCGGCGTCAGTGAGACCATTTCGTCGAAGATTTCCTCGGGACGGTCGTAGTGCATCGGATAGCCCATGGCCGTGGAGAGCCGGCAGATGATTTCCCAATCCGGCAGCGTGTTTCCCAGGGGCTCGACGGCTTTTCGGATGCGCATGCAGCGACGCTCCGAATTCGTGAAGGTCCCGTCCTTTTCGGCCAGTGAGGCTGCAGACAAAACGACATCGGCAACCTGGGCGGTTTCGGACAAAAACAGCTCCTGGACGGCGAGAAACTCCAGCGATTTCAGGGCGTGGGTCAAATGGTTCCAGTCCGGATCGCTGAGTTTGGGGTTTTCCCCGATGACGAACAGTCCTTTCAGTCGCCCATCCAGCATGGCCGGAACCATGTCGGTGATGGTCATCCCCGGTGCTTCCGGGAGCGGACGGCCCCAGGCTTGGGAGAATTTTTCCCGGATCTCGGCATCGGCCACCGGCTGGTAGCCGGTGAACACGTTGGGCAGTCCACCCATGTCGCAGGCGCCCTGCACGTTGTTTTGGCCGCGCAGCGGATTGACGCCGCCGCCGTATACCCCCACATTTCCGGTCAGCATCGCCAGGTTGCAGCAGGACTTGACGTTGTCGACACCGGTGGTGTGCTGCGTGATGCCCATGGCGTACAGCAGCGCGGCCGGTGGAAGCGTGGCGTACAGTTCGGCCATGCGCTCCAGGTCCTTGGGCCGAACGCCACAGATGGCTTCGACCATCCCGGGGGTATAGTCCGCAACGACTCGTTCCAGTTCCGCAAACCCTTCGGTGCGTTCGTCAATGTAGGCTTGGTTGTGCCAGCCGTTTTCGATGATCACGTGCATCATCCCGTTGAGCAGGGCCACGTCGCTGCCCAGCCGATGCTGGACCGCCACGTCGGCAAAACGGGACAGTTGAATGTTTCGTGGGTCGGCCACGATGAGCTTGGCGCCCTTTTCCTTGGCACGGTAGATGCGTCGAGCGATCAGCGGGTGACAGGCTGTGGTGTTGGAGCCGATGACGAAGATGCATCCCGAGTCTTCGAACTCGGCGATGGCGTTGGTCATCGCCCCGCTTCCGAACGCTGCGGCCAGACCGACCACAGTGGAGCTGTGTCAGAGCCGGGCGCAGTGGTCGACGTTGTTGGTGCCGATGCAGGCGCGGGCGAACTTCTGGGCCAGGTAGTTCTCCTCGTTGGTGATTTTGGCCGAGACCAGAACCCCTACGCTGTCGGGGCCGTGACGCTCGACGACCGACGAAAGGCGCTGGGCCGTCGTCTGGATGGCTTCGTCCCATGTGGCCTTTTCAAATCGCCCGTTATTTTTGATCAACGGAGACTTCAGGCGCATGAAACTGTTGATGTGTTCGTGAAGATGCCATCCCTTGATGCACAATTTCCCCTCGTTGACGGGATGGGACTTCATGGGCATCGTTCCCTGGAGTTTACCGTCGATGACCTCGAACAGTACACCGCAGCCGGTCCCGCAGTAAGAGCAGATCGAGGGTACCAGTTTACATTCCATGGCGTTGACTCCTTGGGTTTCGGTCATGTCGATTATCCTGTTTTTTCCATCGGTAGCGGTTCCAGTTCGACCCGGTCTCCCAGAACGCTCAAGGGGGGCTGGGCGGTGTCGGAGCCGGTTTGGTATCCGAACAGATCTTCGACGATTGCGTTGACCTTGCGGTAGAGCAGACGCAAGGGAATGTCGGCCGGGCAGGCCTCCTCGCACAGGCCGCAGTCCACGCAGCGGCCGGCCATGTGGGTGGCACGGACCAGGTGGAATATCGGCACTTCGGGCGGCAGTTTACCGGTGCCGACCAGCTCATCGCTTTCCAGGCTGCACTCGGCGCAAAAACACACGGGACAGATATCCCGGCAGCCGTAGCATTTGATGCATTTTTGGAATTCGTACGCCCACCGGGCCCAGCGCTCGCCGGAGGGTAGAGCTTCCAGTTCCGCAGCCTCCATTTCGGCGTCCACGCCCACCTGATGCTTGAAGGAGCCGGATTTTCGGGGAACCAGGTAGGAGCAGTCCGCCCGTGTTTTCAGGGCAGACGGGCAGCAGCTGAGGCTCAATACGCGAATGCGGTCCGCGTGAAGCTGGTTCCAAACGGACAGCACGTTGAGCGCCCGCTGGTTGCAGTCCCGGCCCAGCAGACCGATGGTGGCCTCGGGATGAATCCGGGCCAGATGCAGCGCAAAGGTTTCCAATGGGTACCGATGGGTGCCCACCGTCCAGTTTCCAAGCTCCTCCAGACGATCTGCCGTATAGCCGTGCGGCACCGCGTGGCCGTCGACGTCGCGGTAGCCGATGAAGATGTCCACCGTGGCGTCCTCCAGCCAGGATTTGATTTGCTGGATCATGTCTTCTCCTTGTCTGATTCGGTTGCCGGCGGCGGCCATCAGAGATGACTGGCCGCAGCCGGCTCCTCGCTGCTTTCGGCATCCGTCTCCGCCTCCGACGGGGCGCTGGACGTGCCGAGGCGCCGCGGACCGGACGCCTTGAAGGGGCGCACCGTCCGTTGGATCGGGTTCGGGCCGAGGCGTCGAATCGTTTCCGTAAACTCCGTGACAACCTGGACAAATTTGCCCGCTTCCGCAGAGGAGATCCATTCCAGATGAACCCGGCCTTCCAGACCGACGAAGCGAAGCAACTCCTGGATGAACCGCACCCGTTTGACCGTCATGTGATTACCGTACAGGTAATGGCAGTCGCCGATGTGTCACCCGCCCACCAGCACGCCGTCGGCGCCATCCTGCAGCGCCCGCAGGATGTGATGGGGCGATACCGTGCCCGAGCACATCACGCGCACCGCACGGATGTTGGGGGGGTAGGACATGCGGCTGACACCAGCGAGGTCTGCCGCACCGTAGGTGCACCAGTTGCAGAGAAAGGCCACGATTCGGGGTTCGAACGCTTTCACTGGATCCATGCTGACTCCCTTTCACGCGCAGAGGGCGCTTCGGATTTGAGCGTAGATTTGCGGATTGCTGAAGCCCAACAAAACCGGGGCCTCCGATGGACAGGTCGCGGCACAAGCCCCGCAGCCCTTGCACAGGGCCTCGTTGACCCGCGCCACATTTTGCTCGTCATCGAAGTCGATGGCGCCGTAGGGGCACACATTCATGCATCCACGGCACCCGACACAACGGTGTTCGTCAATGCGGGACACCACCCCGCCGACCCGAATATGGTCGGCCGCCAGGATCGTCAGGGCGCGGGAGGCCGCCGCACGGGCCTGGGCGATGCTTTCCTCAACGGGTTTGGGATAATGGGCCATGCCGCACAAATAGACGCCGTCGGTGGCGAACTCCACCGGCCGCAGCTTCTGGTGGGCTTCCAGCAGCCAGCCGTCTCCGTCCCGGGGGACCTTGAACAGCCGCGCCAGTCCATCGTTGTCACGGGCTTCGATGGCGGCGGCCAGGCATAACAAATCGGCATCCACGCAGAGCCGCTGGCCGAGCACCGGGTCTTCGAATGTCACCGACACTCCGTCGGCCTCGGCGACAACCGAGGGCTTCCGGTCCGGGTCGTAGGGAAAGAAGAGCACCCCCGCCTCCCGCGCCCGGCGGTACAGGCTTTCGCGTTGACCGTAGGTGCGGATGTCGCGGTACAGGACGTAGACATCCACGTCGTTGTCGAGCGCCTTCAGCGCCAATGCGCTCTGCATCGTGTGCGTGCAGCAGACCTTGGAGCAATAAGGCCGATGGTCATCGCGCGATCCCACACACTGAATGAATACGACGGATTTCGCGCCGGTGACCCGGGTGTCTCCGTGCCGCAGCAGGGCATCCATCTCCAGATGGGTAACCACGGACGGATGCTCGCCGTAGAGGTATTCCGTGGGCCGGGATTCCACCGCGCCCGTGGCCAGAATCGCCACCCCGTGTTCGACGGTGGTGCGCGCGGTGCCGTCGTCGAGCTCGGTTTTGAAATTGCCGACGAATCCATCCACGCGGGAAATGCGGGTTCCCGTGTGGATCTGAATCCGTTCGTTTTGTTCCACGGCGGCAATGAGCTCCCTGACATGGGCACCGATGTCAGCATTGCGCCAGGTGGCGTTGAGCTCGCGGGCGTTGCCGCCCAATATTTCGGAATTCTCGACCAAGTGCACCGGGTAGCCGTGGGAGGCCAGCGACAATGCCGCCGACATCCCGGACAGGCCGCCGCCGACAATCAGTGCCTGCCGGCATACCGGCAGATCGGTCTGCTGCAGAGGCGACAGCAAGGCGGCCTTGGCCACTGCCATGGCCACCAGGTCTTTGGCCTTGTCGGTGGCCGCATCCGGATCGTCGGCGTGCACCCAGGAGTCGTGGTTGCGGATGTTGGCCATTTCGACCAGAAACCGGTTCATGCCAGCGCTGACGAGGGTTTCCTGGAACAGCGCTTCGTGGGTTCTCGGCGTGCAGGCGGCTACGACCACGCGGTTGAGTCCCTTGTCCCGGATGACCGCCGCGATATTGTCCTGGGTATCCTGGGAGCAGGTGAACAGGTTTTCCTCCACGTAGGCAACATTGGGCAGGGTAGCAGCAAAGGCGGCCACTTCGGGGACCCGAACCACACCGCCGATGTTGATGCCGCAGTTGCAGACGAAAACACCGATTCGGACGGCCTCCCGGGCGATGTTGCGCTGGGGCGGTGCGGGCACGCTCCGCGTGCGCGTGTTTCGGGCTAGGGCCAAGGATTCGGTGGCGGCGGAAGCGGCGGCGCTGGCTTCCATCACCGACTGGGGAATGTCCTTGGGACCGCTAAACGCGCCGCAGGCATAGATGCCGGGAACGCGGGTCGCCACGGGAAGAAAATCCTCGGTGCGCGCGAACCGGTCTTCGTCCAGCTCTACGCCCAGCCGACCGGCCAGTTCGACGGCCTCGGGCGACACCTCCAAGCCCGTGGACAGCACCACCATGTCGAAATCTTCATCGACGCTGAGGCCGTTGTCGTCCACGTAACGGAGTTGCACGGCTCCCGTTGCGGCATTGCGGGTGGCCGTGTGAACCCGGCAGCGGACAAATCGCACACCGGCCCGGCGGGCCCGTTCCAGGTACCGGTCGAAATCCTTTCCCTGGGTACGCATATCCATATAGAAAATGGTGCAGTCCAGCGGCTCACGGCTGTGATCCTTGGCCATGATGGCCTGCTTGACGGCGTACATGCAGCATACGGAGGAGCAGTATTCGTTGTCGCAGCGGTTGAGATCGCGGCTTCCCACACATTGAAGCCAGGCGATGTTTCGCGGGGCCGCTTTCGTGTCGTGCTTGGATGCAGCCGTCGAGGGCCGGACCAGGTGACCCCCATAGGGACCGGTAGCCGACAGGATGCGCTCGAATTGCAGCGAGGTGACCACGTCGGCCAACTCCCCGTAGCCGTAGGTGTCCAGCCGTGCGGGATCGAACGATTTAAATCCGGGGGCAAGGAGCACGGAGCCCACTTGAAGAATGAGCTCCTTTTCCGTGTCATCGAAGCGAATGGCACCGCTCGGGCAGAATTTTTCGCAAGCGCGGCACTTTCCCTTCTGCAGATAGATGCACTGTTCGGCGTCGATGACGTATTTGAGTGGGACGGCCTGGGAGTAAGGGACGTATATGGCTTTTCGCCGGGCCAGCCCTTCATTATAGCCGTCGGAGACCCGTTTGGGGCATTTTTCCGCACAAGCGCCGCAAGCGATGCACTTGTCCATGTCCACATATCGCGGATGTTGAACCACGGTTACGGAGAAGCTGCCCGCTTGCCCGGTGATGCCCTTCACCTCGGACAGCGTCAACAGCTCGATGTTGGTGTGCCGGCCGACCTCGACCAGTTTGGGTGAAATGATTCACATGGAGCAGTCGTTGGTCGGGAACGTCTTGTCCAACTGCGCCATGACGCCCCCGATGGCCGGAGATCGCTCAACCAGATACACGTAGAAACCCGAATCCGCCATGTCCAGTGCCGCCTGCATGCCGGCGATGCCGCCGCCCACCACAAGGACGGCACCTTCCACCGCTAAACCGCTGCCAGTGTCTTTCATTGCGTTTCTCCATCGCTGCCAGGTTTCTTCCACCCTTGCGGGATCGAACCGCAAGGCCTCGACTACCAGGCTTCCCGCTCCAGGCGCTTGTAGATGAACATCAACTGCTTCTGGGTCAGCTCCCCAACATTGCGGTTGATCCATGCCAGATCGCCGGAAACGATGGCGGCCTTGGCTTCGTCGGTGAGTTGGTAGCCCTCCAGGGCGGCCGAGCCGTTTTCCATCAGATCCACCCAGAAGTCGCTGTCATCGGAGGTGCGGGTGAGCACTTTGAGCACTTCGCTTTTCTGAATGTATTTCTTTGCTTCATCTTCCACCCGGTTGCGAATTCTGGCCGTCCGGTTTTCCTGAGCCTCCTTGTGGAGAGCCTGACGGATCGAGTCTTTGATCTGGTCTTCGGAAAAGGGTTTGAGCAGGTAGTCGGAAACACCCAGACGCATGGCGTCCACGGCGGAATTCACCGAGGAATATCCGGTGATCACGACAACCTCGGTCGCCGGGCGTTTTTCCTTGACCAGCTTGATGACCTCCATTCCGTCGATGTCCGGCAGTCGAAGATCGGCCACCAGCAGATCAAACTCTTTGTCCGCAAACGTCTCCAGCGCACTGCGCCCGGACATGGCCAGATCCACGTCATAACCTTCCTCGGTCAGCACCATTTCAAGTCCTTTGCAGACGATTTCCTCGTCATCCATCACCAGGATGTGTGGCGGTATCTCGACACCGGTGCCGGCCGCCGTCATTTCTTGCAGGGCAATCATGGCTTGTCCCTCCTTATGGTGTGTGTCGCTGTCGTAATTCATGGACTGTTTGCTGCCCGATTGTAAAGCAACGAACATGCCAGCGGAGGGTCAAGGCGGGAAAAACCGCAGTTTGATCGAAAAAAGTTTGTAATTTCAATTCGTTGAAAAAAGCAATGACTGTCGATGCTCGACCTCCGGGAGCCGAGGCAGGCTATCGGTCGTATAAGAGTTTATACGCATGTGGAAAGCAGATTCAAAAAAAGGTTCAGTTTCCGGATGGTTGGGAGGGTATGCCGCCCTATACGGCGGCGTATGTCGTTTGGGACACGGGCACCGGGGTGTCGGAGACAGCCGTATAAAGAGTGGTCAGCGATCGCCGCCGGCGGCTGCTGCACGAGCCGAGATGCCGTGCTTTTTCATGAGCGTGGAGAAGTTGGATCGCTGCATGCCGACGGCGCGCGCGGCAGTGGAGATGTTGCCCTCGCTGGCCCGCAGGGCGCGCACGAGAAACGCCCGCTCGGTCTGGCCGTATTGCTCTTCGATGAGGTGTTTTTTGTAGGCCTTGAGCTCTTCGAGGGTTTCCGGAACGGTGATGCCGTTGCCCTTCCGCCGCAACTGAACGTGATCCTCGACGGTGCTGCCGTCCAGGTATTCCTGTTCGGCCATGATGACCAGCCGCTCCACGGCGTTTTTGAGTTGTCGCACGTTTCCCGGCCATTGGTGATTGACCAGAATCTCCAGGGCCTCGTCGGAAAAGCCCTTGATTTGCTTGCCGCTGCGGCGGCAGAACAACCGTAGGAAATGATAGGCCAGCCGAGGAATGTCGTCGCGTCGCTGGCGAAGCGGCGGGATGACAATCGGAACGGTATTGAGGCGGTAGAGCAAATCCGACCGGAACGTCCCGGCCTCGACCAGAGCCTTCAGGCTGCGGTTGGTGGCGGCGATGATGCGGATGTCGGTGTGTTTGACTGCGCTGGCACCAACGGGCTTGTACTCCCGTGTTTCCATCACGCGCAGCAGTTTGCTCTGGGTTTCCATCGAGAGGTTGCCCACCTCGTCCAGGAAGAGCGTCCCTCCGTCGGCGACCTGGAATATGCCCGGCGTACTTTGATCGGCTCCGGTGAAAGCGCCCTTGACATGGCCGAACAACTCGCTTTCCAGCAGCCCGCCGGAAAGGGTGCTGCAGTCCAAGGCCACGAACTGCCGAGAGGCCCGGTTGCTGTGAGCGTGGATCGCCCGGGCGAAGAGCTCTTTTCCGGTCCCGCTTTCTCCTTCTAACAGCACAGTGGTGTCGGTGGGGGCGACTTTGCGAATTTTTTCGAAAATCAGGAGTATTTTATCGTTTTCACCGACGATATTTCCAAATCCGTACCGCTCGGACAGCTGGCGGCGCAACGACAGGTTTTCGGATCGCAGCCGCACATTTTCGGCGGCCCGACCCACAGCCAGGACGAGTTCGTCGTCGGAAAACGGCTTGGATAAGTAGTCAAATGCCCCCAGCTTCATGGCTGCGACAGCGTTTTCCACCGAGGCGTAGCCGGTCATGACCACGACATTGGCTTCGGGTTGCCGCTGCCGGATCTGCCCAAGCACATCTATCCCCTTCATGTCGGGAAGTCTCATGTCCAGCAAGACGATGGCCGGACAGAGACTGTCCAGGACCTCGAGTCCGGAGGCGCCGGTGTGGCGGACGACCACGTCGTAGCCTTGCTCGGTCAAGACCAGACGGCATCCCGCCCCGATGGAGGCTTCGTCGTCGATAACCAGGATCTGAACGGCAGATGTTTCCATGGCGCTCCGGCCTGTCCGGTTACCGAACCGTCGTGCGTTCGACCGCCGCCACGAGCTCGTCGTCGGTGAACGGCTTGGGCAGATAATCGAATGCGCCCAATTTCCCGGAGTTCATGATGTTCTTCACGGTTGCGTACCCGGACATGACCACCACCCGCTGTTCGGGATGTTTGTCCCGAACGGCCTTGAGGACTTCGGTGCCGTCCATGTCCGGCAGCTTCATGTCCAGAAGGATGACGTCGAATGTCTCCGCCATGATCGCGTCGATGCCTTCCCGGCACGTACCGCGCGATTCCACCGCATGGCCCCGCTCCCCGAGAACCATCCGGCAGCCGGCACGAATCACATGTTCATCGTCGATTACGAGAATGTTCAACGGCTTCATCGACTTCCTCAGGTAGTTATGAATCGATAGGTTTCTCTGTTGCGGGCACCGTTACGGTAAAACAGGCGCCTTTCCCAGGAAGGTGGTCTGCGCGGATGTTCCCCCCATGCTTTTTCAGGATGCCGTAGGTGACGGCCAGTCCGAGGCCCGTACCCTTGGATTTGGTGGAGTAGAACGGCTCGAAGATCCTGGCCATCTGCTCGGGATTGATGCCGACGCCGTTGTCCTCGATTTCCACCATGATGTCTTTGCCGTCCGGGTTTTTGCGGCTGCGAATGACCACCTCTCCGTCGCTTTCAACGGCCTCCACCGCGTTGATCAGCAGATTGACAAACACCTGCTCCATTTGGCTGGAATCCAGCATCGTGGGCGGTATGTCCGGCGAAAGGTCTTTTCGCAGTCGGATGCGGTGGATGCGGAACTCGTTTTCCAGGATGTTCAGGGTTTTTTCGAGGACATCGTTGATATGGGCCATCGCCATCTGGGGCTCCTGCTCCCTGGAGAATTCCAGCAGTCCCTGGATGATGCGGCGGCACCGGATCGTTTCATGGATGATAATGTCCAAACCTTCGCTGAAGGGGGCGCCTTCGTCCAGTTTCTTACGCATGTTGGAGCTGAAGAGCAGGATGCCGGCCAGGGGGTTGTTGATTTCGTGGGCGATGCCGGCGGCCATCCGGCCCAGGGCCGACAGTTTCTCGGTTTGCAGCGCCAGTTCCTGGTATTGAGTCTGCTGGGTTTCGATGATCCGGGCTTTGTCGATGGCGCACGAGCACTGCTGTGCCACGGCCACGAGAAAATCCTGTTCGGCGCTGGTGAATTTTCTCCTTTCGCCGAAATAGATCCGGATGATACCAGCCACCTGGGGACCGACGAACAGCGGGATGTCCAGAATAATCCGTATCCCCTCGTCCCAGGCTTGTTTGGGATAGCGGACCCGGGGGTCGTTGAAAAGGTCCTCGATGATGATCACCTTGTTTTCGCGGCACAGGTCGGTGATCATCTCATGGCTGGAAACAACGCCTTTGTCCAGGTAGCCCAAGCCGAAGCCGGAGGCGGCGCTGATTTCCAGCTCCTTTTTTTCCAGGTTCAGCAGCCGCAGAATCGCGCCTTTGGCCCCGAGCGTTTCACTGACTTTCCACACCACCAGATCCAGCACTTCGTGCAGGCTCGTACTGGAGCCCACGACACTGCTGATGTCCCTAAAGACGTGGTAGAATGTCTCGTATGTGAGTTGGATCGCCATGGCTGAGTCTCTCTTCCAAACCTAATGGGGTTTGCGCTTCTCCAACATAATGGGGTTTGCGTTCGCCTGTCAACGGATACCCGATGGACCGGGCGTGTGTGAAAAGAGACCGGTGGAATCGTGATGCAGGGGGTTGCGATGGGATGAAAGATTGCCTGGTTCCGATGTGTTGTGGTAAGGGCGTGGGCATGGTTTGAAATCGTAAATGGTTCGGGAGTGCCATGACGCTAAAACATGCCGAAGAATACCGGGACGCAGACATCGCCCAGGCGCTGACCCGCCGCATCCACGGCATCAGCCGGAAAAAAATCCGGCTGATGGAAGTTTGCGGCACCCACACCATGAGCATCTTTCGAACCGGTATCCGAAGCCTCCTGCCGGAAACCGTCACCCTGCTGTCTGGACCCGGATGCCCCGTGTGCGTCACCGCCCAAGGGGAGATCGACGCCTTCGTCTCCCTCTCCCGAACAGAAGGGGTGATGGTGGCGACCTTCGGGGACCTGATGCGGGTCCCGGGAAGCGGTTCCTCCCTGCAGCGGGAG
>JAJDOA010000275.1 GCA_022340405.1 Desulfobacteraceae bacterium | reverse complement strand
GCCCGATCGGCATCGTCGAGAAACATTACGTGGACATACAGTACAGATCGATCTTCGGCCAGGTCGATGCTCAAGGTCCCGGGCGTCAATGAGATGAGGTTCGCCAGCAGCAGAATCTCCATGTCCGATGATGCGTCCAATGGAACGCCAACGATACCGGGGCGGCTGATGTGGGACGGAGTAACGACATCCCAGAGCACCTGGAAATTGGAAAGGACCAGGTCGACCAGGAAGTGTCCGACCAGGAGAAGCACCCTGGGAACGCGTTGAAAATAACGCGTCGGGCCGTACAGTGTTCGGGTCAACCACAGCACACCATAACCCAGGGCGAAGCCCGTCGCTATTCCCCTCATGCTGAGTTGGCCCTCGACAACGGCGAATCCCAGGGCCAAAAAGATGTTCATCAGAAACAGGTTCATGGACTTCCTCCCAGCACCGCCTGCACGTAGCCTTCAGGATTCATCAGTTCATGGGCAGCCGCCATGGAAAGGTTCACAAACGGTTCGACCCATATGCCGATCGTAACCGTCATCAGCGCCAACAACGCCACCGGCGCCAGCGACCAGGCGGAAAGCCGTCGCCGACCTTCCACTGCACCCGATGCATCCATTGCCGGAAGCGGTTTCCAGAAGGCCTCCCCCCAGATCTTTGACATGGAGTAGACTGTCAGCAGCCCCACCATCGCGGCCACCACCGCCAGCCCAAACTGTCCTGCCTCCAGGCTGGCCCGGATCAGCACCATTTTGGCCCAGAACCCTGATAGGGGGGGAAATCCGGCAAGGGAAAAGGCTGGGATGAAGAACAGCAGCGCCAGTACGGCACGACTCCGATAGATACCGCCCATTTTTTCCAGCTCGAAGGAGCCCGTCCACTGGCGGGAAAGGCCGCTGACGAGGAAAAGATTTGCCTTCACCAGAATGTGGTGAAGCAGATAGAAAACGGCCCCCGCCATGGCCAGGGGTGTGAACAACGCCAGCCCGAGAACCATGTACCCGACCTGGCTAATGATGTGAAACGACAGGATCCGCCGAAATTCCGCGTGAGCCGCCGCCCCAAGAACGCCCGTCACCATGGTCAGCGCCGCAGCAGCCAGCAGCAGATTCTGCAATCCCGCTCCATCGAGGGGAAACAGTAGTGTGAAGGTTCGTATCAGTGCGTAGACCCCCACCTTGGTCAGCAGGCCAGAGAATACTGCCGACACCGAAACCGGAGGGGTATGGTACGAGGCCGGAAGCCAGAAAAACAGCGGAAACAGGCCCGCCTTGATGCCGAACGCCGTCAGAAAAAGCACGGATATGGCGGCAACCAGGCCCCGATCCGGCACGGACGGCAGCACCTGGTGCAGGTGGGCCATGTTGAGGGTTCCGGCGACGGCGAACACCAACCCCAGACCCGCCAGAAACAGGAGGGTGGCCAGCAAATTGATGACCACGTATTTGACGCCGCCCTCCAGTTGTTTCCGCTTTCCACCTGCCACCAGTAGACCGAACGAGGCCATCAGCATGACCTCGAACCACACGTACAGGTTGAAAAGATCCCCTGTCAGAAACGCGCCGCTGATGCCTCCGATGAGGATATGCAACAGCGGGTCGTAGCCGTTTTTTCGCAACTCGGGCGAAATGTCGGCCTGAGAGTAGCTGAACACGGCAGTATAGACGATTCCGGTGATCACCACCAGCAGGGCCCCCAGATGATCGGCAGCCATGGTGATGCCGAAGGGGGCCGGCCAGCTGGCCACATGCAGCACCTGGATGCCGAACCGCTGGACGCGCCACAGCAGCACACATCCCGCCGTCAGATGGAGCGCAGCACCCGTCATGCCGATGGCCGTCTGCCACCGTGCACGATTCCGAAGCAGCAGGGAAGCTGCTGCCACGGCAAAGGGGAGGACAACCGGAATCAGCGTCCATCCACTCATGCGCCGTCCTCCGAATGGGGTGTGACTTCGGCTGCGGGCCCGTCGTTTCGCAAGGTTTCCGTGTCGATGGTGCCCAGCTCCTGATAGGCCCGGTAAAAGAGGATGAAAACGAAGGATAAGAGAGCAAAGCTGATCACGATGGCCGTTAGAATCAATGCCTGCGGCAGGCTGTTGGCCACCGGCCCCACAGGAGCCCACTGTCCCGGAGGAATGAGGGGCGGCGGATCTCCGTTGGGGCGGCCGGCAGCGAAAATCAAGAGATTCACTGCGTTTCCGGCCAACACGAGGCCGAAAATGAAGTGGATCAGGTTTCGACTCAGCATGAGGTATATGCTTCCGGCGACCAGACAGCCCGTGATCAATGCCAACATGGATTCCATGTCAATCTTCCTCCAGATGGACGATAAGGGTGACAACGGTGCCCAGGACCACCAAGAAAACGCCCACATCGAATACCAGCGGCGTTCCGACATGCAGTGCAGCCAGGTCGGCGTCTGGAGGCCACCACAAGCCGGTAAGAAAAGGCTTTCCCTGGAACACGGCCGGCAGCCCTGCAGCCAAAGCCAGCAGGATGCCCGCTGCGATGACAGCGATCGGGTCGATGACAAGGGTGCGGCGAACGGCTCCGGGGCCTTCGGCGATGATAAAGAGAGCGAATCCGGTGCCGGCCACCAGGGCCGCTGAAAACCCGCCTCCGGGGGCATTGTGCCCCCGCAGCAACAGGTAGACGGAAAAAACCAGGATCAGGCCCACCAGAAGCCGAGTCGCTGTTTTTAGAATCAACGAACCCATGGCTACTCCTCTTTGCGGCGGCTGCGGATCAGGCCGTACCCGGCCAGCCCCGCGGTTGCCACCACCACGATTTCTCCGAGTGTGTCCAGGCTGCGAAAGTCCACGAGAATGACGTTGACAATGTTTCGTCCATGTCCGCCGGGCAGACTCTGTGCCTCGTAAAAGGCGTTCAGGGTCGTATCGGGATCGCCCGCCGTTACCGCCAGAACCAGCAGCATGGTGAGGATCCCGGCGGCTGCGGACAGCGCTCCGTCCAGAAGACGCCGGCGCGGAGGGCGGTCAGGAGATGCTGTCAGCAAGGGAAGGCGCAGCAGCACAATGGCCACGATGATTACCGTTAGGGTCTCCACCAGCAGCTGGGTCAGCGCCAGGTCGGGAGCCCCGTTTGTAAGAAAAATCAAGGCGGATCCGGCGCCGACGATGCCCAGGGCGCAAACGGAAAGCAACCGGGAATGGGACCGCAGCACCACGACCACCGCGGCCAGCATGAGCAGGGACAGCAGCCACTGGGACCCGGAAAGGGAAGGGCGAAAGGCAAATTCCCAGTGCGGATCTTTGCCGAACCAGACCACGGCGGTCGTCACCGAAAACACCGCAATGATGGTGTAGAGGTAGCGGTGGAGAGATCCGCTTTGCAGCATCCGGGTCTGCCAATGGGCCGTTGCGGCTGTGGCCGCCATCGCGGCGTCGTATGCGCGGTCTCCTTTCGCGGGCAATTTCGACAGCAAGGCTTCCATCCCCTGCCGCAGAGGCCTGCGGATCAGATAGAATCCCGTTCCCATAGTTAGGGTCAGGACACTGAGCAGAAGTGGCTCGTTGAAGCCGTGCCATAACTTGAGCTGTATGGCTTCCATGCCGGGGTGAAAGGACCGGACGGCCGGCTCCACCAGCCATCGGGAAACCCACCCGGGGATGAGACCGAATCCCAATCCGATGCCCCCGAGAATTGCCGGGCCCAGCCACATGCCCAAAGGCGGTTCATGGGCTGGCCGCGGCGTCTGGTGCGCGCCGCCGAGAAAGGGCCGAATCAAAAGGATCCCAGCCACAGCGGTCATGAGGGCGTTGGAGAGCACGGCCGCCGTCGTGGCGAAGGCGGGAAACATCTCTTCGGTGAGAGCGCCCTTGTACATGATCTCCTTGCCGATGAAGCCAAGAAACAGGGGAAAGCCGGCCATGGACATAGCGGCCGTCGCGGCTCCGAAGGCCGTTCTGGGCATCAGCGGCAGCAGGCCACCCACCCGACCCAGTTCCCGGGTTCCCGTTTCGTGGTCGATGATGCCCACCACCAGAAACAGCCCCGATTTGTACAGGGAGTGCACCAGCAAAAACGTCGCTGCCGCGGTGAGGGCGGGTGTGGTCTTGCCGCCCAAAAACATGGTCAGGATTCCCAGCGCCATCAGGGTCGTGTAGGCGAGCACCCGCTTCATGTCCTTCTGGCCCATCGCCTCGATGGATCCGAGAAGGGCGGTCACGCTTCCGACAATGACCAGGGTCGCCATCCATCCCCCGGTTCCTCCCAGCACCGGGTGCATCCGCGCCAAAAGGTAGATCCCGGCCTTGACCATGGTAGCGGAATGCAGAAACGCGCTCACCGGCGTGGGTGCGGCCATGGCGTTGGGCAGCCAGAAGTGAAACGGAAATTGCGCCGACTTGGTGAAAGCGGCCAGGAACACGCACACCAGCACGGCGGGGTAGAGGGAATGGGAGCGAAGGACATCCGCGTAAACGGGAAGCTCCGAGATGCGATAGCTTTGCGTGACGGTGCC
>JAJDOA010000159.1 GCA_022340405.1 Desulfobacteraceae bacterium | reverse complement strand
ATCGAATCCAGACCGGTCGAATTGCATCACGTTTCCATACATCCGCAGGAGGAAGCGATCTCGCAGGAGTATTCCGCGCCGGCCAGGCTCCACCACCGGCAGTTCAACGGCGTCGAGGGAAGCGCATCGGCATCTGAGCATCGGTGAAGGTCGGCGTCGAAGCTCCGATCGAGGACCGTTTCCCGCTGATCCGCAACCGATGCCTCGAGGAGAGACCTCGCAAGAGCCATGTCCGTGCACCCATTGCCGGAGCCGTAGAGTATGTTGACGGTGGACAGGGTGGTGTCAGGCGCATCGGCACAGATAACGTCGCCAGACTCGTCGACAACGTGTTCGAATCCCTGGGATCTGGAGATCAACACCCGGATCGGTGTTTTTTTGCTGTGAAATGTATGCAGGCAAATCAACCGGTCGAAGAAAGGATAGCCGATCTGCGTACCGGGCACCCTCCGGTCGACGACACCACGGTCAAAGCGCCGGGTTTTCTTCAATGAAGGGTAAGAACGGAGCATTTCCCCGCGGTAGGAAAGCCGCATCGTGTCCAAACTCTCGAAGGTGAAAAGAGAGAATGTATCGTTTTCGTCACACCGGTATTGCAGTGCCGCGATGGCAAACAGGTTCTCCGGTATTTGGCCTTGGTCTTCAAACGACGGAGTGTTTGTATGGTCGAAGAACCCACTTCGTATATAGCACCGCTCTTCGAATGAGAAACACCCGAATGCGTCCGCATGAACGAAAGGATAACACTTTATCGAAAAACCGGCCGAATACACGGCCGTGCCATCCACGGTTTCCTTCTCAGCACGTTGGAGATCGAGATGATACACGCCGGCGCTTCCGGAAACCCAAAAATACCAGCTGGGCCTTTCGCTCCACACCTGGCTAACGGCTTCGAGTCCGAGAATGTGCCGGATTTCCTCAAACCAGGAAGCCGTTATGAGCATGCTTTCGATTTTGCTGCGGAACAGGCTCTCGACGTCGATTTTAGTACCCTCCCGTTTTGACAAAGAGTTCCTTTACGATGTCGATCTTGCTTCGGCCTTCGGTTTCGATACCGTATTTAAGAGCCGTTTCGAGCAGGATTTCATCCGGATAGGCCAGCGTGAGGGCATAGCTCGACTCGTAGGACTCGAAAAATTTATCGAATTCCCTTCGCTGGTCGGCTTCTTCGAAACCGTCCCGAAAGGCCTCCACTATCCTTGCTGCCTGCTGCAACGGGTAGACGGTCAAAAACTTACGCCGGTTGCCGTCCATCGTCATGGGCGCTTTCCTTTGCTGTTCGCCTTTATCGGCCAGCCATCGAAAAATTCGGCTTGAATGATGATGAGGCTCAGAAAGAGCAGTGTCCACACCAGCGGGGTGTCGCCGGGTTGGGCAAACCCCTCGACCTTGGCGAGGAAAAAGGTGGCCAGGGGGGAATAGTAGAACCAATAGATTAGCATCCCGCCGGCCACGGCGATGAGGGTGCGGATCACGCACCGGAGCCAGAGATTCTTCGTGTTGGGGAAATTGTTGAAATAATGTCGCAGGATAAAGGCGGCCAGGATAAAGAAACCCGCGATTTCTCCGGCATGGATATAGCGCCAGTCCGGTCCGTCCGTGTACTGCCCTCCGACAAAAGGCTCCTCCCAAACGAGGTTGAAGATTTTCGTGAAGATAAACAGCAGAATGACGCCCAGGGTCAGCGTTCCGATAAACACGCCAAAACCCTTAACGAACGTTCCTTCGCCATTTTCTTCCAGCCGCTTCCAGGGATGGCCTTCCCAGAGCTGATCCGAAAAGACGATCCAGAGAAGCGTGCAGAGAATGAGTCCCAAACTGAAAAAGGCGCTTCCGGTCCCCGCCATTGTTTCCCACCAGGGCATTACACCCGCCTTCGACTGGGCCGGATAAAACAGGTAGCACACATGCGGGTGGAACAAGATGATGTAGAAAAGGGTGGTGAAAAAGGTTACGGCAAACAGCTTCGACCACACCCGAACGCCGGTTCCTGCCTTCTGCCAAGGCCACTTTCCGAATCCCAGGTCCCAGAACAGAGCGATCCACAGAAACGCCGCACAATAATACAGCACCGCCGTCGATGCGTTCTCCCGCGCGACGAACGGTTCGGCACCGATCCCGCCGCCGGCTACGATGGAGTCAGGGCTGAAATAGGCAATGCCGAATTTTCCGATGAATCCCCAGAACAGGAAGTAATTGATAAAGATCATGAGCAGGAAGGACAAGGCAATCCAAAGGATTCCCCGGAAAACCCTGTTCTGGACTCCCGACTGTCCGGTGGCCCACAGGTCGTATTCCAGCACTCGGGTCAGTAGGATCAATCCTGACAGGAAAACGGCGACAAGCGCAAATCCGTACATCGGCGTATAGAGTTTCATGACCGTGTTCGGGTTCATGAAAACGTACCAGAGAAACCAGAAGATGCAGAAAGCGACGGCCAGGTTGATCAGCCCGAAAAAATAATTGAACCGTTTCGCGGCTTCATCGTTTGGCATGGGATACCTCCCGGATAAGGATAGGCAAGGGGCGAACCACCGGCCCCTTGCCCTCAAGGATTGCGGTTCGACCGCTGAAAACCGACGGGAGCAGGCGATTAGAAGACAACCGTGTCCCCGTTGGTCAGAAAAACGTTGCTCGCCTTCGCAACAGTGGAATATTTTTTATAGGTTTTGTACTTGTCCGTTCCCTTGACCACCGGCACGCCGGCCTCAGCGGCTTTTTCCGCCCAAATCCAGCCGGTGCAATGATTGCAGCCCAGCTTCTCAATTTTGAAGGCCTTCACGCCCTTGATGATGTCGTCAAATTTGGGCTCCCACGTTTCAAACAGGCTGATGTGAAGGCCGCCGTAACAGCCGTAGGGCTTGTAGCCCTCGAAGTTCTTCCGTGCATAAGAAAAAAGCGAGAGGATTCCGGGGTGGCAGCAACCGGTCACGGTGACGATACCCTTGTCCTTTACGTTGAAATACAGGACGTTTTCGCCCCGAACACGGAGCAGGATGGGCACGTCAAAATTTCTTACCGCTACACCCGGCATGAGTCGATAAATTCCCTCCCCCTTTTCCCCCTTGGGTTCGCAAAGAACGAGCTTGCCGGTGTGGGGATGATCGTTTTTGCAAATGTGTTTCATTTCCCCGGTGTCTTTGTCTTTGGCCGTGTGATGGGCCTTTTCCTTCAAAAGCGCCATATCCTCGGGATAATAGGTCTTTGGCGCGTAAAAGGTGATGTCCGGTTTGTGCTTAAGTGTTGATTCGATGCCCCAGAAGTGATCCAAGTGCCAATGGGACAGAACCATGAGCTCGACCTCTTCGCTCTTGAGCATGGCCGGGATGTTGTTCATCTCGTAGATGTAGTCCATCCACTCGTTGTTCCATCCGGTGTCCATCATGAATTTTCTTTCTTTGCCTTCCAACGTGGTGACCGTGATCAACACGGAGTATCCACCGGCGTTGTCCCACTCCCACGGTATCGTGTACTGGTTGGTCATGGCCCCGCCATAGTCCATGATGTTTTTCTTGAAGACGTCGTTGTTGAACCAACTGGTTTCCGTGAGCACGTCGATTTTCAGGCCCTTGATTTCTCCGATATCGAGTTTCTTGCCAGCCTCGGCCCTTCTTGGCGTCATCACTCCCGCTGTGCCAGCAACGGAAGCTGCGACCCCGGTTGCGGCAATGGATTTAAGAAAAGATCTTCGCTTCATGGGTTTACCTCCCGTTTGCTGTTAGGGTAAAAGGATTTGGGATTAGCCAGCTTCTCTTTCCAT
>JAJDOA010000261.1 GCA_022340405.1 Desulfobacteraceae bacterium | reverse complement strand
GACGGCATCTGTACCGGATACCGTTCGATGCGATGGGAATCCGACACGCCGATCCGCTGCAAAAGCCGTTCCGCCGCCTTCAGGACCAGGATCTGATGCAGGGGGCGGGCCAGAATCCGTGCCAGGGCCTCCATGGCCTCTTCCGGTGCAATGGGCTTGAACCCGAGCGCTCGGGTGCGGGAATAGAAGGCGTCGGCCTCCATGCCGGGTTCGGTTTCCCAGACCCCCCAGTTGATAGACAAGACCGGATACGGCATCCGTCGATCCAGATACCCGGCAAGGGCATCTGTCGCGGCACATCCTGCGGCGTATGCACTGAGCCCTCGATCTCCGATGAAGGACTGGGACGAAGAAAAGAAGATCAGAAAATCGACCGGCTCCGGCCCAATGGCCTGATGGAAAGCGAGGCTGCCTGCCAGTTTGGGCGCAAGCCCGGCGGCAAAGGATTCCTCGGTCATGTCGTCTACGAGGCCCGACGCTTCGGAAACCGCACAGTGAAACGCACCGTCGATCTTTCCGAACCGGGCCCTGGCCTCCTGCACCGCAGTGGCCAAGGCTTCGGGATCGGATGCATCGGCCGCCACATAGCGTGCTTCTCCGCCCAAGGAACGGATGAGATCCCTTTTTTTTCGGAGCGTGTCACTCCAGGGGCTTCGTCCCACCCATATGAGTTTGGCCCCCACGGTTTGAGCCAGGTATCGGCTCAACACCAATCCGATTCGCCCCGAACCGCCGAGGATCAGATACACCCCTCCCTGTCGAAATGGTGCTTCCCCCACCGACGGTAGCCGGATGGGTTCCAGCATGCGCTCGTACCAGGCACCGCCGCTCAGTGCCGTCTCCCGGACCGGACCCGGTTCGATCTCGCGGCTTATCACCGGCCGCAGCCAGGCATCGTATGGGTCCGAACCCACGGTTTCGGCCGTGACATCCGAACTGCAATCGATGCACCGCACCCCCAATCCCGGAACCTCGTTGGCCAGGGATCGGGCGAATCCAATCAAGCCGCCGGCAAGCGGCTGCTTCGATACCCGGCCTGGAACGTCCTGGAGGTCGCAGGTGACGATATTCAGCGCCACCGACCGCTGCCCTCCCAGCTTGCCCGACCGGCTCAGGGTCTGGATCAAACGGAAAAGAATCAGCAGCCGATTCCGGGCTGTGGCCAGCCCGCTGAAATCCGTAGGGTCCGAAGTGACCTCCGAAAGCCCGGCCAAGTAATAGATGATATCGGGGGATTCGACATCGCTCAGCCCGAGCTGGAATGCCTCCGGATCCGCTGAATCCAGCGACCGGTACCCGCCGGCGTTTCCCCGGTCCGGCCCGTCGACCCACAGGGTGTGGACCGTATCCCCCGCATGAAGCCGGCCCAGTGACGCCGCGATGGTTGAATCGCCTCGGTCTCCGATGCGGACCAGCAACACCTTCTGGGGAGCCTGGGTCCGGGAACTTTCCGCGCCCGTTTCGACATCGCAGGGTCTCCAGGCGGGTTTGAAGAACATGCGATGCAAGCCATCGGCTTCTTTCTTCAATGCCACCGATGAGATGGTGCTGCAGACATTTCCCGTATCATCCAAAACGGCCAGGTCATAACGGTCCGCTCCCGAACACCGGACATGGATATACCCGGCCTTCGGCAGAGGATGATGGAGCTGGAAGGCCTCGAAGGCAAAGGGCATCAGGGGTGCCGGATCGCCCTGCGGCCGGACGAGGGCAAATCCGGCCATGGCCTGAAACGCCCCGTCCAGCAGCGCCGGTTCGAGGGGGGCATCCGCAGGTTTCCCTTCCTGCTGTGGGGACAGCGCGAATCTGGCCAGTGCCTGCTTCTCTCCCACCCAGATTTCATCGAGCACATGAAAATAAGGACCATATCGAAGCCCCAGGGACCCAAACCGCTCATACACCGATTCCCGGTCAAAATGGGAACGGCATCCGGATTGGATGGATTCGACATCCACCTGCGGAATCGGATCTGCCGGCTCGAGCCGTTCGATTTTCCCGGAGGCATGGGTGACCCAGCCCTTGCCGTGGCGGGTCCGGACCTCGTAGCGGTAGTGTTCTCCCCTCGGCCGGATGAATACGAAAGCATCTTTTTCGGGATCGGAAGAGGCAAGGGAGAGCGGCTTGAGCCAAGTGCCCCGTGTCAGCCTGAAGGGCATGCGGTCCAGGGCTAAGGAGGCGGCTTCATGGACCATGGACAGGACCACCGAACCGGACAGGACCGCCTGCTCCTGGAATTGGTGACCGGCAACCATATCCTGACTTCGTTTCAACCGCTTTCGAAAGGAGATGCCCATTCGGTCCAGACTCGTTTTCGTATCGATGCCGTCGATGAGGTACCCGGCTGGAGCATCCGTTGACGGTGTTGCCGGAGCCGCATCCACGGGAATCCAGTATCGCTCGCCGGCAAAGGGATAGCTGGGCAGCGATATCCGGACCGGCGGCGGATCCGGGTGAAGCCTTTCCCAGTCGATTTCGTAGCCGGATACCCACAGCATGGCGATCTTGCGCAATTCCCGTTGGATCAGCAGCCGGTTCAAAAAATCCGCGTCGATGGAATCGGCCTTCCGTACGCTGGACGGCGCTCCTTTTCTGCTCACATGTCCGGTGAACAGATCCTCCACATCCTGGCCGCCATTGACGTACCGAAACAAGGTATCCCTCAGGTCGTCCAGACTTCCGGCCACCAGGGCAAGCCGCTCCTCCATGGCGTCCCGTCCGGTCTGGAGGGTGTAGGCGATGTCCGCCAGGCTCGGATTCGGATTTTCGAAACCTGAATGGTGAATTTCAAGGAACTCGATCATTCGTTCGGCATACGCCTTGAGCCGATCCTCGTTTTTGGCCGACAGCACGATGATCTGAGGCTCGGCGGCCAACGGTGAACGGTCAACGGCAACCGCTGGTTCTTGAAATTCTTCCAGGATCAGATGCGCATTGGCGCCCCCCGCGCCGAAGGAGCTGATTCCGGCACGCCGGGGCACGATTGTTTCCCCCTCCGGGGTCTGGATCACGGGCCGCTTCCAAGCGGAGGCCTCCCGCTGCAGAAAAAACGGGGTGTCCTCGAAAGGGATGTGCGGGTTGGGGACTTCGGCGTTGATGGTGGGTGCCAGCCGACCGTGGCGCATCTGGAGCAGCACCTTGGTGATGCCGGCGATGCCGGCGGCGGCTTCCAGATGGCCGATGTTGGACTTCACCGATCCGACGGCACACCGTCCCTGGGTTCGGCTGCGAGAGAATCGTTCAAAGGCCTGGGTCAGGCCGGTAATCTCGATGGGATCTCCCAGTTCCGTTCCGGTACCGTGTGCTTCCACATAACTAATGGTTTCGGGGGCGACACCGGCCTTTCGGAGAGTTGCTTCGATGAGATCCGCCTGGGCATTGGGATTGGGGACCGAATACCCGCTGGTCTTTCCGCCGGCATTGATGGCCGAGGCCAAGATGATACCGTAGATGGGGTCTCTGTCTTGGAGGGCCCGATCGAGGGGTTTCAACACCAGGGCCCCTACGCCCTCCCCGTCAACGAACCCGTCCGCCGCGTCTCCGAAACAGCGGCAGAACTCGTCGCTTGCCAGCATGTTCATCTGACACAGCCGCTGGAAGTGCATGGGATGCAGGATCAGGTTCACTCCGCCGGCCAGCGCCATATCGCACGAACCGTCCCGGATGCTGTCGCAGGCCAGGTGCACGGCGGTCAGGGAAGCGGAGCATGCGGTGTCCACCGCAAGGCTGGGCCCCGTGAGGTCGAAGAAATAGGAAACCCGGTTCGCCACGGACCAGTATGCGGAGCCGGCCGTGGTGGAGTGCCCTCTGGCAACAGCATTTCCGCCGAGCCATTCGTAATTGCAGTTCATCACTCCGACGAAGACCCCCACGCGGCAGTTCCCTCTCTCCAGCCGCCTTCGGCTGTAGCCCGCGTCTTCAAATGCGGCATGGGCTGTCTGCAGGAAAAGCCGCTCCTGGGGGTCCATGGTTTTGGCCTCCCGGGGCGAGATATTGAAAAACAGGGGATCAAATCGGTCCACGCCATCCATGAATCCCCCCCAGCGGGAGTAGATGCCCGTCTCCGGCCCGTGGAGAGACTTCCAGTCCCATCGGTCTTCGGGAATTTCGCGGATGCACCGTCGTCCGGTCATCAGGTTTCGCCAAAAGGCATCCAGGGACTCGGCCATGGGATAACGACCGCTCAGGCCCACCACGGCGATCCGGGAGTCTCCGTCGGATCGAACAAGGTCAAGGCGCTCCGATCTGCGGCCCATTGCCGGCCGGGTGTCGTTCGGGTATGCGGTCGCCCCGGTCATGGGCCGGACACCGTCCGGCGCCTTCGATGACCGAAACAACGGCGTCAACGCCGTACGGTGGTTCGCCATGAAATAGTCGGTCAGTGCGGCAAGCGTCTTATGTTCAAACAAAAGGGTGGCCCGGAGCCTGCCGAAGACTTTTTCCAGATCCCGGTTGATCTCCAGCACCACCAGGGAATCGATTCCGTAATTCTCGAAGGTGGCGTGAGGGTCGAGCCGGTCTTTGTCCATCTTCAAGGTCTTCGAAAAAATCCCCTTCAAAAAATTGAGAGCCGTTTCCCGCAAGGACTCTTCCGAAACCGGTTTGCCGTGATCCGGTCCGGCTTTTTCCGGAACCGGTTCGTCAAACCCGATACTGGATTCCGGCGCGGTCGACTCCGGTCTGGACGGTGAAATAAGGGGCGCACCGTCGTCACCCGTTTCCCTGGAGATTCCGAGACTCTCCAGGAAACGGTTTTCCGCCTTGATGCACAGGGCCTGAGCCGGCCCGTGGGACAGGATGCGCCTGACGGCTTCCATCCCTTCGCCGGGCTCGATGGAGCCCACGCCCTGCTCCTGCATTCGTTTCCGGGTGGCGTCGTTCGAGACGATACCCACGCTTCCCCAGTACCCCCAGTTGACCAGATGGATGGGATATGCCGCCTCCTGCTGCAGAAATGCCACCAGCGCATCCTGGAGTGTCGACGCGGCGGCGTAGCTTGCCTGGCCAGGGTTGCAGATGAAGGATTGGGCGGAAGAGAAAACCATCATAAAGTCGGGATGTACCGGCTTGAGGGCCCGGAACAGGTTCAGGGTGCCGATTCCTTTGGGGGACAGGACCGTTTTGAAGTCGGCCTCCGTCAGGTTGCCCACGGTCCTGTCCATCAGCAAGAGTGCGGAATGGAATACGCCGTTGATATGGCCGTACCGGGACAGGGCTTCCTGAACCATCCGAGCGGAGGCGGCTTCATCGGTGATATCGGCTCTCAGGTAATGCCCCTCCCCTCCGTGAGTCCGGATCGTTTCCAGGACCTGGGCCACCCGGGTATGGACGGGCCTTCGCCCCACCAGCACCAATCGCGCCCGGACACGTTCGGCCAGATACCGGCCCAAGGCCGATCCGATACCGCCGGCGCCCCCCACGATCAGATAGACGCCGTTTTCCTGAAAAGGCACTCCCCCTGCGGGTTCGAGTGAAACCGGCTCGATCCGTCTCTCGTAGGCAAGGCCCTTTCGAATGGCTGTGGATTCCGGGTTTCTGGGATTGCGGGATTCCCGGAAAATCCGATCCGCCAGATGCTGAATGTCTTCTGAGGGCCGGCCGGCGGCAATCCCGCTCAGGCGAATATCGAAACAGGCCACCCTGAGTTCCGGATACTCCTTGGCGATCACACGGCTCAACCCCGGAATGCTTCCGGCAAAGGGTCTGACGCGGTCATCCGAAACCACGGGGTATACGTCGTTGGTGACGATGATCAACCGTGGTTTGTGTCGAATCCGATCGTGATGCACAAGGGCCTGGATGAGCCGAAGCAGGGAGACCACGCCCCGATCCTGGCTTTTGTCCAATCCTGCGGGGTCGTCGAATCCCGCCGAAGCGGCTTCGATGCCACCCAGGAAATAGATCCGCTGGAAGGGGCCGATCCGGCCGATACAGCGTTCCAGGCCGTTGGCATCCGAGACATCCACCTCCCATGTACGGCCGGATTGCCGGTGCCTGTCTCCCAGCCGAATCCGGTAGATGCGGTCCTCCCGGTGGCATGCCGCCAGGGACTTTTCGAGTCCCAGCCGATTCGGCGGATACAGAAGCAGGATGCTTTCTTTTTCCGAGCGCCGCTTCGAGAGGTCTGCCGGTGCGTCCGGAATGGACCCGGGATCCGCTGGTTCCGGCTTTAGGACCGCCCAGCGGGGTACAAAGAAGAAATTGCGAAGCGGATCCGGAAGGGGGCGAACCGAAAAATCCCGGCACGTGAGGCAGACGCTACCGTTGGTTTCCAGCACCGAGACCTGGTACCGATTCTCGTGGATGCGTCGGACATGGGCGTAAGCCTCTGGCGGAAGTGGCCGGTATATCGCGACGGCTTCA
>JAJDOA010000257.1 GCA_022340405.1 Desulfobacteraceae bacterium | reverse complement strand
TTACATATATTATCAATTAAATCAATATTATAATCCATATTTTAGAGATGGTTGTTCGCTTTTTTACGGACATATCCCTCTAAGTGGAAAAATTTGGATGGGGTTGCGGGACAGCCTCTAAACCCCTCCCCTACAGATCTATTGAGAAGCCATCTCGGAAACGGAACAGAATTCTGACAACCGCTATATTCGGAACCTAGATGAAAAACCAGCTCACTCTATGGCTGACCGCCACGTGCCTGCTGGCGCTCCCAGCCGCCGCAGACGCTTATGTTTTGAAGGGACCGCAGCTTCTGCAGCAGATGGTCGAACACGGTTCCACTGTCGGGTCCCTTGTGGTGGAGCAGCGAATCCGGATACCGACCGATTCGAATCCGGAAAATCCCTCCGAAATTCCGCAAACCCTTCGATACCAGTTTCCCGGACGGTTTCGTTCGGACATCGAAACCGACTCCCTTCGAAGAATTCATCTGGTCTCCGGGGATGCGACGCTCACGGTGGTGGACGGGGTGCTGCGCCGGGAAGGTGTCGGCGCCTTCGACCGCTACAAGGATCTCCTGCTGTATCGTTCGAGGGCTCGGCTCGAGAAGATCCTGACGGAGGCGGGCGTCGATGTGGGCGTCACCAGCCTGGGGCGGTCGGACGGAAGGGTGGTCTATGTGATCGGGGCCGTTTACCCCGACGCATCCCTCCCGCAGGTCTGGATCGACAAAGAGCTTTTTCGCCCCTTGCGATGGCTTCAAGGCGCCGGGAAAGGCGCGCACGGGAAGCCGTTGGACATCCGCTATCGCCGGTGGGAAAACCGCGATGGCGTCTGGTATCCGATGCAGATCACCTTTTATCGGGAAGGGCATCCGGTTCGCGAGTTGATGGTCGATCGTGTGGTTGCGGACGTGGCCTTCCAGCCCGATGTATTCGATCTCGCGCACGTTCGAAAAACCGCAGTTCAATCCAGTCCCCGAACGTTGGAACTGGCGAAAGATTCTACCGGAGAGGTGGAGGAGATCATCGAGGAGTTTCGAAAGATGTACAGGAAATAGGGGCGTGCGGTTCGCCGGTTGTCTGTCGGGGCCGGCAGCAAATGCGTTTCCGGACAGCCTGCGACAGCACGCATTCCACAAACCATCAATGACCAAACCGAGGAATTTTTATGGCCTTTACCACCAAGTACATTTTCGTGACCGGCGGGGTTCTTTCTTCTCTCGGTAAGGGATTGGCTTCGGCTGCCATCGGCGCTTTGCTGGAGAGCCGGGGTCTTTCCGTTACGCTGCAGAAACTGGATCCGTACATCAATGTGGACCCCGGCACCATGAATCCCTTCCAGCACGGCGAAGTGTTCGTGACGGACGACGGGGCGGAGACCGATCTGGATCTGGGCCACTACGAACGGTTCACCAACGCCCAACTCGGCCGGGACAACAACTTCACCACCGGAAAGATCTACAATGCCGTCATCACGAAGGAACGGCGAGGAGACTATCTGGGAGGGACGGTTCAGGTCATTCCCCACATCACCGACGAGATCAAGCAGAGCATCCGTCTGGTATCCAAAGATGTGGATATCGTGATCGTGGAGATCGGCGGCACCATCGGAGACATTGAAAGTCTGCCTTTTCTGGAGGCCATCCGGCAGTTCCGGGCGGACGCCGGAAAGGACAATGTCCTCTATATTCATCTCACGCTGGTACCCTACATCGGAACGGCGGGAGAGTTGAAAACCAAGCCCACGCAGCACAGCGTAAAGGAACTGCGCAGTATCGGCATCCAGCCCGACATCCTGCTTTGCCGCACGGACCGGTACCTGTCCCGCGACATCAAGAAAAAAATCGCTCTGTTCTGCAACGTCGGTGAGAACGCCGTCATCACCGCCAAGGATGTGGATTGCATCTATGAGGTCCCCCTGATTTTCCATAAGGAGGGGCTGGACGACCGCATTGTGGAATTGCTGCACGTCTGGACAAGGGCGCCGCGGCTGGATGCCTGGGAGCGCTTCGTGGAGCAATACAAGAACCCGCTGCGGGATGTCACCATCGGCATTGTCGGCAAATACGTGGACCTTACCGAATCCTACAAAAGCCTCAACGAGGCATTGTACCACGGCGGCACCGCCAACGACTGTCGGGTGCAGCTGAAATTCATCGATTCGGAAACGCTCGACCCGGACACCTGCAGCGGCATTTTCACCGAGGTGGACGGTATTCTTGTCCCGGGCGGCTTCGGTTCGAGAGGAATCGAGGGCAAAATCTGCGCGGCCCGCTACGCCCGCGAGAACGCCGTTCCCTATTTCGGCATCTGTCTGGGAATGCAGATCGCCGTCATCGAATTCGCCCGCCATGTGGCCGGATTGGAGGACGCCAACAGCGCCGAGTTCAACGAAATGACCCCTCATCCGGTGATTTATCTGATGCTGGAGTGGTACGACGAAAAGACCGACACCGTCCAGAAGCGGGACGCCAACTCCGCCAAAGGCGCAACGATGCGCCTGGGAGCCTATCCGTGCCGGATCAAACCCGACTCCTTGGCCCATCGCGCCTACCGTGAGGAGGACATCTCCGAGCGCCACCGGCATCGCTACGAGTTCAACAATGCCTATCGGGAAAAACTGGAGGAAAAAGGTCTGATCATCAGCGGGGAATCGCCCAACGGAGAGTTGGTGGAAATCACCGAGCTGCCCGACCACCCATGGTTTCTCGGCTGCCAGTTCCATCCGGAGTTCAAGTCAAGGCCGAGAAAGCCCCATCCGCTGTTCGCCGCCTTCGTACAGGCATCATTGAAAAACCGGAACAAGAAAGGGTAGGGGGGCGATTATCCCACCTTCTGCACGATCCTGTCGGCGATTTTTTCCGCGGAGATGCCGAAAAGATCCTTCATTGGGATCATCTCCAGGTACCGTTCCTGCCAGGCGACGCTGTTTTCCTGGACGATGTTTTGAATCCTTTCATACTTTCCGCCAAGGGCCTTGATTTTGGCCGGTAGTTCGACCCTCTCCTGAAAATCGATGTTCAGCAGCAGCAGGTTGGCGATGGTGTTGGGCTGAGAGGGAAGCGACCCGTTGACCGGAATGACAATGATAGAGCGGTCGTCCTTTTTGCCCTTTCCAATGTAGACGTTTTTTTCCCGCACGATGATGCGTTTGGTGCCCTTGAGTCGGTTGTCTGTTTCCACGCGGGAGGGGATCGGCTTGAGCGAGCCCGCCTTTTTCACCACCTCTATGGTGGTGGTTTCGGTGGGATCGCCCAAAAGGTCCAGATCTTCGATGCGATACAAAATCGCGCCTTCGATCCGGGAAACGATGGCCTGCAGGTTGCGCAGCACGATGATGTTCTTGCTGGACAGCTGAGAGACGGCGATGCCGTACTCCGTGAGTGCATCGAAGAGTAGGCCCTCCACCTTTTCGCTGATCCGGCTGGTGCCGACGGTGACGGTCTTGGCCTGATGCTTGATGGCGTCCACCGGACGGGCCATGGCGTTGATGGCCTCTCCCACAGACGAAAAAAGCGTGTTGAGCATGTTCAGCGCGGTACCCTTGACGCCGAAATCGATTTCGAAGTCCAGGACCGGCAGCCTGCCCGTCAGGTATTTGAACAGCAGGGTCAAATCCGCCGCGGACTCCAGGCCCAATTCCCGCGGTATGCGGGCCTCTTTTCGCCGCTTCTGAAATTCCCGGTAAAAGCGCATGATCTTTTCTCGGAAGCCGGTTTCCAGCACCAGTTCAAACACGTCCAGGCCCTGCTCCGCATACGCATCCACCGTTTTCTGGAGACTTTCCCGGAAATCAAAGAAAAAGCGGGAGCCATCGTTGATGGTGAGCGCAGCGTAATATCCCCAGAGGTGTCCTACGAGCGTATTGACGATGGGAGCCAGATGTTCCTCCACCCGAGGCACATGGAAGACATCTTCGGCATACGGCGAGAAACGTTTCTCTCCCTCGTCTGCGATGACGATGGGCGTCGCCTTGTGCGCTTTGAAGATTGCCGTGTCTTTGACGATGTCGCCGATGACGGCGGGCCGGGTTCCGGCTGCACACACCATGATCAGGGGCTCGGAAGACAGATCGATGTGTTTCTTGTCCTCCACGAAATCCGAGGAAATGGTCTTGTAGCAGAGCTCGCTGAGCTTGATGCGAATCTCGTCGGCCGATGCGCGGTTGGGCCCGCTGCCCACCGCAGCCCAGTAGGTTTTACCAGTGGCCAGCCGCCGGGCTGAACGCCGGATGTCATCCTGCAATGCCAGGATGGTGCGCATAGCGGCCGGCAGCGCCAACAGACGCTGGATCTCTTGGGTGACGAATGCGGCGCCGCAGCGGCCCAGCAGCGAGGTGATATGAAGACCCAGCAAAGCTCCGGCGACGATTTGGGAATAAAAGGCTTTTGTGGATGCCACCGACATCTCGATGTCCCGTCCGCTGCTGGTGTACAATACGCCGTCCACCTTGAAGGTGAGGTCCGAATCCCTTCGATTGACGATGGCCAGGGTGTGGGCCCCCCGCTCGCGGATCATGTCCACTGTCCGGTTGGTGTCGGTTGTTGTACCGGACTGGCTGATGGCAACCACCAACGCATCGGACATGGTGACATGGCTGTCGCCGTCCTTGATTTTGAATCCACTGAACTCCGAGGCCTTGAGCGCTGCCACCTGCAGGTTGGGTTCGCTCAAGTAGTGCTCCAGAATATTGGCACACGCCAGGGCGGCCACTCCCGCCGTACCCTGGCCGATGAAGAAGATGCGGCGAATCCGGTTTTCGCTGAGGGCCGTCTTCAGTGATGCGGGGAAGGTTTTTTCGTCCAAAGCGATTCGGATTTCATCGGATCCGTCACCGGCGACTTTCCACCGGTTTTGAAGGGTTTTTTCAACAGAGGCGGGAGCCTCGGAGATTTCCTTGAGGAAGTAGTGGGGAAAATCCTGCCGGTCGATGTCCCGGGAAGTGATTTCCGTTTGCTTGATGTCATCCGGACCCACGTCGATGGGTGTCCCATCATAGTACATGGCCCGAATGTCGCCAAGGCGATCGGCGGCATCCTGATCGAGGATGTAGATCTGTCCCTGGGTCGGGCCGTCTTTTCCCTGCGCGATCTTTTCACCGTCGAGCTTCAGGTACTTGGAGGTCTCCTCCACGAAACCGTAGACTTCCGAAGCCGGCATGTAGTGGTCTTCGGCCAGTCCGATGAACAGCGTTTGTCCGCTGCCGCGTTGGGCGAGAAAGAGCTTTCCCGGCGCCAGATCGGTATGCATACAGATGGCGTGGGATCCCTCAAAACGGTTCACCGAACGTCGGAAGGCCTCTTCGACATCGAGGCCCTGCTGTAGAAAATCCTGCATCTGCAGCGGGATGATCTTGGTGTCCGAGGTGATTTCCGATGGGATGGGAAAGCCTTGCGCCTGCAGCGCGGTTTTCAGCTCGATGTAGTTGTCGATGTCGCCGTTGAGACAGACATGGATGATCCCCCGATCCGGTGCCGAGTCGCCGTTGGTGCGGTTGTCCACCGGGTGGCAGTTGGCTTCCGTGATGGCTCCCACCGATGCCCAGCGCGTGTGGGAAAGCACTGTGTGACGGCGATGGTCGAGACCGACCAGCGCATGCAGTATGGGGTCGTTTCGCATCTGCCAGCGAAGGAAGGTGACGTTGTCGCCGAGACTTCCGATTTCGGAAGCGATTTTGTAAGTCACCGACACGGCCACCGGACCAATACTTGACGAACCGTCCGCACCGCACACGGCAATGCCCCGATTCAGCAGCACATGCGAACGGCTGCGCCGGTCGAATTCCTCCCAGAGGTTTGCTTGTTCCAGTGCCTCCTTGAATCCATCGAATACGCCGCGGTCGATCACAAAAAGCAGTGAAATACCCGCCGAGTCCCGTCCGCGGACTTCGAGGCGGTCGATGCTGTTGAGCACGGCGTTGACGTTCCGGAAAATCTGCAGTTCCCTCTCGCCGGCAGCACTTTCGGGGTCCGGAAACAGCTTGCGAACCTTGTCGATGTTCTCGAGGATCTCCACCCGGAGGCACCAGGCGATGTCTTTCAGATCCTCCAGGCAGCGGCCCATCGCTTCCACTTCCGTCACCGACAGCCGTCCCATTTGCTCCTGGAATACCGTCGACTCCTGTTCGATGAGTTTTTCCAGTCGACGCACAAGGGCTTTCAGGGCTTCGCGCAGGGAGGCGTCGGTGCTGATGCGGTAAAACGGTCCCGGGCGCTTCCACTGGCGGACGGCCTCGAAAAAGTCATGGATCGTGGTGGTCCCGGCCAGGTAGGTATCCCGATCCACCGGGGTGCCCAAGTCGCGGCAGGCCCCGAAATGACAGGCGGCCAGCCGATCGACCCAATCCTCCAGCGCTTCCGCGTCCACGGTTTTTTCGGCGGCCGCCGCTCGTTTGTAGGCGACGATGCCGGCCAATCCGCATCCGAGTATCGTTTGTCTACACGGGAAAAAGACAAGGGATCCCTGCGGTACGCGGTGCAGCCATTTGCCGAACCGGATCCCGGGATTGATGCGCCGGGGGAGGCGGGAGTCGAGATAGCTGCGCACGGCGCGTGTCCGAACCGGGACGGCCGTTGCCGCTCGATGTATGCACTGGATTGTTCTTGAAACGATGTTCATGATCAATATGTCGGCTCCACGACTTCAGATAATCCCTCGCAGCACTTCCATTGTCTTTTCCGCACGCTCCTGCGTTTCCGTTTCAGACCACCCAAGCTTGATCAGCATGGACACGGCCCTTCCCATGACGGCGTCGGATTGAGGAAGGGCAAGCCGACGATAATCCGGGCGCTCAGGGAGCAATTGTACGGGGAGCTTGGCTGGAGATGAAAAGCGTTTCAAATGGTCCCAGCTGCGGATATAGTGCCAATTGTTGTCGAACCAGTAAAAGCAGCCATCGACGCCGGCTTCCGGCAGCGCTGCG
>JAJDOA010000256.1 GCA_022340405.1 Desulfobacteraceae bacterium | reverse complement strand
TCGACGCAAGTGTGGACGAAGAGGCCTGGGTATACCTGGCGCTGGCCAACCGACTGGTTCACGCCCTCAAGGCCGATGCCGTGACCATTGCCGAAGACGTTTCCGGTATGCCGGGATTGGCTGTCGCCGAGGCCGAAGGGGGAGCGGGCTTCGATTATCGTTTCGCCATGGGGGTCCCGGACAACTGGATCCGCTTGACCAAGGACACCCGGGACGAGTCCTGGTCCATGGGAAATCTCTGGTACGAACTCAACAACCGCCGGTTGGACGAACGGACCATCAGCTACACCGAGTCACACGACCAGGCGCTGGTGGGGGACCAGACGCTCATCTTCCGGCTGATCGGTGACCGGATGTACGATCACATGTCGGTGCGCAAAGAGGACTTGGCGGTATCCCGAGGAATGGCCCTGCACAAGATGATCCGTCTGATCACCTTGGCCACGGCCGGCCATGGATACTTGAATTTCATGGGAAACGAGTTCGGCCACCCCGAGTGGATCGATTTTCCCCGGGCAGGGAACGACTGGTCCTACCGATTTGCCCGCCGGCAGTGGCATCTGGCCGACGATCCGCTGCTGCGGTACCGGCATCTGGCCGCATTCGACAAAGCCATGATCGGCATGGCCAAGGCCCGGTGCATTCCAGCAGGCCAGGAAGCCTTTTTGCTGCATGAGGACGAAAGAAGCAAAGTGCTCGCCTTTCTGCGGGCGGGGCTGGTTTTCGTGTTCAATTTTCACCCAGACGCCTCTTTTTCGGACTACTGGATCCCTGCGGCACCGGGCTCCTACCGCGTGCTTCTCGATACGGACCGCGAAGCCTTCGGCGGCCAAGACCGGCAGGATCTTTCGGTGGAACACCACGCCATCGACGATCCGATCCACCGCCATTTCCTGAGCCTGTATCTTCCCTCCCGCACGGCTCTGGTGCTGGCGCCCTCATAAACGACGCCATGAGCGAATCCTTCCATGTCGCCATCAACTGCGCGGGACCGGGCAGGCCTGCCGCATCCATGCGATTGCATCCCAATTGAACCGGCAACAGCGAGCGCATTCCCCGCAGCTTGTTGGAGCGAAGCGGAAAACCCGGGCACCGGGGCTAAGGGGTTATAGCAATTGTCAAAAATAGGTTCCGATTGGAATGGCCCTTTTCTCGTCTTTCCTAGGGGCGGGGTTTATCCCCGCCCGTTCGGGGTAGGTGATCCCACCAGCGGGAGGGGATCAACCCCTCCCAACCATTTCCATAGCACTGCATAGCGGATACGGAACAGAATTCTGGCAATCTCTATAGATCGATCCGTAGGATCATGGTTCGTCCTCCAGGTGATCGGTCCGATTGGAACGAAGAGTGAACGGGCACAGATCGGATGCTTGCCACGGTGCCGAAAGAGGTAAGACGCTTCGGGAAACGCCGATTTACCGCTCGAAAAAGATCTTGTGGTCGACCAGTTTCATCCCCCGTATCCGTCCTTCGACGATCATTTGATCACCGAAGATGCCAACGAGTTTCCATTTCCCGTCGTCCAGAAGCTCAGCGACATCGACGGATTCCAGGATCAACTCCTCCTTCCCATCCTCTACCCAGTAGGCGTTTGCTTCACACATTTTTTATCACCTCCTTGATTCGTCTCACGGCCTCTTCCACCAGGTGGGGAAGAGGCTCTTTTGAGGATCCAACGATCTCGGCCTTTTCTTGTGCCAAGGGCAACAGCAGCTTGAGGGCGGGGCTGGACATAACCGCTTCGGCCATTTTGGGGGTCAGCTCCCCCAGCATCGCATTGGCCCATGTGATGGAAACCGTGCCGACGATACAATCGACATTGTTGACCGTATGGAAGATGGCATTTTCGCCGGAAGCCCCCCTGTTGGCACCGGCTTTCAGCATCTGGGCCGTTGCAATTGCGTTGGTCCCCAGGGCGATCAGTTCGACCTTCTCGCGGAACTCTGCTTTCAGGTATTTGATAAAAGTTGCGCCGATACCACCGCCCTGTCCATCGACGACGCATATCCGTGCCTGCACTCGATTCTTCTCCTTTCGACGACCATTCGTTTCATGCTCCACATAATCAAAGCCTTCCGGGAGATAGAGCCTGTCCTTTTGACACCTAAAATTCCACAGCTAACTGTGTGGTGAAAGTGTCGATCTTTCGGGCATCATCTTCGAAATCATCGTGTAGGTACTCGAAGGCCAAGTTGCATCCATAGATCCCCCAGTTGACCACAGCGCCGTACTGGGTCTCTGGCATGAAATCCGCTCCTCCGTCGTCGGAGCCGCCATAGCGAGCGCCGATCTCCAGGTCTTCCAGCACAGTGATGGCAAGCTCCAGATTCCACGCTGATGGTTTTCGCTCGAGCGTGTCGGCTGCGTCATATAGTTCGCCTGCTTTGAAACTTTCCAGGGCTGCAGCGAATTCTCCGATCAGTGTCACCCTCTCCAAAAAGGAAAAGGTAGCAAATACGCTCCAGCCGCCTACCAGCGAGTCCAGTCCCTCCGGATCCACCACGAACGCGTTGAAGGTGTCGGCGCTGGCCAAATTGTTGGTGTAGGATGCGCCCAGCGTGAGATTCTCTTGAGGAGTGGCCGAGACGGAAGCGACGATGCTGTCGATGGCATCATCATCGCCGGTTTCGGAGGCCCTTCCGTTGAAAACTCCGGCGGAAATATCCACCATTTCACCGCCAAAGCGGTAGCCAACCACAACGGCTCCTTCGTTCGTTTCCCCAAGCAACAGGGTGTTAGGGTCAGAAACGAATACGCTGTCGTAGTTGCCGAAGGGAATGTATTGCCTTCCTGCGATCAGATAGGCGGGAAAGGCTTCGGATCCAGTCAAGGTAACGAATCCTTCGTCCAGGAAGACATCGTCCTCCTCGTACTTGAACAGAACATGGGCGTTCACATGATCTTCGATCCTTGCGTCGGCTGCGATTTCGACGGTAGCCAGATCGACATCGGAAGTATTCTCGGATTCATCGCCGACATCTACGCTTTGATGACCGGCCTCCACCTCTACCAGGCCACTGATCTGGATCCGTTCGTACCAACGGCCGTCTTCAGGGGCGCGCTGAATCGCTTTTTCCAGCTTCTGCATCCGCTCCTCGATACTTTTCACTCCGCCTGCCCTGCGCTCGCTGGGATCGACTGCCTGCGCCTGCACCGGAATTTTGCTCTCGGCCTCTGCCAGGCGTGATTCCAACTCCTGAATGCGAGCCTTCATTGCCTTCAACTCCTCCATCAATTCCTGGTTGGACATTTCCTCTGCAAAGGTTATAGGAGCCGCCAGAAGGACCAAAAGAATCGCACTCAACAACTTCCTGTGAATAGAAAACATCGCGTTTTCTCCTTTCGACTCCACATGGCAAACGACGAAGCTCTGAAACCCGAACCGGTAAGTAAAAAATCCCTATTTCGCTTGCCACTCCTCGAAATGCACCCACAGCACGGCACCTAACTCCACACCTTTTTCCTCGCCGCTGTCGGTTTTCAGATGGAAGTCAGCTTCGTTGAGCGCGGCAAAACCCCACCAACCGGACTCGGGAACGGCATAGGTGAACACACCGTTTTGATCCGCTTTGATCGTCTGGGTGATCATGGTATCGGTGGGGGCATGCGCCTTTTGGTCGCGGTTGTAGAACTCTACTTCCACTTCGGCGTAGGGCACCGGTTTACCGTCGAACTTGACGATGCCCTGAAAAACGTTTCCGGCATAGAGCCCGAACGGCTTGGACAAGGGAACGATCTCCGTTTTCAGTCCCAGCTCCGCATCCCAGCCCTCATCGTCTCCGAATGCCGTCACGACGGTCTTGGTCAAGTGGATGATAAAGACATCCTCTGCGGGCTCCCAGTACGGCTGGGGCTCCATGACAAAGGTGTAGACACCGGGTCGCTTTAAAGGATAATCCAGTTTCCAAGCCGAATGGCCCATGATCTGAATGGGATTCAAATCATTCGCCAGGTCCTGCTGCGAATTGGCTGAATGCACAAAAAATGCCTTGGGCTTGACCAACTCCATGCCAACCATTTCCATGGGGTGGCTGAATGAGAGCTCGAGCGAAATGGTACGGTCGTCGTCCTGCATGACCATGTTGTCCGATGGAATGACCATGCCGAAATGCGCATGCGTCGTGCCTGCTGTTGCCGTTAAAAATACCAGAACAATCCATATCCCAAGGGCTGATCTCATCTTCTTTCTCCTTTCCAGTTTCTCCAGGGTCTTCTTTTTGCTGGATCTTGTCTGCATGGAATCTGCACAAAAAAAGCCACGAACGGCTCGTCTCCTCGTTTGAGGATTTCTGCCTTCGTGGCTTATGACTATGGTGGGGGGGTTTTCTGGGAAATCTGTCTTCAGACAGAGATGTCTTTGCTCTTATCTGACGGCAGCCGCAGTGTCAAGCCCTACTCACTCACTTGTACCGGTTGATAATGGATCGGTGTCATCGTCAAGGTGATCCAGGGCAATGAAATCGACCGCGTTTGCATCGAGTAGCCGGTTGCGGCCGGCCGAGGAAGCGGCCCGGACTTCGGATTTGCGCCGGCCCGCCGTTTCTATCGAGACCTCTTTGCGCCCCGTTTCTCCAGAAAGGCGGCCATCTTTTCGGTTCGGGCGAACTGGATGACGGTGTAGCCCCGCTCGGTTCGGGCCTCGATGTCGGCGCCGCGGTCCAGCAGCAGGCCGGCGATATCCATGCGGTCATAGCGGGCCGCGATGTTCAGGGGGGTGTTGGAGTCGCCGTCGCAGATGTCCACAGGGGTGCCGCCGTCCAGCAAAAATGTTACCAGGGCCGGAGTGCCTTTGCTCACGGCGTCAAACATGATGGGCTGCAGGGCGGAACCCACCGTTTCCACGTAGAATTCCGGCTCCAGCGCTCCGACTTTCAGCAGTTCCCGAATCCGCTCCCTGTTTCCGTCGAAGATCGCCCGAGTCAGGTGCGCCGAGGCCTCGCAGGCCTCCCAGTCGACCGGGTCCGGATGGAGGGCAAAACGGGACTCGGCCTGCCTTCGTAGCAGCACGACCAGCTCGGCTAGCCCCTGGCCGGCTGCCAGCCCGGCGGGGGTGCGTGACCTGCCGTCCGAAAGCCTCGGGTCGGCGCCGTGGTAAAGCAGCGCCCTCGTGCATCCGGCCCTGTCTCCGTTGGATCCGATCGCAAGGCACAGGGGCATGTCTCCCGTCTGACGGCTTTTCACGTTGGCGCCCGCGCCGTGTTCCAGCAGCATGGCGACACAGGCCGCCTCTCCCCTGCGGCAGGCGTGGTGCAGCGCCGTGAACCCGTATTCGTCGGTGGCGTCCAGATCCTGGGGCGTTTCCAGTAAAATGGCCAGGGTTTCCACCTTCCCGCCGGCTGCTGCGCCCATCAGCGCCGTGAAGTGGCGCCGGCGGTCCTGGGCCGCGCTCACGGGGCCGGCCAGCCGGCGGGCCAGTTTTGGGTCCTCCTTGGAAAGCGACGAGGCCATCCGCGCCAGAGCCTTCGGATCGGGAGTAGCCCCGTGGTCCAGCAGCCAGTGGGCGATGGCGTTGTGGCCGAACTCGATGGCCATGGCCAGGGGGGTGGATCCACCGTAGCCCCTAAGGTTTAGGTTGGCCCCCGCCGCCGCCAGCATCTCCACAATTTCCAGGCTGCCCGACAGCGCGGCCGAGCTGAGCGGGGTGGACCCGGCCTCGTCCCTGCGGTCGGGGTCGTAGCCGTAGGACAGGAAATACCGGACCACGCGGGTGCGCTTCTTGTACACGGCCTCGTGGAAAAAGATGTCCTCCTGCCGGTCGTCCACCGGAGGGGCCGCGTCCAGCAGCATCAAGGCAATGTCTTCGTCCGGGTACGAAATGGCCAACTTGGTCACCGGGTACGAGCCGGCGTAGGGGTCAGCCCCCAGCTCCAGCAACCGGCGAACACAGGCGGACCGAGAGTGTTCCACGGCCGTCATCAACGGGGTGCGTTGGAAGCGGTCTGCGGCGCTCAGGTCGCAGCCCAGCTCGCGCATCAGGTCGATGAGTTCGTGGCAGTCGTCCAGGATGATGTCGCGCAGGTAGCCCAGGCCCAACGACCCACGGAAGGCGGCAGGGTCATCGGCGGCGGTCCGGCGGGCGTTCTCCCGATACCGGCGGCAGTTGTCGCGGTTGGGCTGTGGCATATGGTCCTCTTTTTGGCCACCATATGTAT
>JAJDOA010000254.1 GCA_022340405.1 Desulfobacteraceae bacterium | reverse complement strand
TCGACCGGGTGATGAACACCATCACCGCCGGGCAGACGGCGGTGGGCGCCATGTCCGGCTCCACGGAGGAAGAACAGTTTCATCCATCCGGAACCTGAGCCGCGGCAGGCTCCGTGGTGAAAAGAGACCGCCGCCGCGCGCGCCCCGTCAACGGTCATGGGATCTGGCACTGGCGCAACCGGCGCTATCGAAGACATCGCCCTTGGTGATTGACCTTCACCGTCAAATGAGCGATCCTGGAAACGGCTTGCCCTCATAAGAACGGAGGTATCGATGCGGAAAAAGTGGATGTCCGGTGTGTTGATGCTCCTGGTCGCCGCATTCTTAAGCGGCTGCGGCTACAATCAGATGCAGCGCCTCGAGGAAAACGTTTTCAAGGCCTGGGGCGACGTGGAGTCCAATCTGCAGCGGCGGGCGGACCTGATCCCCAACCTGGTGGAGACCGTCAAAGCCTATGCCGCACACGAAAAGGAGACGCTGGAGGCGGTGATCGCCGCCCGGGCCAAGGCCACCGCGGTAAACATTGCTCCCGGAGACCTGGGCGATGCGGCCGCCATGCAGCGGCTGCAGGCGGCGCAGGGAGAACTGTCCTCCGCACTCTCCCGCCTGATGGTCGTGGTGGAGCGATATCCGGACCTCAAGGCCAATCAGAACTTTCTGGATCTGCAGAACCAGCTTGAGGGCACGGAAAACCGGATCAACGTCGCGCGGCAGCGCTACAACAAGGCCGTGGAGGGCTTCAACTACGCCATACGAAAGTTCCCCAACAGCCTCACCAACAGCCTGCTGCTGCACCTGGATCGCAAGGAATACTTCAAAGCCGAGGAAGGCGCACAGGCGGCGCCGAAAGTCCGGTTCTGATACGGGACCCCGGAACCCCGGCAGGAATGAACAGCGCCATGCGGGCATCGTCCATCCCATCGATCCTGTGGAGTTTCGTCTTTGCGGTGCTGGTGTGCGCCACGGCACAGGCTGTCGAGGTGCCTCCACTGAAAGGCCGGGTCAACGACCGCGCCGACATCCTTTCCCCGGCGACGGAGCAGCACCTGGAGACCATTCTCCGCGAGCTGGAGCGGACCGACTCCACCCAGATCGTCGTGCTCACCATTCCCTCCCTGCAGGGAGAAAGTTTGGAGGCGTTTTCCATTCAGGTGGCCGAAGCCTGGAAAATCGGCCAGAAGGGGCTCGATAACGGGGCCATTCTGCTCATCGCCCCCTCGGAGCGCAAGCTTCGCATCGAGGTAGGATACGGGTTGGAGGGTCGGTTGACCGATCTCGTGGCCGGCCGGATCATTCGCAACGTCATCGTGCCTCGCTTCAAGACCGGTGATTTCGACCAGGGCGTGATGGACGGCGTTGCCGCCATGATCGGTGTGGTGCGGGGGGAGTACACCCCTCCCGAACGGGTCCGCCGGGCGCCGGGCGGCGGCGGGAAGCATCAGGGCATTTTCGCGTTCTTCGCCTTTTTCTTCCTGGTGGGCATGCTGGCGCGCCTGCGGCGGTGGTTGGGAGTGGTGGCCGGCGGTATCGCCGCACCCATCATCGGCGGGGCGTTTTTCCACCTGGGATGGATCTGGCTGCTGCTTCTGATTCCCGTCGGCGCCGTCGCGAGCCTGGGATTCCGCCAAACGGGAGGTCCCCTGGTTTTCGGCCACGGCGGCGGACGGACCGGGTACCGGGGCGGCGGTGGTTTTTCCTCCGGCGGCGGCTTCGGCGGGTTTTCCGGGGGCGGCGGCGGCTTTGGCGGCGGCGGGGCCTCCGGTGGATGGTAGGCCGGGATCCGGAGCCGGGAGGACGGCCTCCGGTTCGGCCCGTTGCAGGTGAAAAGGAACAACGATGCAAGATCTTGCCAGGCAATTCCTATCCGACGAGGACCGCAGCCGGATTCAGTCCGCCGTCAAGGAAGCCGAACGGTGGACATCCGGTGAAATCGTACCCATGGTGGTCTCGGCCAGCTATACCTACCCCATGGCCGATGTCATCTTTGCGGCGGTGCTGGCGCTTCCGGTCGCCATCGGTCTCGCATACGGCGTGGGAAGCCGCTTTTGGATCGGCGGACAGAACCTGTGGCTTTTCATCGGGTTTTTCGCCCTCGCCTTCGCTCTTTTTTACGGCGCAGCCAGGCGGTGGCCGGCCCTGAAGCGTTCATTCATCTCCCGGCGCGAGATGGATGAAGAGGTCGAAGAGGCGGCCGTGACCCGCTTTTTTACCGAAGGACTTTACCGGACCCGGGATGAAACGGGGGTGTTGATCTTCATATCCGTTTTCGAGCGCCGGGTGTGGGTGCTGGCCGACCGCGGCATCGACGCCAAGATCGAACAGGGGCAATGGGAGGAGCCCGTTCGGATCATCGTGGAGGGCATTCGACAGCGGCGCCAGGCCGACGCCATTTGCGAGGCCGTCGCGTACGTGGGAGCCGTCCTTCGGGAGCATTTTCCCATCGCCCCCGACGACAGCAACGAATTGCGCAACCTGATCGTGGAGGAGTGACCTTCATGGCCTCGGGCGGCGACTTCACTTGCAGCAGCGCACTTCGCGAACGAATTGCGGACAACCTGTCGCGGTTTTCCGTACGTCGCCTGGATGCCGAGGCCGGCACGCGCGCAGCGGTGGCCGTGGTGGTGGTGGACGCCGCCGGGGGCACCGGGGGGTTGCATCTCGCCTACCACGACGGCGACGCGTCCACGGCGGCGCTGGTGCTGACCCGACGCGCCGCCCATCTGACCAACCATGCCGGCCAGTGGGCCCTGCCCGGTGGGCGGATGGACAGGGGCGAAACAGCCGAGGCGGCGGCGCTTCGGGAGCTGTCCGAGGAGGTGAGTCTTCATCTTTCGCCCCAGCGCGTGATGGGCCGCCTGGACGATTTTGCCACACGCTCCGGATTCGTGATGACCCCCGTTGTCATCTGGGGCGGTTCGGGGGTTTGCCTCAGCGCCAATCCGGAAGAGGTGGCCTCGATCCACCGCATCCCCGTATCGGAATTTCTCCGCGAGGACGCACCCGTTCTCGAGTCCAGCCCCGCCGGAGACGAGCCCGTTCTGCTCATGCCCGTCGGGGACAATTTTATCGCCGCGCCGACGGCGGCCGTGATCTTCCAGTTCCGGGAGGTGGGTCTGTTGGGCGCCGCGACCCGGGTGGCGCACTATGACCAGCCCTTTTTTGCCTGGCGGTGATGGCCAGATGTCGGTGCCGGATGTCCGATGTCAGCGGTTTAACCCCCGGTGCCCGACGGCCCTGTGAACAGCTTGCTTCCATGTCAACTCACAACCCACAACCGATACTGGATACGACCATGAGCCATTCCCGATGCCCGATCTGCGGCAGTGAAGAATTTTACGTCAAGGACCCGGACGACGAATACGAAACCTACGGCTGCGTCTGCGACGACGGAGACCTTCGCTTCGACAACGACGTCGACATGGAGCAGCTTCCCGACGTTTCCGAGGATACGGAAACCTTCTGCAACCGCTGTGCGTGGCACGACCGGCTGGCCGCCCTGAAAAAGGGATAGGTCCGGCGACAAAACGGCGGCCCGCGATTCGAACCCTCGGGCCCGCCGGGAAAGGTGCGGTGGGTTATGGCGGTGGACATCCGGGTCGAAAACTGGTCCCAGCTCCAGGAAGAGCTTTTCCGCGGTGCATGGAACCCGGAGATCCAGCGGTTCCGTTCCCCCTTCGTGTTCCGAGGGCTGTCGGACATGGACTATCGCCTGGAGACCTCCCTGATGCGCCTGGGCGGATCCTACCGGCACCTGGAGCGTCATCTGCTTCGCAATTTCCGCAAGTACAGTCAGCCGGTTTCCAGTCGGTTTCCGTCTTTTTGGCACCTGCTGTCCATCGCCCAGCACCACGGGCTGCCGACCCGGCTGCTGGACTGGACCTATTCGCCCTACATTGCCTTGCATTTCGCCACCGCCAATCACGAAAAATTCGACCGGGACGGCGTGATCTGGGTGGTTCATTTCGAAGAGGCTCACCGGATGCTTCCGGCGGAATTGAAAAACTGCCTCGAGGAAGAGGGTGCACAGGCCTTCACCGTGGAGCTGCTCTCCAGCGTGCGCCCACTGGATACGGCGTGCAGGACCGCCGTAGAAGCCTCCTTCCACGACGTGATCCGCCCTCTGGAGTGGTTCGATGCGTTCGGCAACGGCGGCGATTTTCTGATGTTTTTCGAACCGCCCTCCATGGACGATCGTATCGTCAACCAGTTCGCCCTGTTCTCGGTGATGCCCAATCCATCCGTTGCCGTGGACCAATGGCTCGCCCGGCACGAAAACCTTTATCGCCGGGTCATTCTTCCCCGAACCCTCAAGTGGGAAATCCGGGACAAGCTGGACCAGTGCAACATCACCGAGAGGGTGCTGTTTCCAGGGCTGGACGGCCTCGGTTCGTGGCTGCGGCGGCACTACACGCCGAGAAGCTGACGGTGGGCTGCTTCCAGAGCATTTGCCAAAAATAGGTTCCGATTGGAAAGGCCTTTCTCTTGTTTTTCGTAGGGGCGGGGTTTATCCCCGCCCGTTCCGGCGTACCGCAGCACCGCAAGCGGGAGGGGATAAACCCCTCCCCTACCGTTGAAACAAAAGCTTGCTGAAACGGAATGGAATTCTGGCAATCGCTATACATTGTCTCTTGGCCCCATCCCGGTGCCGGATGCCCGAGGCCCGAAAAGCCTCCGAAACCATGGAACCAGACGAACCCGACCCACCCGACCAACCGGAAAATTCCGCCGAACCGGTCAGGAGGAACAGTGAAATGGAGTCATCCCAAACACCCGTGATCGACGCCCACGCCCATTGCGGCGTAATGGACGCGAGCATGGCCCAGCGCCCTGAGGACTACGAGCGGCAGATCGTCGGAACGGACATCGCCGGCGTCGCATGGTTCTCGCCGGTTCTGGAAATCTACGACCGCTTCGATGCTTTTTTCACGGACACGCAGGACTGGCGGAGGCGGCGCCGGGAGAGCAACGCATACCTGCTTTCGCTGAAATCCTCCCATTTGAAGGTGTATCCGTATTTTTTCATCTGGAACGACTTTGCCGTCGAGCAGCTCGCCACCGAACATTGCGGGATCAAATGGCACCGCCACCCAGGCGAGCCGGAATACGCCTACGACGATCCGAAATGCCGGACCGCCATGGACCGGATCCGAAACGGACAGCTTCCCGTGGTGCTGGAAGAGGAATTGCACAATACACTGCGGTTCGTCCGGGAGCTGGCGCACCGGGTGACGGTGATCATCCCCCACCTGGGCATGCTCAACGGTGGTTTCGAAGCGATCGCTGAAGCCGGGCTGTGGGAGCGGGAGCAGGTGTGGGCGGACACCGCTCTGGCTTCCGCTGGTGAAATCCGGGCCTACATTCGGCGTTACGGGCACCGAAGGCTGATGTTCGGGTCCGATTTTCCCTTCGGCAGCCCCTCTTCCGAACTCCGGAAGGTGCGCAGCCTCGGGCTCGATCCTGCGGTGGAGGCAGCGGTTCTGGGCGGCAATTTTCTGCGGCTGCAAGCCCGCGTCGTTCATCGCGGTCCCTGAACGGGCTTGGATGTCGGTATCCCCCGCACGAACCCAATAATCCCAACCAACCCAACGAACCCACCCCCACTACGGAGACGGATGTGATTGGAGCCATCGCCGGAGATATGATCGGGTCGCCCTACGAGGCATGGCCCATCAAGGACAAGGATTTCCCTCTACGGGTGGCTGCCTTCACCGACGACACGGTGCTGACCGTCGCCGTGGCCGACGCGCTGCTTGGTGGGGGCGATTTCGCCGCTTGTCTCAGGCGCTTTGCGCGCCGATATCCGGGTGCCGGCTACGGAGGGAGTTTTCGCAAGTGGATGTGGATCGACGACCCGGCGCCCTACAACAGCTTCGGAAACGGGTCGGCCATGCGGGTATCTCCGGTCGGGTTCGCCTTCGACACGGCCGAGGCGGTTTTGACCCACGCACGCCGTTCCGCCGCCGTGAGCCACGACCACCCCGAGGGTCTCAAGGGCGCCCAGGCCACGGCCCTTTCGATCTTCATGGCCCGCATGGGAGAGTCCAAGGAGGCCATCCGTAAGGAGATTTCCCGGCGGTTCGGCTACGACCTGAACCGCAGCGTCGACGACATTCGGCCAACCTACCGGTTCGACATTACCTGTCAGGGCTCCGTGCCGGAGTCCATCATCTGCTTTCTGGATTCAGAATCATGGGAAGATGCGGTCCGAAACGCCGTTTCGATGGGTGGCGATGCGGACACCATGGCCTGTATCGCCGGTGGCATCTCCCAGGCCTACTACGGGCAGATCCCGGCAGCCGTCCGCGACGCGGTCCGGGCCGGACTTCCGGCGGATCTGCTGCAGGTGGTGGACCGATTCAACCGCGCATACGGTTGCCGGTTTTAACCCGGCCGCTTCTTCAGGCGCATTCTCCTTCCCATGTGGCCGGAAGGTGCAGGTTCCGGCAGCCAAGGCCTCGGGACCCTTTCGAAATCCCATCGGGAAGGGCATCTATCTTGACATCAAGTCAAACAGCGGGCATGGTTCCTCCATGGCATCCGGACCCCGCATACGGCTGGCGTTGTGGAAGGCCGAAAAGGCCGTCGAAAGAGTCGACCGTGCCAGTATCGCCGGGACCGGCCTGCAGTTCACCGATTTTGCGATTCTGGAGGTCCTCCTGCACAAAGGGCCGCTGCCGGTCAACACCATCGGGAAGAAGGTGCTGTTGACCAGCGGGTCGATGACGGCCGCGGTGAATCGATTGGAGAAGAGGGGTTTTGTGCGGCGGCTGCAGGATCCATCGGACGGTCGTTATTTCCACGTGCACCTCACCTCCCTCGGTCGTCGAACCATCCGGGAAGCCTATGCCACCCACGCACAAAACCTCGACAGGCTTGCGGAGATCCTTTCCCCGGAAGAACGGAGGGAACTGGTGCGGCTGCTGAAGACCATCGGCCGGTACGCAGAGAAAATGCCGGTCGACGGGAGCTGAGTGCTCAGGCGCTGACGGATGGGAAAAGGGGGAAGCCTTGAACGCAAGAGACCGCGTCCGTATCGCACTGACCTGCGGAAAGCCGGACCGGATTCCCGTCTCTCTGGGCTTTTTCCCGCAGACCTTTCCGGAGACCGAGCCGGACGACGCGGACGCGTATTTCGGATTGGACGTGCGTTTCGCGGAATTCGATCCGCCCCGGATGCAGATGGAATTTCAACAATATCTGGACAGCCTGCCGCAGGACCTCCATCTCGGAAGCCGCTCTCAGCTGGCCACCTATTTCGAGTGGGGATACCGCCCGGAGCACGGAGACGAAAGGGCGGCCGCGTCCGGTCGTTCGGTGTCGGAGTGGGTGGACGCAGCACTGCCCGATCTCGCCGACCCCGACCGCTATGCCGGTCTGTCCGAACGGATTGCCCGCTGGCACGAAAAGGGTTTGGCCGTGGCAGGCGCACCGCCGCACCTGGGCGGGGAACTGTTCGAGGCCGCCTGGCGGATTCGCGGCTTCACCACCTTTCTGAAGGATCTGTACCGCCGCCGGGCGTTGGCGGACTACCTGCTGGACCAGCTGCAATTGATGACGATCCACAGCGTGAGAATTCTCGCTCGGGCGGGAGCGGACATCCTCCTGCTGGACGACGACGTGGCCATGCCCGACCGAATGATCCTCAGCCCGGCGGCCTGGCGGGAGCACTTCAAGGGGCGGCTGCGCGAGGTGATCCGGCTGGCCCGGGAGATCTCTCCCGACATCCTGGTGTTTTACCACTGCGACGGCAACTTCACGGAGATCGTCGCCGATCTGGCCGACATCGGTGTGAACGTGATTCACCCGGTTCAGCCGGACTGCATGGACGCGGCGGCCGTCAAAAGGGATTTCGGAGACCGTCTGGCCATGTGGGGAACCGTCGGGACGGCGATGCAGTGGGATTTCGGCACGCCCGAAAGCATCCGGGCCGAAGTGAAGCA
>JAJDOA010000238.1 GCA_022340405.1 Desulfobacteraceae bacterium | reverse complement strand
GTGGGCCAAACAGGTTCTGCTGGGACCGGGAGAATTCGAGTACAAATTCTGGGTTGACGGGAACTGGGTGGTCGACCCCAACAACCGGCGGACACGCCTCAACAGCTTTGGAACCTTCAACAGCATCATCAGCATAGCCCCGGAAAAAAGCCGGCGAAAATGAAATATCTTTCGGCCGGCTTCATTCAAGGCCCTGGCCTGCGCAAAAGAAGATTCCATCCACCTTCGAGGCATTGTGCGCAAAAGGTCCTTCGGCCCAGGTTGGCGCCTCGAAACGCTCGGAAATGATACCGATTCGTCGTTACCGGAATATCACCTTCAAACGACTCGTCCTGGACGCCCTTCAGTTCATGCGCGTGCAGCGGCCGGTGGTCCGTATCTTCGGGCGACCGTTTCGGCGCAGTCGGAAATACGTCGAAATCGACGTCACCTACAAGTGCAACCTGAAGTGCCTGAACTGCAACAGATCCTGTACCCAGCTTCCCAGCAGCCAGGAGATGAGCCTGGAGATGATCGCGGCCTTTGTGGAGCAAAGCGTAAAGAGCGGCATGCGATGGGAGCGCATCCGGATTCTTGGGGGCGAACCGACGCTTCATCGTGAAATATTCACTATCGTGGAAATGCTTCTGGCGTATCGCAGATCTTTCAACCCCTCGGTAAGAATTGTTTTGTGTACCAATGCCCACGGCCCCCGGGTGTGGGAGGTGCTCTCGCAACTGCCGGATGGCATCGAAATCAAAAGCGCCCTCAAAACCTCCAGGAACACCCTTTTTCGCCCCTTCAACGTGGCCCCTGCAGACACGCGCCATCATCGTTTTTCGGATTTCAAGTGCGGCTGCCGAATTCTGTCCGAATGCGGCCTCGGGCTCACTCCCTCCGGGTATTACGCCTGTGCCGTCGCCGGCGGCATTGACAGGGTCTTCGGCTTCGGGGTGGGAAGAGAAACCCTCCCTTCCAAAACGGATACGATGGAAGACCAGCTTGCCGTTTTTTGCAGGCTCTGCGGTCACTTCGGATGGGCCTGGCCGGTTAAGAGGGAAATCATGTCGGCCACCTGGCAAGCGGCATATGAAAAATTGAAATCAAGGTCCACTTGAGGTATGAAGGTATATCGCAGGAATTGCCACACGTTTCACGATCCGCAGACACCGTAAACGACGCCCAATCGGAGAAAAACATGGCGGTGAACCGAAAATTGCGTATCGCCGTGGTCGGGGGCGGGGTCGCCGGCATCACGGCCGCCTATCTGCTGCAACATTCCCATCACGTGACCCTTTTCGAAAAAAACCCTTACATCGGAGGCCACACCCACACCGTCGTCATCCCCGAGGGGCCCGACGCCGGCACACCCGTGGACACGGGCTTCATCGTCCTCAACGACCGCACCTACCCGGTTCTCAACCGCTTGTTTCGGCGCCTGGGAGTGGCCATTCGAAAAAGCGACATGTCCTTTTCCTATTTTTGCGAGAAAACCGGGTTTCAGTACGCCAGCCGCAATCTCGACAGCCTCTTCGCCCGGCGCGCCAATCTCGCCGATCCCCGCCACTGGTCCCTTTTGACGGAAATCCTGATCTTCAACCGGACGGTGCACCGCAAGCTGCAGCGCAATCAGCTCGACGGCATGACCCTCGGCCGGTTTTTGCGCCGCTTCCGATTTTCGTCCTGGTTCCGCGAGAGGTACCTGTTTCCCATGGTGGCTGCCATCTGGTCGGCTCCGGAAATGGACGTGGACCGCTTCCCCATGCTGACCTTCGCACGTTTTTTCGACAACCACGGGCTGTTGACCCTTCGCGGGCACCCCCAGTGGTATTATGTCGCAGGCGGCAGCCACAGTTATGTCCGCGCGTTTCTCGCCCAGTTCACTGGGGAAGTCCAGCGGGGAGCCGCGATCACCGCCGTCCGGCGTGAGCCGGACGGGGTCGTCCTGCATGAATCGGGCGGCCGAACCCGCAAATTCGACCGCGTGATCATTGCCGCACACGCCGACGAGGCCCTGGCTCTGCTTTCCGATCCCACGGATGACGAACGTCGCTTGCTGGGGGCTTGGCGCTACAGCGCCAACCGCACCTACCTTCACACCGACACCCGCTGGATGCCCACCAATCCCAGGGCGTGGGCCTCATGGAATTTTATCCGCCCCGCGCAGGCTGCCGCCCCGGGACCCGTAACCCTGACCTACCACATGAACCGGCTTCAGCAGCTCCACACCCGGAACCATTACCTGGTAACCTTGAACCCGCCCGAACCCATCGATGACGACAACGTGATTGCCGAAATGACATACACTCACCCTGTTTTCACCTTCGAGAGCATCGGAACGCAAAAGGATCTATCCCGCCTCAACGGCGTCCAGAATACGTACTTCTGTGGCAGCTATTTTCGCTACGGTTTTCATGAGGACGCAGCCCGCTCCGGCGCCTTGGCAGCGGCCGCAGTGGGAACGGAAGATGAACTCTAAGCTTTTCATCGGCCGGGTGGAACACGAACGCTTTCACCCGGCCTCCCACCGGCTGCAGTACCATCTGTACGTGTACGCCTTCGACCTTGCCGAACTGAACGCACTCGACCGCAGCCTGCCGCTGTTCGGCTACAACCGTCAGCGACCGGTGTCGCTGCATGACAGGGATTATCTGGAACCCACGGCGGGGAGCATTCGGGACAAACTCCACCGCCAGCTTTGCCCGTACATGCCAGCAGACAGCGTCGAGCGGGTCGTCATGGTCACCTCCCCCCGGCTGATGGGCCACGTCTTCAACCCGGTGAGCTTCTACTACTGCTTCGACGCCCGAGATCGTCTATCGGCCGCGGTGGCCGAAGTCAACAACACCTTCGGGGAAAAGCACGTGTATGTGCTTCCGGTGTCGTCGGAGGGTTCCCGGCGATTCCCGGCCCGCTTCCAGGCTCGAAAAAGTTTCCACGTTTCGCCCTTCAACACCATGGGGGGGACCTACCACTTCCGGTTCGGTGATATTCGGCAACAGCTGGACATCCGCATCGACCTGCACCGGGAAGAAAAGCACATACTGACGGCACGCCTGACGGGAACCCCGCGGCCCTTGACACCCATGAGCCATTTGAAGCTCCTCTTGCGCCACCCTGTCATGCCCCATCTGACCATGTGGCGGATCTACAAGGAGGCATTGTTGTTACGTTTCAAACGAAACCTGGACTTTTACTCAAAACCGGTGCCCCACAGCCCCATGACCATCCGACGGCTTCCGCCCACGGCGCTCCAACGCCACAGCATGAAACTGATCCTGAGCCACCTGGCCAAATCCAAAAAGGGTCAGCTGCAGCTCATGCTGCCCGGCGGCGGCCGGCACGATTTCGGCAATGAAAATAAGACGCTCCCGGTGCGCCTGCGGGTCAACGACTACCGCTTCTTTTCCCGGGTCGCCCTGGGGTCTGACATCGGCTTGGGCGAGGCGTTCA
>JAJDOA010000230.1 GCA_022340405.1 Desulfobacteraceae bacterium | reverse complement strand
AAACATCCGGGGAAGCTTGTCGGGCATGGAAGGCATCCTGGCGGTCCTGGTGGATCTTTCAGGCGGTATCGCCGAGGTCTATTTTGACACGGATCGCTTGGAAGACACTGCGGCTGTGGCATCAACGATCACCGAGGCCGGGTACCCTGCCACGGTGATCGACGTGCTCGACGCGGACGGCATCCGTTCCGAAGAGCGTATCGCCGCCGAAAAAGCCAAGGTTGCCGTCGCCTCGGTGGGTGGCTACGACATCTCGCGCAACGCGTTCGAAACCGATCTTGCCCATGCCCGCAACCGCTATGAGAGTCTGTACGGCACAGAGGTCTTCGCATCGCCGTCCGGAAAGGCACTGCTGGATCAGCTGAAGGCCCAGATCCTGTCCCGCCTGGTCAACGAGGGCATCCAGCTGCAGGAAATCCGGCGGGCCGGTTTCACGGTTTCTGAAACCGAGGTCGAAAAGGCGTTTGTCGCATACTTGAAGGAGCGCGACTTGACCCCGGAAACTTTCGCCGACGCCCTGAAAAGCTCCGGCTGGGATCGAGAGGCGTTCATGGAAAAAATGCGGCGCCGCGTGCTCGTGGACCGCTATCTGGTCGAAGAGGTCTTCGACGGGGTAACGAGCCTTCCGGACCGGCAGAACCATTACGCGGCGTGGTTTGCCAACGCCAAGTCGTTGGCTCCCGTCATCTACTTCGACAAGGACATTCGACGAATCATGCGAAGCCAGGCGGCCGCAGGCGGCTGCTCCGGCGGGTCGAGTTGCAGCGTTGCAGGCCCTTCCTCCTAGCGCACTTCGATGACGCCATCCATCTTGGGGGCCGGGCGTGAACGCCCCGCCATGGGGCGCCCCTCAGCCGATGCGCCCGGCCCCTCCCCTTCAGGGACTGTCAGGATTCCGTTCCGCTGCCGTCATGCGCTTTTTTGGAAATGAGAATGGATTTCGGTGGTCTCCGCGCAACGGCTCGAAGGCGCGACCCGTCGAAATCGGTCAGACCGCTGCGACGTCGTTGACGATCAGCCGGGGCACCCGGCGGGAAACCCCGCAGGTCAGTTCATAGGGAATGGTACCGATGGAGGAGGCCACCTCCAGCACGCGGATGGAATCCTCGCCCTCGCCGCCCCAGATGAGGGCCTCGTCCCCGGGCCGGATGTCGTCCCCGCCCACGTGCACCATGATGTGGTCCATGGTGACGGTGCCCACCATGGGGTAGGTTTTTCCGTTGATGCACACGCGCCCCCGGTTGGTCAAATCCCGGCGCACGCCATCGGCGTAGCCCACCGGGAGCACGGCGATGCGGGTGGCATCGGGGGTGCTCCAGCGGCGGCCGTAGCTGATCGAGACGTCGGCGGGCATGTGGCGCAGATGGGCCACCTGGGTTCGAAACGCCATAACCTGGCGAAGGGGAATTGAGCGGGAAACCTCCTCGGATGGATAATAGCCGTAGAGGATCAAGCCGGGGCGGACGGCGTTGTAGCGGCTTTGGGGAAGGTCCAGGATGCCGCCGCTGTTGGCCATGTGGACCATTGGCGGCCGAAGTCCCTTTTCGTCCAGCCGGGACAAAAGCGCATCGAATCGCAGCTGCTGCCGCAACGCGTAGGTTTTGTCGGCCTCGTCGGAGGTGGAAAAATGGGAATAGACCCCCTCCCAGATACAGCGATCGGAGGACGCCAGGCGCTGGAAAAGAGACGGCGCCCGGTCCGCCAGCACGCCGATCCGCCCCATTCCTGTGTCCACGTTGACGTGCACCACGGCCTTTCGGTCCAATGATGCCTTCTCGATCCAGTCGATGTCCTCCTCGCCGAATACGGTCAGACGGAAATCGGCCCGCACGGCCGGTTTGATCTCGTCGGGAAACAGACGGCCGAAAACGAGAATCGGCTCACGGATGCCGCTATCGCGAAGCGTCATGGCCTCGGCGAACTGCGCCACCGCAAACAGCTCCGCACCCGCCCGGGACAGGCTGCGAGCCGCGGCCACGGCCCCGTGCCCATAGGCATCCGCTTTCACCACCGGAAGCACCTTCGCAGGCGCTACCGCGCCGGCAATGGCCTTATAGTTGTGAACCAGATGCGAAAGATCGATTTCCGCCCGGGTTCGCTGGGACATACATCACCTCCCTGTGCGCTTTTCAAAACCCCTTGTCCCGGACACGTTCGTCCTGCATCAAACGCTGCTGGATCCCCCGCCCGACCTGCCAGGTGCGGCTGAAATCCTTCCAGAAGACCTTGTCCTTTTCTTTCCAGTCTTCTCCGAAACGCTCGTTGAAATAGTCGCCCAGCTTGTCGAAAAGCAGCTTCCACGGAGGCTCGCCCCTTTCGTGGGCGCTCAGGAGGGCCTCGAGCATGTCGTCCAGTTCGGCCAGCGTCTCCTTGGGCAGGTAGGAGATGGCGCCCTTTCGGATGGACTCCATGAGGGTGTCGGGGTTTACCGCATGCGCCGTGAGCATGACGGTGGGCATGCCGCGGGCGACCGCTTCCTCCAGCAGTTGCAGCCCATTGACCCCCATGATGTCCAGAACCACCAGATCGTAGCGGGTGCTCCTCAGCTTTTCCGAGGCGGAGGCATAGTCCCGGGCCGTGTCGATAACCGTCATTTCGAGGATATCTTCGATGCTTTCCAGGATATCTTCTTCGTCGTCAACCGCCAGGATGTGCTTTCCGGTCAAGGTAGGGTGTTTCTCGGTCATGGGTGTTCCTCCTTCATGGATGTCGCCGGGGCTTCGGCTTCGGTGGGTTGCTGGACGGTGAGCGGCAATACGAACCGAAAGGTGGCCCCCTGTTCCTCGACGCTGCGGACAGTGATGTCGCCTCCCATGCATCGGGCCAGGATGCGGGCTCCCGCCAATCCCAAACCATGCCCGCTCCGCGGGAGCAGCGTGCATTCCTTGACTTGGGTGTAGCGCTGGAAAATGGTCCGATGATGCTCCGGTTTGATACCGGGCCCGTCGTCGGTCACCTCCACCGCCAGTAATCCCTCTTCCACCGCCACGTGGATTTCCAGCCTTTCCCTGCGGTGGTGCAGAGCGTTTTTCACCAGGTTGCCCACGATCTGGCGGAATTTGACTTCGTCCTGCATCAGCTGGGCGCCCCGCACCTCCGGAGCCACTCGGACGGCAATACCGTGCTCCAGAAAGAAGGCTCGGGTGGCGTCTTGAAAACCGTTCTCGGGCGCTTCATCGCAAACTGCCGGAGATACGGTTTCCAGCGCATCCAAAACAGCCCGGCAGGCTGCGGGTTCGGGCTGGAAAGCACAGGGGAAAAAGCATCCCGCCTGGGATCGGCCGATTTCGAGCAGATGATGGATCATATCCCTGGCCTTCCGGCAGTTGCGGAGGTTGCGTTCCAGAACCCTCTGCTGCCGCGGCGTGAGCGCACCGAAACTTTCCTGGCGCTCCAGCAAGGTTCGCAGCCCGGTCTCGATCACCGCCACCGGATCCTTCAGTTCGTGAACGAGAAACTCTATATCCACTTCTCGGAAAAAAACTTCCCTGCCGGAATCGGCGGGTACTGGAACCGCAGGAGCTTTCCGGCGATTTCTCTTCCCCGAAGAAAAGAACTTCATGACCTTCCCCCTGACGTCTCGGGCGCGGCTTCCTGCGCGCAGGCGCCGCCCCCTTTGCCCTGTTGTGCCTTGTCCGGATCGGGAAACGAAACCGTAACCACCGTCCCGCCCGACTCGAGGCAATCGTTCAACTGGCTGCAATGGGCGCACAAGCCCATATCGCCCGGACAGCGATCCTCCTCTTCCGGGAGGAACCGGCAGCGTCGACTTTCCAAGTGAATGTCAAAACCGTAGCGCTCGGAAAAAATTTTCATCCGCAGCAGATCGAAACCTTTTCCACCGGCACCGAAATCGAAAGGAGTTCCTGTAGAGTATCCGCTGGTTTCATAAGTTGAAAAATAATTTTCGAAAATCAGTCGACGATTTTCCTCGGTAATCCCCACCCCACAGTCGGCGATCACCAAATCGGTGCACTCGGCGCGGGGTTTCACGGAAACGGAAATGCGGCCTCCATCCGGCGTGTTCTCCACGGCGTTGCGGATCAATCCGGTGACTATCTTTTGCAGAACGTCCGGGGGCAGCCAGATCTCCGCATCGGATGCAAATTGGGTGCGGACTTCCACCTTCCGGTGGGCAAACCGGGGGGCCAGGGAAGACAGAATCGACCGTACGGCACGCTGGAGTCTCAGCCGCTCCGGAACGGCGTCCCGGGGCCCGAAAAGTTCGTCGATACGCTCCCGGATGCGCCGGGCAAAGTCCTCCTCGCCGAGTTCCTGCAGCGCCAGCGCCTCCAGTTCGTCGGTGCAAGCCTCCAGAATCCGTGTCATCACCGGATGTGCGGCGTAGTCTCTTCCTCGCAGGATGTCTTCGATTTCATACTGCATTTCCAGCAGGCGCTGGAGGTTGCGCCGCGCACGCTCCATGACCCGATCCACACCGGACACACCTTCCCGATCCAGCCGCTTCTTCAACAAACCGATAGAGGCGTCCAGAACGGAGACGGGCGTCTTCAACTCGTGGGATAGGTGGTGGATCACCCGGTCTTTGGCCCGGTTGAGGCTTTTGACCGCCTCGAAAGAACGGTTGAGCTCCTCGTTGATACTGGCGTTGACAACGGGCAGGGCCACAATACTGGCAATGGTGATCAGCAAATCCACATCGGTCTGGTCGAAGTGGCCCTCCTTCTTGTTGACGGCGCAAAGAACACCGATCATGCGATCTTCGGTCCACATGGGCACATCGAGCATGTTGCGGGTAAGGGATCCGGTCCGCTCGTCCACATCTTGGAAGAAGTACGGGCTGTTGTAGTAATCGCCGACCACGAGCGGTTTTCCGGTTCGGTACACTTCGCCTGCGACGCCCTTGTCCAGTGGATACCGGATTTCCCGGTACCGCTTTTCGGCCTCCATATCTTCGTAGGCGGCGGCCCGGAAAAAAAACTCTTGTCGTTTTTCGTCGATGAGGATCACCAACGCCCCTTCGGCGGCCATGAGTTCCTGTACCTCGTGGGTGATGAAGTCCAGCCGTTCATCCAACCCGCGGAACTGATACAGCGCCTTGGCGATTCGAAACAGAGCCTGATGATTCCGGTCCGTGCGGCGCTGTTGGGTGACGTCGCGGAACGTGACCACCTGTCCGGCTGGCCGTTCGTCTTCGTCGTAGAAGATGGCACCGTCCACCACCACGTCCAGCAAGCGCCCGTCCTTGGTCAACCGTTGGGTTTCAGACCCATGAATGACCTTTTCCCGAAACAGCTTTTCGATGCCCCGACGGGTTTCCTCCTTGAGATGATCGGGAACGAAGGGAATCCGTTTCCCCTTGAGCTCCTCCAGGGTCCACCCGAAAACGCGCTCAAAGGCAGGATTCAGATAGGAAACGGTGCTGTCCAGGTTGAAAACGAAGACCGGATCGGGCAAAAATTCCAGGAAGGCGCGGTAGCGACGCTCCGCTCGGCGGGAGACTTCATAGAGCTGCAGGGTACACTGTTCGGATTCCTTCAGGGCTTCCTCCGCCCGGTGCTTTTCCGTAATGTCGCGGGCGATGCCGCGAAACCCCTGGACGGCGTCATTGTCATCGACGATCAGATTGCCGGAAATTTCCAGCATGCGGTGGCTGCCGTCTTTTCGAAGAATTTCCCAAACGAGCCCGGTACGACCGATGCCGGTGCGGTAGATGGCGTTGAAGTCCTGAAAGGCGCGCTCGGCGGTTCCGGCATCCATGAAATGGCGAAAGCTGCGATTCTGGATCTCTGTGCGGTCGCGGCCGAAAATACGGCACAGCGCGTCGTTGAAGAACTTGAAACTGCCTTTCAGGTCCGTCTCGAAAAATCCGTCGGCAACGTCTTCGATGAGAACCCGATAGCGTTCCCCTGTCAATCGGTCGTTGCGGGATTCTCCTTCGTCGGCCCCGCGGCCCGCATCCGATCCGGCTATGGGACGGTGTTTTCCCTGCATGCTGTGCCCGTATCAACCACTGGTTTCGATAATGCCGAAGGCCTCGGCATCCAGAAGCTTCACGCCCTTTTCCTGGAGGATTCGGATCGCCTGGTCGTTGTCGCTGAAGCGGAAAATCATGATTGCCTTTCCCGACGAGGCGCTGACGTATGCGTACGTGTACAAAACCATGACATCCCCCTCGTAGAGGTAAGCCAGCACCTGGGACAGGCTTCCGGGTTTGTCCTCGATCTCCACGGCCACGACATCGGCAATCCGAGCGGGAACATGCATTTCCATAAGGATGCGCCGGGCCTTGGCCACGTCGGAAACCAGCAGGCGCAGCTGACCGAACAGCCCCGTGTCCACGAGGTTCAGCGCCCGCAAATTGATGTCGGCGTTACCCAGCGCCTTGGTGACTTCATACAGACGACCGGGTGCGTTTTCGATGGAAATGGCGATTTGCTGCAACTTCATGGCGACCTCCATTCCTCCGTGGGCTCCGCAGGTGGAGCCCGGAGCGAAAATAAATGTTGCGCCGGTTTTCCGGAAAACCGGTCCATATCACGAAGTATCGATTCCCTGTCGAAAAAGTCAACCGATAAACTATCCGTCCATGTTGAAGCGCACCCGCTTGAAGCGCAGCTTCCTATCATCGCCGACCTCGCTTCCGATCCGTGCCATGAACAGATTTTCCGGTCGCATCATTACGTTGGGCTCGTTGGTCTGCAGCGTCTGGAAGCCCTCCTTGGCAAACAGGCGCACCATCATCGAGCGGTAGGCCATGGGGTCCAAACCGGTGCCATCCAGATCCCAGGTCCAGGAGTACCCCACCATGAAAAAAATGCGCTGCTCCCGGAACGGATGATCGACGATCCGGTTCAGCAGACAGGTGGAAATGCCGAGGGAACGATAGGCGCGGCTCACTTCGACCGCCGCAACCTCCATCATCACTTTCTCTCCGACCCGTAGCCACCGCTCACCGGCTGCGGGAAAATCGAGCACCGCCAGACCGACCACCCGGCCATCCTCCGAAAAAGCCACGGTGACGTTCGATTCTTTCTGGGAGGCGATTTGTACCAGCGTTTCCCTCCGACTGATGATGGGGCTGTAGCAGGCGTATTCCGGGAACGCACCCGCCATGGTCAACTCCTGTAATTGTTCCTGCCCGCAGAAGGAAAGGATCGTCACCCGGCCCTTTGGGGTGGTTAGCTCCACGCGTTTTTGATGGGGATGGGGCATGGCCGGCCGTTAGAAATCGCTCCAGTCGCGATGAAGCCGTTTGATCATGATCTGATAATCGCGATCGTTCCCGTTTTCGTCCTTGACATAGTCGCGCAACAGACCTTCGGTGACAAAGTCCAGTTTCCGGACGGCCTCGATGGCCAAGTCGTCGACGCCGACGACGAAGTCGGTGCGCAGCATTTCCAGGCCCCGTTCCATGGCATACTTGATGAGGTCAAAAATCATCCAGGTCCCCAGTTGAATCCGGCGGTGGTCGGATGCCACATAAATGCGAAGTCTTCCCACATGATTGCGACCACCATGGCGGCGAAAAAGCAACGTGCCGTGTCCGCCGATCTTTCCATCGAGATCGGCGACGATGGAGAACGCGTTCCCTTCCTTTTGTTTTTGAAGCCATTTGGCGACGACGGCCGGATCGCAGGGGTTCTCCTTCATGTACCACAAGACGGCGGCATCCAGATTCCGGTAGAATCCGCACAACGCGTCCGCATCCGTCTCGCGCAGGATTCGAATCGTGACTTCCCGACCATCTTTGAGAACGACTTCCTTTGGATACCGACTCTCCGGCATTGTTTTCCTTCCTTTGCAAAAACTGCACGATATAGAGGTTGTCAGAATTCCGTTCCGCTTCACTGGAAGCCATCTCAAAATTGTCTTTTCGCCCCATCTCGGCGTCGGGTCCTCGTTTCCAGTCCTCGAAATACAGCCGTATTCCTCCGGCTGAAAACTCGAATCCTAATTGACCTTGAATGAAAATCCTAATTTTGAGATCGCTTCTATTCTTCTTGTTTGAGATGCAAAGGAAAGGTTCATCCCCTCCCCTGCAAAAGGCAAGAAAGAGATCATTGCCTTCGGAGCAACCTATTGGCAACTACCCTACCGGGGCCGGGTCACGGCCCATCACAGTCCGGCATCAGTCAGTCTATCCGTCCGCAGGAACCTGCACATCCTCCAAAATGGTGTAGAGGCTCCGCGGGATCGTCACGGCACGAAGCTTCAGCGGATCGGAGACGTCCATACAGATTCGTCGCTCTCGCCCTTCGACCAGCAGATCGTTGCCGCCCGCCTCCACGAACCGGTGCCGAAGGACAACGGTTCTCTCGTCCAGAGACACCAATTCCGTATCGATATACAGACGCTGGTGATACCGCCCCGGCCGCAGATACCGGCACGTCGTTTCCACCAGCCCGAATTGCAGCTGGTGTTCTCGAGCGAGCCGGACCAGATTCAGTCCGATGCGGTCGAAAAACAGATGGCCGCTTGCGTCCATCCATTCCGAATAGCGAGGATAGAAAACGATGCCCAGAGGATCCAGATCGCCCCATGCGATCTGGCGTTCAACCCGATTGCATGCCATGCCCCCCCCATTCGTGCCCATCCGTGGATACGCTCGTTGGGACCGATTCATTCCGAGTAGGTTTCCTTCACGAAGAGACTGGAAACCAGCGCGACGATGCTGCAGGCAAAGAGAATCACAAAGGCCCTCTGGTATCCCTGAACGGTAAAGACGCCGTTGCTCCGCCCCTGTTGTTCGAGCACGTAGCCCAGCAGCGGTTGAAAAACCGCTCCCCCGGCAAAGGGGAAAAGATTGACCAATCCCACCGCGGTGCCCGCAATCGCTACGGGAAAGGACTCCTTGGTCGTGGTGAATCCGATCACCACGATGGCGCTGGAGAAGATTCCAAGAGTGAAACACACCAGATACAAGAGGGCGATGGGAATGCTCTCCGTGAAGAAGGCCAGGAAAAAAGTGACCCCCACCACAACGGCTCCGGACAGTACGAGAACCGGTTTGCGCGCATGGAAGACGTTGTTGGAAACCCAGCTCAACAAGGGGCTTCCGACAATCATACCGATGGCCAGCATCGACAGAATGTTGCCGGCTTGCCCCTTGGACAGTCCGTAGACATGCATCAGATAGGGACCGCCCCAAAGCCCGCCAAAGGAAAAAAAGACCGCAAGCATAAAAAAGAACCAGACGGCGATGGGCCAGAACGCCCTCGAAGACAAAACGGTTCGGACGCCCTCGGCCAATCCGATGGCCGGGCTTTCGACAGCCACGGCGTCGGCCGTGGAGGGCCAGCCGAAATCGGACGGGCGGTCTCGAACGATCCACCACACCAGCACGGCCAGCACCAGCGTAAAGATTCCCACAGCAACGAAGGACAGGCGCCATCCCATCCAGGCGCTGAGAAGGGCCAGAGGGGTTGCGGCCGTCAGCGATCCGATCCCTCCCATCGCCATGAGAATCCCGGTCATGAAGGCAAATTCACTTTTCTTGAACCACTCGGCCAGCACCTTCATGGTGGACACGAACAGCATGGATACGCCCAGCCCGACCAGCGTTCGTCCCACGACGGCGGGCGCCACCGATGGCGCAAGGCCCAACAGAAGGGACCCGACAAAGGCAATCAGAAAAAAGAGCGAAATGGTCTTACGGGGACCCCAGGAGTCGGCCAACAGACCGGCGGGCAGCTGCATGATGGCGTAGGGGTAGAAATAGGCGGAACCGAGAATCCCCACCAGCGTTCCCCCGGCGCGGAGGTCTTCCATCATGTCCACGGCCACCACGGCCGGGCACAGGCGATGAAAATAGACCAGGATATACCCGACGGCGAGAACCCAGAAGATGAGCCAACGGTATCGCAGAGCGGATTGAAGAGCGTTTTTTTCCATGGCGACCCCTTGTCCGGGACGGCCGGACCGCGGGCCGTCCCCTACGGACGGCTAATGGAGAAATCCCATCGTCTTCGGCAACCACAGCACCAGGGTCGGAAAGTAGGTCATGATCAGCAGAACAGCGAGTTGGATGGCGATGAAGGGAAGCACCGCTTTGGAGACGTAGATCAGATCCCGATTGGCGATGGCGCCCGTAATATACAGGCTCACGCCCATGGGAGGGGTGCAGTAGCCGATGGCCAGATTGACGGTCATGATCAGTCCGAAATGCATCCAGTTGATACCGAATGGATCCAGCATGGGCAGAAATACCGGCCCGAGGATCATGGTGGCGGAAATGATGTCCATGAACATGCCCACCACCAGCAGCAGGACATTCATGGCCAGCAGGAATACGATGGGGCTTTGAATGGTGGACAGCACCGCCTCGGTGATGCTGCCGGGGATGTTTTCCAGGGTCAACAGACGCCCGAAACAGGTGGCCCCGGCCACGATGATCAACAGGGTGGCCGACGTCACGGCGGAACTGACGGTGATCTTTTTGACGTCCCTGAACTTGAGTGTCCGGTGGATCAACAGCTCCACGATGAAGGCGTAGACACAGGCAACCACCGCGGCCTCGTTTGCGGTGAAGGCGCCGGAAAAGATGCCGCCGAAAATGATCACCGGCAGCATCAGCGACCAGAACCCCTCCTTGATCGTTGCCAACGCCTCCATGGGGGTGGGAAGCGGCATACGGACGATATCCGTCTTTTTCCGGAAAACGAAATAGGTGTACAGGCAGACGCCGCCCATAATGAGAACACCGGGGACGAAGCCGGTCAAAAACAATCCCTCCAGCGAGACGTTGCTGATCATGCTGTAGAGAATCATTCCGATGCTCGGGGGAATGATGACCCCGAGGTTGGGCGATGTGGTCATGACCCCCATGGTGTACTTTTCCGGATACCCGTTGTCGAGAAGGGCCGGAATCATGAATCCGCCCAGCGCGACCACGGTGGCGACGGTGGATCCGGAAATGGCCCCGAACAGGCCGCAGGCCAGCACGCCGGCCATGCCGAGCCCTCCCGGCAACCAGCTGACGAGAACGTTGGCCACCTTGATGAGCTTTTCCACGATGGATCCGGCGGTCATGATGTTGCCGCAGAGAATGAAAAACAAAACCACCACCAATGCGAAGTTGTCCATGCTTCGAAAGATGGACTGCGCCAGCAGCAGAAGCGGAAGATCGGTAAATAAGAGAAAGCCCAGAACCGCCGTAAAAAACAGGCACATAAAAACCGGTACGTAGGTCGCCATGCAGCCGAGAAGAATCGCCATGATGATAATGTGGCTGGTTTCCATGAAACGCCGCTCCTTGTGCCGTGTTTGCCGGGCACCCGCGGACGGGTGTGCGGTCCGTGGGTTCCCCTACGACGACGTGCCGTCGGTGTCCTTTTTTCGGTTCAACAGCTCCAGGATATCCTCGTAGCTGACCTGCAGGGTGCGGATGAACATCAGAACGCCCATCAACGGGAGAATCGCATAGAGGTACACCAACGGAATCTGCATGATGATGGTCTTCTGGTGCGTCCGGTGCTGCATCAACGCCATGAGCCAACCGTAGTACATCATCAGGCATGCAAAAATGAGGGTGGCCAGATTACTGAAAAAAGTCAGCGGCGTCTTCAACTTGGGAAGCAGCTGCACCGATGCGTCGATTTTGATCATCGAACGGTTTTTCACCGCCGCGCTGCAGCCGATGAAGGTGGTGTAGATGATGACCTCACGGACGAGCTCCTCCGACCAGGCCAGCGAGTAGTTGAAGCCGTAGCGCAGCACCACGTTGAAGAAAAGAGCGATGAGCGCGACGAAAACGGAGACAAACAGCGTCCAATCCTCGAAAAACGTCAACACCTTGTCCAGAAAACGGAAAATTTTGCCAAACATGGAAGGGTCCTTGCTGTCGAGTAGTGGAGACGTTCCGCCTGACGCCACCCCTGCGGGCAGGGTTTTCGTCATGACCCTCGAATCCGGTCGGGCGCTGCGTCGATAGGGTTCGAAAGCGTCGGAAGTGGACCGTTCGGAGGGCGACCTGGAACAGACGGGGGGCTTTGCGCCGCAGCCAAAGCCCCCCCAGATCGATACGGTTCACAACTAAGGTTTGTATCCCATGTAGTCCTGAACCTCCTTGAGGAAGTTGTCGGGACGGTAGGAATCGCCATCATACAGTTTGTTGATTTCCGGAGCGTATTCGACGTGGGCCACGTTGCCCTTTTGCTTCAGGAAGGCCATGTCCTCGTCGGGCAGGGTGATGAACTCGATGCCAGCGGCCTTGGCCTTGTTGATCTCGTCGATCTCCTGTTGCTTGGTCTGGGCCCGGATGTCGGCGCACACGTCGTGGACGACTTCCGTGAACGTCTTTTGCAGGTCGGCCGGGAGGCTGTTGAACCATGCCTTGTTGAAGATCCAGATGAACAGGCCCTGGGCATAGTTGACGTAGGTGAAGTACTTGGCCACCTCGAACTTCTTGGTGATGTTGCAGACCATGGGGGTGTGGTCCAGGCCGTCGATGACGCCCTGCTTCAGCGCGACCGGAACGTCGGGCCACGGCATGGCAACGGGGTTGATGCCCCATGCCTTGTAGACGAGCTGGTTGACGGCGGCTTCCGCGGTGCGGAACTTCAGCTTCTGGGCATCGGCAACGGATCGAACCGGAGTGGTGGTCGCCCAGCCGTAGTTGCCGTAGCCGGTGATGTCCAGGCCCATGATGCCCTGATGATCCATGGCGTTCATGAAGTGGCTGAACAGCTCGCCGCTTGCAACAAACTTGTCCAGTTTTTCGAAGGAATTCACCAGAAAGGGCAGATTGATGAGACCGAACCGGGGTCCGAGGTTGGTTGAGGCGACGGAGCTCACACCCATGCCTTGGATGGCGCCCATCTGCAGTTGGTTGAGCACCTCCACTTCACCGCCGAGCATGGAAAACGGCTTGTAATCGAGGTACATCTGTCCGTTGGTCCGTTTCCAGAGTTCGTCGCGGATGGCGAAACCGGCGTAGACGCCCTTGATGACAGGGTGAGACACGTTGGAAACGATGAATTTGTACTTGGCTCCGGATGGATCAAAGGCCGGTTTCCACGCATCCAGAGAAGGTTTTTTGGCCATGGCAGGTGCCGCTATCATCGAAACAGCTACCAACAAAACCGTGGCAATTCCCAACAGCTTTCTCCATCTCATCTCCGTCTCCTTTCGTTAGGCAGGCTCCCCGAAACACTAAACCCCATTCATTTGCCAAAGGCGGTTTACATTACGATATAGCTAAATTGCAGCTACGCGAATTTTTGTCAAGGAAAAAGTGGATCAGGAGCCCGTCCAGAACCGCTCCGGATCGAACCTGCGAATCGTTGCCAACTCTTCTTCTGTCGGCGCCTGTGTGAAGGCCGATGGATCCTGGATTTGCACCGGCCAGCCTGTCTGGTCTATGACTTCTTTCCGGGTAACGCCGGGGTGTCGTGATCGAAGCATCATCTCCCGGCTTTGGGGGTCGAATCCGAATACACCCAGCGTGGTGATGACGGCGGCGGGTCCTCCGCGGGGCAGGCCGACCGACTGTCGCCAGTCGCCCCCGTCCCCCCATCCCGGCGAGGTGATGTAATCCACCCGCTGCACAAACCTTCTTCTTTCGTGTTTCATGACAATGACGTGCCGCCGGGCGAGACAAGCCAAATCGCAGGCACCCCCGCTTCCCGGAAGGCGGGAGCGACCGGCGGGGCCTCCGTCGATGTAGCTGGTATTGAGGTTGCCGAACCGATCGACCTGGGCGCCTCCGATAAAACTGACGTCCACCTGCCCCTGCTGCAGCATCCCCATGACCTCGGCGGTGTCGGCCAGATACAAAGCGCGGTGGAGATTGGGAAGATCGCCCATGGTGAGGATCGGCTCCGGGGCTACGGCGTCGCGGATGATACCCAATTCGTACACCCCTACTGCATGCGGGGCATGCGTACTCTTTGCCAGCAGAAACCCCAGCAGCGGAAGGCGCATGCCGACAAAAACCACCTCACCATCCCGGATTTCCCGGGCCGCAGCCGTCACCATGATTTCCGCACGCGTGTACTCCGAATCCGTCATCCCGAGTGCCCAAATCCCGACTCTGAACTTCTACCTGCATCCCAACTTCTAATTTCTATAGCAATTGTCAAAAATATGTTCCGATTGGAATGGCCTTTTTCTTGTCTTTCGTAGGGGCGGGGTTTATCCCCGCCCGTTCGGGGTAAGTGATCCCACCAGTGGGAGGGGATAAACCCCTCCCCTACCGATCGATTGG
>JAJDOA010000223.1 GCA_022340405.1 Desulfobacteraceae bacterium | reverse complement strand
ATCGGTGGGCGATGGAATGCAAAGGAAAACAACAAAAATCGGTCCCAATGATGCCAAAAAAAATCATTCTTGACAACCCGAAACGGGCGGGCTAACGGTTACAACTTTCGTTGAAGCGGCGGCGGCCCGTTTCGCCGTTATTTGAGCCTTTGCGAACCGGCACGGTGCCGGTTCCTGGGGAACGCCCCCGGCCCCGCGGGGCCGGCTTCCGCTTTTTTCGGCCCCACAGGGGCCCCAGAGAGGTCCGACGTTATGGACAAGCCCAAAACGGTAGAGGAATACATTCAAAAGCACCGCGAAGCCGTGGTCGCCAACCCCGAATGCGGGACTTCCCACTACAACCTGGCCATCGGCCTGCTCGGGCAGCGCAAACTCAGCGAAGCCGAAGAGGAGTTCCATCTGGCCATCGAGTGCAGCCCCGGACTGGCCGAGGCCTATGCCCAGCTTGGCGGCATCTGCCTGATCCGGGAGGACCTGGAGGGCTGCCTCAATTTCAACCGCCAGGCGGTAAAGGCCCGACCCGGTTTCTCCGAAGGCTGGGGCAACATCGGATTCGTCCACCTGCAGCGGGGGGAGATCGACGACGCCATCAAGGCTCTGGAGCGCGCCACCTACTTCAACTTCCGGTACATTCAGGCGTTTGCCAACCTGGCTAGCGCCCATCTGATGAAGGGCGACGTGGACAAGAGCATCGAAAACGCCGAAAAGGCTTTGGAGGTGGAGCCGAAGTTCGCCCCGGCCCACAACAACCTGGCCATCGCCTACATGGAAAAGGAAGACTGGGCAAAGGCCGCAGAACACTGTGACAAGGCCATCCAGTTCGGCTATGACGTGGCGGAGGAAATCCGGCGGGAAATCGATGCGCACCGCTAGCCGGAACACCGTCGCTTTCCCCTTCCGTGAGGACGGCGACGAGCCCCCGATTTGCTGTTTTCTCTACGACGCCGACACACCGGTGGACATGCGGGACGAAACGCTGCGTCGGCTGCTGCCCACCGATCGAGCGGGCGCCGCAAGGACCCCTTCCGACCGGTCCGCGGGCGTCACGTACGGCGACGGTTTCCGGGCGGTGCAGCGTTTCCTGTCAGCGGAACGCTGGGCGCGGCCGCTGCAGGCCGTCCGGCACCTGACCCAAGAGCCGGTCCGTCTGGCCGACATCCGCGAAATCCAAATTCGATTGGAAAAACACGGGGCTTTCTACCACCCCTTCCGCGTTACGCTCGTCCTTTCCGATCGATCCCTTCACCTGGCGGTCAATATAGCGGTTTCCGAGGCAGGCCGTCGGGGCATCCAAGACGAGTTTCACCTGCTGCGACGCTTCGACACCGATCGGATTCCCCGTGTCTTCGCCTTCGACCGCGTCCATCTGGACGCGCAACGGAGGCTCCCGCTGTTTCTCGCCGAATGGTTCGAAGACCACCACGAATTTCATCTGTGCCGGGACCCCCGCGACGGTAGCTGCAAACCCGCCCAGTGGCTCGGTGGGGACCGAAACCCCGTGTTTCTGACCGAGGGCCAGGCGCGGGCCGCCTACCGGGGCGTTGCCGCCATACTTACCGGCTTTTACGGGCTGGCAACCACCGAACGTGTCACCTCCTGGCACCATGCCGCCGGCGATTTTGTCCTGCATCTTCTGGACGAAAACCATGTGGATGTTCGTCTGATCACCCTGCGCGACTATCGGCCCATGATGGCGGAGCCGCCGCCGGATCAGCAGACGGCCCTGGACGCGCTGGTGGTGTTTCTTCTGGATCTCTCCATCCGAAACCGCCTCGACCGGCTGGACGGTGTCGGCGAGATCGCCTGGGCGGAGGGGGCTGTGGTGGACGCCACCATCGAGGGATTTGCTCAAGCGCTGCGCTCCCGATCGAAGGAATTCCCCTCCGAGGGAATCGGGGCCTTTTTTCGTCACCTGGCATCCTACCCACCGGAGGAGATGGTCGCGTTGTTCGATACGGTCGTTTCGCGGTTTCCGCAAAACGCCCTCGAAGCCTCCCTTGCCCGGCGCGGCAGCCAGTCGCACGTTGAGCAGTTTCTTTCGGCAGCGCAGACCGAATGCCGGCGTTGGGGCGGATGAAAGTCTGGTTTCGGCTGTTGCCGGACGGGGAGGGAGAACCGCAGGTTCGGTATGCCGTTGACACTACATGGTGGGGCTATCGAGAGCAAGACCACAACATCATGACCGAAATGGACGGTCCTCACGTTTCAACCCGTGATCATTTGGTTTTTTATTGACATCACGGACCATTCATTTTATATGTGCGCTTTGCGTGACTCTTTTTTTCATATTCCGTATTATCCTCATGAATATAGACGAAAAATCAGAAAAAATCAGCGAGAGGAGGTGAGCGCAGAGCGCCCCGAGTGGGGCACAACGCTACAGCGACCGTTATTTGAAATGGTTGATGATTCTCAACATGAATGGAGGTAAACGATGGCAAAACACAAAACCCCTATGTTGGACCAGCTGGAGACCGGACCGTGGCCGAGCTTCGTGTCCGACCTCAAGCAGCTCGCCGAAAAGAGGGCTAAGAACGAGGAAGGCGTCGAATTCCAGATTCCGACCGACGTCGCCGAGGACATCCTGGGCGTTCTCGAGCTCTCTTACGAACACGGCACAACCCACTGGAAGCACGGCGGGATCGTCGGCGTTTTCGGTTACGGCGGCGGCGTCATCGGCCGCTACTGCGACCAACCCGAGCAGTTCCCCGGAGTGGCGCACTTCCACACCATGCGCGTAAACCAGCCGGGAGCCAAGTTTTACAGCACGGAATTCCTGCGGCAGATCTGCGATCTGTGGGATTTCCGCGGCAGCGGCATCACCAACATGCACGGTTCAACGGGGGACATCATCCTGCTGGGCACCACCACACCCCAGTTGGAGGAGATTTTCTACGAGATGACCCACAAGCTGGATCAGGACCTGGGCGGATCCGGCTCCAACCTGCGGACCCCGGCGGACTGCATCGGTCAGGCCCGCTGCGAGTACGCCTGCTACGACACCCAGGCGCTGTGTTACGACCTGACCCAGGAATACCAGGACGAGCTGCACCGTCCGGCTTTCCCCTACAAGTTCAAGTTCAAGTTCGACGGCTGCCCCAACTGCTGTGTGGCCTCCATCGCCCGTGCCGACCTCTCCTTCATCGGCACTTGGAAAGACGACATCAAGATCGACCAGGAGGCTGTGCAGGCCTATATCGGCGGCGAGTTCGCTCCCAACGCCAACGACCACAACGGCCGCGACTGGGGTGCTTTCGACATCCAGAAGGAAGTCATCGATCTCTGTCCCACCGATTGCATGTGGATGGAAGGCAAGGAGCTCAAGATCGACGACCGCGAGTGCACCCGCTGCATGCACTGCATCAACGTCATGCCGCGTGCCCTGCGTATCGGCGACGACCGCGGGGTTACCATCCTGGCCGGCGCCAAGGCTCCGATCCTCGACGGCGCCCAGATGGGCTCCCTCATCGTTCCGTTCATCAAGGTCGAAGAGCCCTACACCGAAATCAAGGAAACCGTCATCGAACCCATTTGGGATTGG
>JAJDOA010000214.1 GCA_022340405.1 Desulfobacteraceae bacterium | reverse complement strand
CGCTTGAACCGTAGGGGAGGGGTTTATCCCCTCCCGCTGATGGGATCACCTACCCCGAACGGGCGGGGATCAACCCCGCCCCTACGAAAAGCAAGAAAAGGCCGTTCCAATCGGAACATACTTTTGACAAATGCTCTAATCCGAAGCACGAATGATCCAATGCTCCAAACAACGGACAATAAATCATTACAACTCCGGTCGATGCAGTGCATGGTTTTGAAAATTTGAATTTGGGTCATTTGAGATTGTTTCGAATTTCGATATTCGGATTTCGTGCTTTGCCGATCGAATCCTTAGGATCGACCCAAACAAAGGCCGTTTCTTTTTCCCCTTAATTTGTGGGACAAGATACTAGGCGGTCGTTCAACTGAAACCCCCAAAACAGCAGGGTTGCGCCGACCACTCCTCCCAGATGACAGGCGGCCAAGGGGACCCCGCACATTCCCATGTGGAGGAATTCGAATACCACTTCACCGCGATAGACTTCATAGAGACTTTTTCCGGCCACGCAACCGAAAGTGATCCAACCGGTCCGGCGGTGCACACCATCGCCGATCATCTCCAGGCCGGATACCGCCATCAGGCCGTGGGCGATCCCAGACAAGCCGCACAGGCCTGTCGTGCCCAGTTGGGGTGCGAACGCCATGGCGCCGGCAAGGCTGGAAAGGCCGGCGACGCCGACGTAGGCTAGTTTGCGTCCGGCCCGCTTCTCGGAAAGGCCGTGGTAGAGGAGAACAAATGCACCCCCGTCCAGGAACAGGTGATAGGGGGATACGTGAACAAGCGGGTGGGTCAGCAGCCGCCACCACTGGCCTTCGATCAAAGCCTGTGGAAAAAATACCCATGAAAGCGGGCTGCCGATCCCCACCAGATGCAGATTCAGCAACACTACCAGGCCCGCAAACAGTAGGACGTCCGCGCCCAGGCGGCGATGGGTGTGCCGGAAAGAACCGTGCGCCGCAAAGGACAATTCGGGAAAGATCATGGATACCTCCTGCAGAACCTTTGGATCGGATCGGCGGTGTTTTCGTCCATTGGGTCGTCGGCGGGGGAAGGTCTGCCCCCGCCGACGAGGACCTATTGCCTCCGTCTTCGATGCAGCCAGTAGGCGGCGGCGACAAACAGCGGACCCACGGGCCCCGTGCCGAAGTCGATATCCCGACTCTGCGGCCTTGCGACGGCATCCGGCTTCGTATTTGCGGTCGACTGGGGTGAACCGGATGAAGCCGGTGTGCGCGGCTCAACGGGTGCCTGTGCCAACTGGACCTGCTTCGCCGGCGGACCGACGTCGACGGTGGCCCGGCGCCGCATCTCCGCCAGTGCTTCCATCCTCTCGGCCTGGGCCTTGCGGTCCCTGGCCATCCGCTCCCGGTTTGCGCGGGCGATTTTCCAGCGGCGGTATTCCGCGTCGTTTTCCAGCACGAGAAAACTGGTGTATTCGGTCACGACGGAATAGGATTCGGCCAGTCGGATCACTTCATCCACAACCGGTTTCCTGGTTCCTTTCCGGTCGGCCTGCTTGAGGAGGCCGTCGATGCGCTTGGTGGCCCACATCCGTTCGATTTCCGGATTGCCTGGATCCGTCTTCGGGAAGTGCAGCGTGGTCTCCCGGCGCAGGGCCTGTCCGCGGACATCGGCTTCCAGCGCGACCCGGGCATCACCGCTTCCGGCATACCGGCCGTAGATCCGCAGCGGGGCCCCGTGGTAGAGGTTGGGCAGCCGGGTCGGCTCCACATCAAAGACCTCCACACCATCGATGTTCACCACGAGATCGGCCGCGGCCGGCCGCGTGAGCTTCCGGCGAAACGCTTTGGCCGCCCGCTGGAAGTCGTCTCCCCGGGAGACGAAAGCGGAAAGTCCCCCGGATTCGTCGGCCATCTGCTCCAGCAGCGGACGGTTGACTTCGTTGCCGATGCCGATGCAGAAGACCCGTGCGTTGGCCGGCCGTGACGCGATGAGGCCCATCAACTCCCTGCGTTCCCCCTGCTCGGTCATGCCGTCGCTCAACACCACCACGTTGAGAGGCCGATCCGGGTCGGCGTAGCGGTAGGCGGCGTTCATGGCCGGCGCCAATACGGTGCCACCCCTTGCCTGCTGCGTGCCCAAAAACGTTTCGGCCTGCGCTTCGAAATCCTCCGAGGCCGGCTGAAGCGCCCCGAAAAGAGCCCGGGCGCTGACGCTGAACGTCATGATCTCGAACCGGTCCTTTTCGTCCAGTTCCCGCACGAAGGCCTGAATGGCGTTTTTGGAGACCAGCAGCTTGCCGTCGTCTGCCATGGAGCCCGAGACGTCCAGCACGAACACGTAGTCCATGCCGAGGTCCATACGGGCCAGATCCTCCCCTGCTGTCAGCGTGAGCATGAAGAATCCGTCTTCTCCGGGCTGGCGGGAGGTGATCAGGTCGAATCCGGTACGGGGTCGAGCCACCCGATAGGTGAGCACGACATCCGAAGCCAGACTGCCGCCCGTGGTCTCCAGGCTGGCCTGCCGGTAGGTTTCCGTGTGCGCCACTACGACGAAGGCATCCGGATGGCTTGGGCTTTTCATGGCCGCTATGGGAACGGCGGATTTGACCTCGATGTTCATGGCAAACTTGCCTGTGGTGCGGCTGCGTGCATCGATCCCTTTTCGGGTGACTGTGGCCAGAGGATAGACGTAGACGGCCTCGTCATGGTCCGGGGCGAGTTCCTGGTAGTAGACGATTTGTATTTTCTGTTCGGCGCCGGCCGCGATGGGAAATATCCGCATCTCGAACCGTTTGTAATCCACCTGCTCCAACAGGCCGGGATCGCGACGCTTTCGTTTGTAGCTGTCGTATATTTCCCGGGCGCGCTTCTTTTCCACCACCTCGCCGACCATTTCCTTGCCGTCGATCCACATGCTGAAATTGGCCACCGATGCCCCCTTGGGTACCGGAAACGTATACAGTGCTTCGACCTGCCGGTTTTCCGTGTTCCGAAACACCTGTGTAACCCGGGTGACCGCCACGCCGTTGTTGATGGTGACATCCACCTCGTGCTCCTGTATTTCCAGAACACCTCCAAAGCCGCCTTCGGCGATCAGAAGGCCGGCCGCCTCCACCGGTTCGGATCCGGCAACGACCACCAGGGCCGCAACGGACGCCGCAACGACGGCCAGTCGTCGTTTCCATCGCGTGAGAATCGATTTCATGATGGACTCCTTTCTTTTCATCGGTTGCGGAAACTCGGGTCCATTCCGTTTACCATTCGGAATGTCCCTGACAATCCATCGAGAACAAGAAACGTGCCATCCAGGAAATCGATCAAGATTAGTAGTGTTTTCGATGTGATGGAATATTTTGTTCGAAAAAACAGGGATGGAAAGTCATTTCAAACTTATACCTTTTATGTCTATCTAAAGTACAATTAATGTATAGTTGAATCGGCAGTAGCGAGCGCTAACCCCTCCGCTTGTTGGAGCGAAGCGGAAATCCCTGACACCGGGGCGGCGGGGAGTCTTCAATGGATTCGAAGCCCGAAGGAGGCCGCATGCCACAACGGAAATCGACCCACCGACTTACCGGAGAGGAACGGGAGTTCTTTTCCCTGGTCAACCGCGCCGTTTTCGCCAACCCCTTCAGCGAGGAGCGGGAGGCCATCGACCGCGAGATCGCCGGCCGCTTTCCTGGCGGCACGGCAGAAGAGGTCCTGCAGCGGGCGATCCGGGAAATCACCCTTCGCATCGACCGGTTCGAGCAAGAGGGCAGGGGGGACATCCGCTCTTTTTCGGGAGAGGAGCGGCCACTGGTGGAAAACGTTTTTCTCTATGATTTTTTTCACCGGTTCCTGGACCGTTTCGACGGATTCATCGCACAGCAGGCCGATGCCGGGGACACCCCTCAGTCGGTTCCCTTTGCAGGGGAGGCTTTTGCACTGCTGCGGAAAAGGGGTTTTTCACCCCGATCGGCCCGGCGCTATTTCGAGGTGGCCTACCAGCTTCGCCGGGCCTTTTTCTTCATCCACCGCAGCATCGTCGGATCGAGCCCCTGCATGCGGGAGTTGCGCCGGAAACTGTGGAACAACGTCTTCACCCACGATCTCGACCTGTACCATCGGCATCTGTGGGACCGGATGGAGGATTTCTCCACCCTGATTTTGGGCGAAACGGGAGCCGGCAAGGGAGCCGCAGCGGCGGCCATCGGCCGGTCCGGCTTCATCCCCTTCGACGAAAAGAAGAACGCCTTCACCGAGAGCTTCACCGCCATGTTTGTCGAGCTCAACCTGTCCCAGTTCGCTGAAAATCTCATCGAGTCGGAATTGTTCGGGCACCGGAAGGGGGCCTTCACCGGTGCGGTGGACGATTACCGGGGCGTTTTCGACCGCTGCAGCCGGCACGGTGTCATTTTCCTGGACGAGATCGGCGAGGTTTCCCCCCCGATCCAGATCAAGCTGCTGCGCGTCCTGCAGGAAAGGGACTACCGGGCCGTGGGAGGACAGCGGCGCCGCCGGTTCGAAGGAAGGGTGATCGCCGCCACCAATCGCACCCTGGACGAACTGCGAAAGTCCGGTCGCATGCGCGACGATTTTTTCTACCGGCTGTGCAGCGATGTTATCGTGGTGCCCCCGCTGCGACAGCGCATCCGCGAGGACGCCAGCGAACTGGACAACCTGCTGAATTTCGTGGTGGAGCGGATGCTCGGTGCAGCCTCGAAGCCCGTGACGGCCGCGGTGCGTGATGTCATCCAGGGGAGGCTCGGCGTTGGGTACCCGTGGCCCGGCAACGTCCGTGAGCTGGAGCAGTGTGTTCGCAGCACCCTGCTGAACCGGAGATACGATGGCAGCCTGTCGGCCGACAACCAAGATCTTGCCGGAGAGCTGGCCCGCGCCCTGCGCGACGGAACCGTCGACGGCCGGACGCTGTTGGCCGGCTATTGCTTTCTGCACCACCGCCGCTGGGGCACCTACGAGGAGACGGCACGGCGTTTGAAAATGGACCGGCGCACGGTGAAAAAGCACGTGGGCCGCTGGATCCGGATGCGGGAGGAGAAGGCTGGCGATCCGCCGTGATGGGAGGCAACGTATTTTGGGAGGGACTCGCCGATCCGGCGTCCGTTTTTCCGAAATGCGTTTGACATCGTCAAACTTATTGTTTAGAAGCCATCTCAAAATTGTCTTTTCGCCCCATCTCGGCGTCGGGTCCTCGTTTCCAGTCCTCGAAAACCAGCCGTATTCCTGTCGCAGATCCCGGTGCAACCGGGGCGGCTGGAAACTCGGATCCTCCTGGACCTTGAACAAAAATCCGAATTTTGAGATAGCTTCTAGTGCAGTTGAACCAACGCCGCCATCCGGAACCGGAACGGCCTCGTCCCAACAGGAGGCGACCATGCAGGAGATCCGATTCCACGGGCGCGGGGGCCAGGGGGCCGTCATCGGATCCGAGTTGCTGGCCCACGCGTTCTTTCTCGAAGACCGATACGTGCAGGCCTTTCCCTCCTTCGGGGTCGAGCGCAGGGGCGCTCCGGTCACGGCGTTCTGCCGCATCGACGATGGGCCGATCCACCTCCGCAACCAGATCTACACGCCCGACCACGTCGTGGTGCTGGATGCCTCCCTTCTGCAGACCGTGGGGGTCACCGAGGGGCTCAAACCCGACGGCACGGTGCTGATCAACGGCCGACAACCGGCGTCGACCTACGGCTCCCTGCTGGGACCCGGGTTCCGGGTCTTCGCCGTCGACGCCGCCGGAGTGGCCGTCCGCCACCGGCTGGGATCTCCGTCGAACCCCATCGTCAACACTGCCATTGTCGGTGCGTTCGCCCGAGCCACCGGCCTGTTGTCCGTGAGCTCGGTGGAGCAGGCCATCGAAGCCTACGTTCCGCGCAAGAAGGCGGAAAACCGCAGAGCGGCGCGGGAAGCTTTCGACGCAGTGAGAAGTGCCTGAGCCGATCCGCCGGCCGGAGGATGCCGCCGGAGGGACCGGCGCAGCGGACGGCCGCAAGGAGAACCGACCGATGTCCAAATGCAGCGACCGCAACGGGATCTACCCTTTCCGATCCTGGCGGGATATCACCCCGATGCTCAGCTCCGTCGGCACCATGCGCCACAACCGGACAGGATCGTGGCGATTCGTCAAGCCCGTCTACGCCGACCGGGTGCCGCCGTGCCAGAACGCCTGCCCGTCGGGAAACGACATCGAAGGATGGATCCGCCTGCTACAGCAGGGGGATCGGGAAGGGGCCTGGTGGCACCTGAAACGAGAGGAGCCCTTTCCCGCGATTCTGGGCCGTGTCTGTTTCCGCTTTTGCGAAGCGGCTTGCAATCGCTCGACCATCGACGGGTGCCTGAACATCCGCCACCTGGAACGCTACGTCGGGGACGGCGGACCCCACGAGGCGGATGCCCCTTTTCGGCGTCCCGAAAACGGCAAGCGTCTGGCCGTGGTCGGATCCGGCCCCGCCGGAATGAGCGCGGCCTATTTCGCGCGGCTGCTGGGCTTTTCGGTCACCGTTTTCGAGCGGCTCGCCAAGCCCGGCGGAATCCTGCGCGTGGGAATTCCAGCCTACCGCCTGCCGCGGGAGGTCCTGGAGCGGGAATTCTCTTCCCTCCGTCGGCTCGGCGTGGAGATCCGCACCGGCGTTTCCGTCGGCGACGACATCGGCCTGGGACCACTGGCCGCCGATCACGACTACCTGTTCCTGGCCACCGGATGCCACCAACCGATCCGGCTTCCCCTGGAAGGCGCGTCGGCCGGTGACCGGGTGCTCCCGGCGTTGGATTTTCTCCGCCGGTCCGCCGAGGGGCGGCCGCACCGCCCCGGCGGGCGGGTCGTGGTGGTGGGCGGGGGCAACACCGCCATCGACGCTGCGCGAACGGCCGTTCGACTGGGGTGCGCCGTAACCGTCGTCTACCGGCGGACCCGTCCAGAGATGCCCGCACACGACTGGGAGGTGGAGGAGGCCCTGCAAGAAGGCATTGACTTCCGGTTCCTGGCCGCCCCGATTCGGGTGGAGGCGGAGGCCGAGGGCGGACCGCTGCGGCTGGTCTGCACCGAGATGACCCTGGGCGATCCCGGCCCCGACGGCCGCCGACGGCCGGTGCCGGTGGCGGACCGCACCTTCGAGATCGCGGCGGACACGGTCCTGACCGCCATCGGGGAAGAAGCCGACCTGGTCTATCTCGCCGATCGTCTCCAAACGGAATCGGGGTTTTTGGCCGTGGCGGCGGACCAGTCCGCCGGGGCGCCGGGGATCCCGGTCTATGCCGGAGGGGACATGATCGGTGCCGAACGGACCGTGATCCACGCGGTGGCGCACGGAAAACGGGCGGCCGTGGCCATGGACTGCCACCGGAGGGGGCTGGACCCGGCGACCGTCTTGGATGGACTGGCCGTGGGGACCGGGACCGGGATCCGTTTCGCCGACTACATCGAAGCGGCGCCGCTGTCGCCGGTACACCGGGAGCCCCGTTCCGTGGCGGGTCCCGACCGGATCGTCGCCGACTACTTCCGGCGCGTCCCTCCCACCCCCGTCGCGGTCCGCTCACCGGAGGCACGGCGCGGAGACTTCGATCCCTACGAAGAGCCCTTCAATTCATCGACGGCGGCGGCGGAGGCGAAGCGCTGCCTGCACTGCGGCCGCTGCACCGAATGCGACAACTGCCGGATTTTCTGCCCGGATCTGTCCATTCACAAAGCCACCGAGGGCGGGTTTGGCTACACGGTTGACTATGCATACTGCAAGGGCTGCGGCATCTGCAGTACGGAATGCCCGCGCGGTGCCATCTCCATGGTGGCCGAAGACGCCGCTGCGGACGGATCCCAACGGTAGGAGGAGAACGTGAGGCAGGTCATCAAGGGCAACCACGCCGTGTCCCAGGGCGTCCGGCTGGCCCGCGTGAAGGTCATCTCGGCCTATCCCATCACGCCCCAGACCACCATCGTGGAAGAGCTGTCGGAGATGTGCGCCCGCGGGCAGCTGGACTCCCGCTACATCAAGGTGGAAAGCGAACACTCCGCCATGGCCGCCGTGATCGGTTCCGCCTCGGCAGGGGTGCGCTCTTTTACAGCCACCAGCAGCCAGGGCCTGCTGCTCATGCACGAGGTGCTCCACTGGGCGGCCGGCTCCCGGCTGCCCATCGTGCTGACCAACGTCAACCGTGCCGTGGCCCCCGGGTGGAACATCTGGGCCGACCAGACCGACTCCCTGGCGCAGCGCGATACCGGCTGGATCCAGATCTACGCCGAATCCAACCAGGAGGTGCTGGACAACGTGCTCATGGCCTACCGTCTGGCCGAGACGGTGATGCTGCCCGTGATGCTCGCCTACGATGCCTTCTTTCTGAGCCACACTTCCGAGGTCGTCGACGTGCCGGAACCCGCCGAGGCGGATGCCTTCCTGCCGGCCTTCACGCCGCCCTTCCGGCTCGATTTGGAGAATCCGCGCATGTTCGGAGGCATGGTGGGGCCCGACATGTACTACGAGCAACGCTATGCCCAGCACCAGGACGCCCTGCGCGCCGCCGACGTCTACCGGGAGATCTGCCGGGAGTTCGACGAAGCATTCGGCCGGAAGTACGACCTGGTGGAAACGTACCGTACCGAGGACGCCGAGCTGGTGGTGGCCACGGCGGGGACCGTCACTTCGGTGTCGCGCATCGCGGTGGACCGCCTTCGGGAAGAGGGATGGAAGGTGGGCTTGCTGAAGCTGAGGATGATCCGCCCCGTTCCCCGACGGCACTGGCAGAAGGCGCTGGGAGGCGTGGAGAAGGTCGTGGTCATCGATCGCAACCTCAGCCCGGGACTGGGAGGCGTCCTGGCCTCCGAAGTCCGCAGCGCCCTTCACGCGGCCGAAGCCGCCCCGCAGGTTTTCGCCGCCGTGGCCGGTCTGGGCGGACGGGACGTGACCCCCGAGGACGTGGCGGGCATCGTCCGCGCCTGCCGGGAGGCGGAGAGGCCTGGAGACGAACCGCTGTTCTGGGGACTAAAGACCGGAGAGCCGGAACCCGCGATGGAGGATGGCCGTCATGCAGAATGAATTTACCCTTTCCCGCCAACCGACCGACGGAGACCACCTGCTCCAGCCCGGCGTACTGTCCTGCCAGGGGTGTGGGGGCACCATCGCCATGAAACTGGCCATGAAGGGGCTGGGTCCGCGGACCGTCGTGGTCATACCGGCCTGCTGCTGGGCCATCATCGTGGGGACCTATCCCTACAGCGCACTGCAGGTGCCGGTGCTGCAGGTCCCCTTCGCCACGGCGGCGGTGTGCGCGTCCGGGGTGCGTGCCGGCCTGGACGCCCGTGGCGAGGACGGCGTCACCGTCATGGCCTGGGCCGGCGACGGCGGCACCTTCGACATCGGGCTGCAGTCCCTTTCGGGTGCGGCCGAGCGCAACGAGGACATCCTATACGTCTGCTACGACAACGAAGCCTACATGAACACCGGCGTGCAGCGCTCCAGCGCCACGCCCCCTGGCGCCTGGACCACCACCACGCCGGACGGGGCGCTGAAGATGGAACCCAAGAAGGACCTGGCGGCGATTCTGCTCGCCCACGGGATCCCTTACCTGGCAACGGCCTCCATCGCCTACCCTGACGATCTGGTGTCCAAGTTCCGCAAGGCGCGCTCCATCCGCGGCACCCGGTTCATCCACATGCTCTCCCCGTGCCCGCCGGGCTGGGGCATCGATCCCGACCAGACCGTTCGTGTGTCCCGTCTGGCCGTTCAGACTCGACTGTTTCCGCTGTATGAGGTGGTCGAAGGGCGCACCACCGTGACCGTGAACCCCGAGGCAGTGAAACCGGTTCGGGAATATCTCGGCTTGCAGGGCCGTTTCGGGCAGATGTCCGACGACATGACGGCAGCGGTTCAGGATTCGGTGGACAGCCGGTGGGAGGCGTTGATGGCGGAGGCGGCGGGCTGAAAAATCCTTTCCAACCCCAAGCTCCGCTCCCATGCAAAGCAGGAAAACGAATGTTCTCGCAGCCCGTGTTTGGCGACGGCTCTAAAGTTTCTCGTCCGAAGTCGCCTCTGCCGCTGCCGCCTCCTCCTCTTCCGCGGGCGTCAGCCACCCGCCGCCCAAGGCCTTGTAGAGTGCGACATAGGCACTGAAGTACTGCTGCGTGATATCGGAGCGCTCCAGTTCCACTTCGAAAAGGCTGCGGTCGCTGTCGAGGACCTCCAAGTAGCTGGTAATGCCCTGGTCATAGCGATCCTGGGCAAGCTCCAGGGTCCGCTGCGCCGCATCTCGTCTGCGCTCCACGGCCTGGTATTGCTTCCGGTAGGTTCGGATCCCGGCCAGGGCGTCCTCCACCTCACGGAAGGCCCGAAGAACGCTCAGCTCGTACCGGTGCAGCGCCTCCTGCGTGGCCGCCTCCTCGATGCGTACCCGCTGGCGGCTTTTTCCGAAGTCGATCACCGGCCCCAGCAGGCTGCCGCCAATGGACCACACACCGCCTTCCGTGGTGATGCTGCCCAGATCGGTGGTGGCGAGACCCGCAGCTCCGGTCAGTCGTATGGCGGGCAGCCTCAGGGCTTCGGCCACTCCGATCCTGGCTGTCTGGGCCTCCAGCCTTGCCATGGCTTCGGCGATGTCAGGCCTCCGTTCCAGCAGTGCCGACGGCAAACCGGTGGGCACATCGGGAGGAAAGGGCTGTTCGTTCAGTTTGGCGCCCGTGCGGATCTCCGCTGGCAGGGAGCCGAGCAGAAGGCTCAGTGCGTGCTCGGTACGGGCGATCTCCCGCTCGTAGAGCGGAATGGCTTCCTGGGCGATTTCCTTCTGGATCGTCGCCTGGTTCACGTCGATTTCGGGGATGATGCCGGCGTAGAACCGCTGCTGGATGATCTCGAGCCCCTTGACGCGGTTTTGCAGGGTATCGAAAGTTACTTCCAGTCGCTGGTGAAAATCCAGCAGCCGGTAATAGGCGGCGACCACCTCGGAGATGAGACCGATCTGCACGGTCCGAAGGGCATATTCCGATGCGAGCAGTTCGGCCCTGGCCGATTCCGTGGCCCGCCGGAATCGCCCCCAGAAGTCGATCTCCCAGTTCAGTGGCGGTGCGATGAAAGCCGTGCCGATGTCGTTTACCTGGCGCGCGCCGCCGGAGAAATTGCCCGCACTGGCGCCCGCGCTGATGTCCACGGCGGGATACTGGTCGGCCTGTGTAAAACCGAGCGCCGCCCGGGCCTGCTCGATGCGGCTTGTGGCAATCTGCACGTCCTGGTTGTACGCCAGCGCCCTTACGACCAGATCTTTCAGCACCGGGTCGCTGAACAGCTCCCACCACCGCAGGTTCACGGTGACGTCCTCCGGCGGCGGCATGCGCTGGTAGGCTTCCGGGGTTTCCACTTCCGGACGCTCAAAATCGGGTCCCACGGTCGCACACCCGGCTGCCAGCGCCACCAGGCTTGCGAACAGCAGGGTTCGTTGGAAGACTCGTGATGCAAACCCCATCGGCAACCCCCTATCCCTTTTGGATTTCCCGCTTCTTCTCATACCGGGCGACCTTGCCAATCAATACGAACAGCATGGGGTAGAAGAAGACCCCAAGCAGCGTCGCCAGTCCCATGCCTCCCAGCAGCGCCATACCCATCACCTTACGTGCCTCGGCTCCGGCGCCCGACGCCACCACCAGCGGCAGTACGCCCAGGATGAAGGAAAAGGCGGTCATGAGAATCGGGCGAAACCGCAGCTTGGCCGAGTCCATGGCCGCTTCGAACAGAGACAGCCCCTCGTCGAACTTGATCTTGGCGAACTCCACGATGAGAATGGCATTCTTTGCCGCCATGCCGATGAGCATGACCAGGGAGATCTGGGCGAAGATGTTGTTTTCGTAGCTGAGGCTATAGTGCCGGGCCACGAGTACCAATCCCATCGCCCCGAGCACGGCAAACGGCGTTCCCAGCAGGATGGAAAAGGGCAGCGACCAGCTCTCGTACTGGGCGGCCAGGATGAGAAACACGAACAGCAGCGAGAAGGCGAACACCAGCGCCGCGGTGCCCGCCGCCTGTTTTTCCTGGTAGGACATGTTGCTCCAGGCATATCCCATGCCCTCCGGCAGCGCTTCGGCCGCGACCTCCTCCAGGGCCTTCAGGGCCTGGGCAGAGGTGTAGCCCGGCGCCGGGGATCCGGTGAGCTCTACGGACCGGAAGAGATTGAACCGGTTGGTGAACTCGGGCCCGGCGATTTCCTTTACCTTCACAAAGGCGGCCAGCGGCACGCTCACGCCCTGGCCGTTTTTGACGAAGAAGAGGTTGATCTGCTTTTCGTCCTGGCGGTACTCGGGCTCGGCCTGGATATAGGCCTTGTAGAGGCGGCCGAAGCGGTTGAAGTCGTTGATGTACGAGCCGCCCAGAAATGCGCCCACGGTGGTGTAGATGTCGTCGAGCCGGATGCCCGCCTTGAGCACCTTGTCCCGGTTGATTTCCAGGTAGCGCTGCGGGACATTGGCACGGAAGGTGGTGAAAATCGAGCCGATCTCCTTTCGGCTCTGCGCGGCTTCCATGAACAGACCCGCCTGTTGAGCGAGGTACTCGGGGGTGTTGCCGCCGCGGTCCTGCAGCATCAAGGTAAAGCCCGATCCGTTTCCCAGTCCGGGGATGGCCGGCGGCCCGAAAGCGAAGACCTGGGCCTCGGTGATCTCCTGGAAGAATTCCCGGTTCAGGATCTGGACCAGGTCGTTGGCGGTGTTTTCCCGCTCACTCCAGTCGTTCAACGAAACGAACACGAACCCGGCATTGGTGGACATGCTGCCCGACAGCATGCTGAAGCCGGTGGCCGTCGTGACAAATTCGACTTCCTCGTGCCGCTGGACGATTTTTTCGACCTTTCGCGCGACGACATCGGAGCGCTGCAGGGATGCCGCATCGGGCAACTGGATGTTCACGAAAAGGTATCCCTGGTCTTCTTCGGGAATGAACCCTCCGGGCAGCAGTTTCCCCACCCAGGCCGTGCAGGCCGTTAGGATGATCACGAACACGAAGCCTCGGACGACGCGGCGGGTAATGATGTGGGCCAGGCTCAAGTAGGCGCCCGTGGAGCGGTCGAAGGCCCGGTTGAAGAGCTTGAAAAACGCCGCCAGCGGTCCGCGGCCGGGTTTCGGCTTTTTCAACAGTAGACCGCACAAGGCCGGGCTCAGGGTCAACGCGTTGATGGAGGAGAAGACCACCGAAACGGCCACGGTGATGGCAAATTGCTGGTAGAGCCGGCCGGTGATGCCGGCCATTCCCGCTACGGGGAGGAACACCGCCACCAGCACCAGGGTGGTGGCGACCACCGGCGCGGAGACTTCCTTCATGGCCTGGACCGTGGCCGCCTTCGGGTCCATGCCGCTTTCGATGTTCACCTGGACGGCTTCCACCACCACGATGGCGTCGTCCACCACGATGCCGATGGCCAGCACCAGGCCCAGCAGCGACAGGACGTTGACGGTGAAGCCCAGCACGGGAAAGGCGATGAAGGCCCCCAGAAGGGAAACCGGGATGGCGATGGTGGGGATCAGGGTGGCGCGCCAGTCCTGTATGAAGATGTACACCACGAAGATAACCAGCGCCAGGGCGATGAACAGCGTCTCGACGATCTCTTCGATTCCCGCGGTGATGGGCTTGGTGGCGTCGAGGGAAACGTCGTACCGGATGCCGGAGGGAAAGCCCGTGGATAGATCGGCCATGGCCGCATTGACCGAGTCCATCAGGGCCACCGCGTTGGAGCCGGGCGCCTGGTAGATGGCGATGATCGCGGCCTGTTTGTCGTTGAGGCGGGTGAAGGCGTTGTAGGTTTCCACCCCCAGCTCCACGCGGGCGATGTGTTTGATCCGGACCTGGGCGCCCGATGCGTCGGTGCGGATGACGATATTGCCGAACTCCTCCTCGGACTGCAGCCGTTCAGGGAGCCGAACCGTGTAGGTGAATTCCGTTCCGGGAGGGGCCGGCTCTGCGCCGAATTTCCCGCCCGGAACGATAACGCTCTGGGCTCGGATGGCGTCCATGATCTCGGGGACGGTGATCCCAAGCTGGGCCAGGCGGTCCGGCTTGACCCAAATCCGCATGGAGTAGTCGCTGGCACCGAGGACGTTGACCCGCCCGATGCCCCGGATGCGGGCCAGGACGTCCTTGATGTTGATCAGGGCATAGTTGCCCAGAAACTGCTGGTCGTAGCGGCCGCCCTCCGAG
>JAJDOA010000207.1 GCA_022340405.1 Desulfobacteraceae bacterium | reverse complement strand
CCACAGGAGGGCGGGGAACAACCTCGCCCCCACGAAGAAATGCAGCACCCCTTTGGACCGGGCCGTCCCAAGGTTCTCTCTACGAGCGTCGACGGATGTTTCGTCAGACGCCAAGCGGATACAACTATACAGCGAGGAGGTCCCCAATGAACGATACGCCCGTGAACGAACTGCCGGTTTGGCATCGACTCACAGCCCATGCCGAGGAAATGAATCTCCCGGAAAACCACCTCCTGCACCTGACGACCTCTCCCCTTCGACTGAAAAAGAGTCTCAAGCTCGGCGCGGGGGTACTTTTGGATTTCAGTCGCCAGCGGGTCACCGACATCACCGTTGATCTGCTCCTGGAGCTGGCCGAACACCGCCGTGTGCAGGAGCGCTTCCGGTCTATGATGGCCGGCGAAAAGATCAATGTCACCGAAAAGCGGGCGGCGCTTCACACGGCCGCCCGCTGCTTTCAGGAGGAGCCGGTCACCGTCGACGGGGTAAACGTGGTGCCGGAATTGCAGGCCGTGCGCGAGGGGATCCGGGCGTTTGCCGCAAAGGTCCACGACGGCGAGCTGCGCGGAAGCACGGGAAAGGCGTTCCGGCACGTGGTCGTGGTGGGGATCGGGGGGTCTTACCTGGGAACGGAATTCGTATCCTGCGCCCTGCGGGCCTACGCCGACCGTGGCATCGCCCTGCACTATCTGGCCAACGTCGACATCCATAACTTCGGCAGGGTGGTATCGGAAATCGACCCGGAATCCACCCTCTGGGTGATCATCTCCAAAAGCTACACTACCGCGGAAACCCTGGCCAATGCTCGATTGGCCTATGACTTCATGGAACGCCACGGCCTGAACCCAACCGATCACGTCGTCACGGTCACCGCCAAGGGAAGCCCCGGCGACAATGCCGACAACCCGGTGCTCGGTACGTTTCACATGTTTGATTTCATCGGAGGGCGGTACTCCGTCACCTCTGCGGTGGGGGGGGTTCCGTTGAGTCTGTACCTGGGCTACGATCGTTTCGAGGCGATGCTTCGCGGTGCCGAAGCCATGGATCGCCATGCGGCCGAAGCGCCCGCTGCGGACAACCTGCCGCTGATTGCGGCTCTGCTGTCGGTGTGGAACAACAACTTTTTGGGCTACCCAGCTGCAGGCATCATTCCCTACGCAGCTCCACTGGCCCGACTGGCGCCCCACGTACAGCAGCTGAACATGGAAAGCAACGGCAAATCGGTCACCGCAAGCGGACGGCCTCTACAGATTCCGGCCGGCACCATCCTCTTCGGCGAGCCCGGCACCAACGCCCAGCATTCTTTTTTCCAGCTCGCACACCAGGGCAGACCGTTTCCCATCGAATTTATCGGTGTACTCCAGCCTCAATACACGGAATACCATACGCTGTCCCGCGGCGTCACCAACCACCAGGAGCTGTGGGCCAACCTGCTGGCCCAAGCGGATGCCCTCGCCCACGGCCGGGAGGCAGAGGATCCGGCCAGGTCCTTTTCGGGAAACCGACCCTCGTCCACCATCGTACTGAAAGACCTGTCCCCGGAAAGCGTGGGCCGCCTGCTGGCATTCTACGAGGCGAAAACCGTTTTCGAGGCCTTTGTGTGGGGAATCAACCCCTTCGATCAATTCGGTGTGGAGCTGGGAAAGAAGACGGCCTCGGGGATACGGGAGGAAATGGCGGAAAAGAACCGCAACCCCGCCTACGGTTTCGACAAAACCGACGACCGCACCCGCCACTACCTTCTCGCCCTGTATGACGGGGACATGTAGAGCGATTGCCAAAAAGATGTTCCGATTGAAGCTCGTGTTTCCCGCTTTTCGTAGGGGCGGGGACAACCCCCTTCCCTATCGTTCGATGGGAAACCATCTCGGAGACGGCACAGAATTCGAACAATCGCAGTAGCGCCGGGCGGAAGGGAGGTCTTCAGGCGTCCGGAAAGCGGTGGATCACTGCACCCCAGGTGACCCCGGCACCCAACCCGAGGAACACGACGGTGCCGCCCGGTCCGATGCGTCCCTGCTCCCACGCCTCGTCCAGCGCCAGCGGGATGGAGGCGGCGGTGGTGTTCCCGTATCGTTGGATGTTGTGGAACACCTTGCCCTCCGGCAGGTTCAAGGTTTTTTCGAAGGCCTGGTTGATTCGCAGGTTGGCCTGGTGGGGAATGAACAGATCGACCTGGTCCAGGCCGACTTCGGCTTTCTGCAGCACCTCCGCCGTGACCTCGGGAAGACGATGGACCGCCAGCTTGAAAATGTTGCGCCCGTCCATGACCGGGTACTGGCGCCCCTGCCGGAGCATATTTTCGTTGATTCGCGGATTGAAACGGGAGGCGGGCGCTTCGACCATGAGGCTTTCCGCGTAGGTTCCGTCCGCGTGCAGTGCCGACGCCAACACGCCGACATCGTCGTCCGCCGAGACCCCCTCGATGCACACGGCCGCCGCACCGTCGCCGAAAATGACCGCGACATCCCTTCCCCGGGTGGAAATGTCCAGGCCCGTGCTGTGCACTTCCGCGCCCACCAGAAGAATCCGCCGTGCAAGGCCGCTTCGGATGTAGGCATCGGCGGTGGTCATTCCGTACAGAAAACCGGTGCACTGCTGTCGGATGTCCAGGGCGGGGGTTTCCCTCAACCCCAGGCGACGCTGCAGCAAGCATCCCGAGCCGGGAAAGAAAAGGTCCGGGCTGAGGGTAGCAAAGAGGATCAGGTCCAGCTCGTCGGCCCGCCATCCGGCACGCTGGAGCGCTACCACGGCCGCCTCGTAACCCAGGTCCGACGCTCCGACGTCTCCCTCCTCGGGAATCCAGTGGCGCTGCTGGATACCCGTTCGTTTTTGGATCCATTCGTCCGAAGTGTCCATCCATTCACTCAGCGTCTCGTTGGTGAGGATGCGGGGCGGAAGATATCGCCCGGTGGAGCGGATTACAGCGCGTGTCATGGCAAAACTCCTGTCCGCAGGATCGATTGTCGTTGCAAGAGCGGGAAAGCTGTCTCCATCCCGCCGTTGCTCTTCCGGCAATCCTCATCCCGGATTGCCGGACGACGGCGGCCTTGCCGTCGCGATTTCTCTATGGTACGGTTCCGCTCGCTGTACAATAGAAGCGATCTTACAATTGTCTTTTCGCCCAACCCGCCGGAGGCGGGTACATCCGCCAGGGGCGGACAAGTCTCGGCGTCGGGTCCTCGTTTCCAGTCCTCGAAATACGGCAGTATTCCTGCCGCTGAAAACGCGGATCCTCCTTGACCTTGAACGAAAATCCTGATCTTGAGATCGCTTCTATCCATCCACGAAAGACAGGACGTAAACCCATGCATCGATCCGAGACCCCGGAGGGGAAGTACGCCAGCAAACACCCGCCGGGAACCCGTGTTGCCCCTGAAGTCGAATCGGCCCTGAGAGAGAATTTGCAGGACGGAACCATCTCCTGCGCAGCCGCCCATCGGATCGCCTCCCGGCTGGATGTCCCTCCGTCCGTGGTGGGCGTCGGCATCGACCTGCTCGACGCAGGCCTCGTCCGCTGCCAGCTCGGCCTGTTCGGATACACCCCTCGTAAAAAGGCCGTGGTTCCGGCGGATTCGGTCTCTCCGGAACTGGAGGCGCAGATCCGGGACAAACTCGTCGACGGGGTACTGCCGTGCGCCGAAGCCTGGTCCATCGCCGACGGGTCGGGCATCCCCCGGATGAAGGTAGCGGCGGCGTGCGAAGCCCTCTCCGTCCGCGTCAAACCCTGCCAACTGGGCGCCTTCTGAACCGGCAGCGGCTTATATCCCCGTATAGGTGGTCGGTGAAAGTCTGCGCAGCTCCTCCTTCACCGCTTCGTCCACCTCCAGACCCTCTATGAAGGTGTGCATGGCCTCCCGGTTCACAGTGGCATGGGTGCGCGTCAGCGCCTTCAGCGCCTCGTACGGCTCCGGATATCCCTCCCGGCGCAGAACCGTTTGCACCGCTTCGGCTATGACGGCCCAGTTCTCCTCCAGATCCCGCCGGAGCACGGGTTCGTTGAGAATCAGCTTTCGCAACCCCCGAAGGAACGAGCGAAGGGCGATGAGGGTGTGTGCCATCGGTACGCCCAGGTTTCGCGAAACCGTGGAGTCGGTCAGGTCCCGCTGGAGCCGCGAGACCGGGAGCTTGGCGGATAGATGCTCGAAAAGGGCGTTGGCCACACCCAGATTGCCTTCCGCATTTTCGAAATCGATGGGGTTGACCTTGTGGGGCATTACCGAGGATCCCACCTCGCCCGGCCGGATCCGCTGCTTGAAATAATCCAGGGAGATGTAGGTCCATACGTCCCGGGCAAAATCGATGAAGATGGTATTGATGCGCTTGAGGCCGTCGCAGAAAGCGGCCAGATGGTCGTAGTGTTCGATCTGGGTGGTCACGCGCGAGCGCGACAGCCCCAGAATCTCGTTGACCAGACGGTCGGCGAACCCGATCCAATCCACTTCCGGATAGGCGGCGTGGTGGGCATTGAAATTGCCCGTGGCGCCGCCGAACTTCGCGGCGAAGGGAATTTCTTTCAGCAGCCGGATCTGCTGTTCCAGACGGTCGAGAAAAACCGACCACTCCTTGCCCAGCCGTGTCGGGGAAGCCGGCTGGCCGTGCGTGCGCGCCAGCATGGGAACCTCGGCCCACTGGGCTGCCTGCTTTCGGATCTCGTCCAGCACCTCCTGCAGCACCGGAAAAACCGCCTGCTGCCAGGCATCCTTCAACGCCAATGGAACGGCGGTGTTGTTGATGTCCTGGGATGTCAGGGCGAAATGGACGAATTCCTTGTATTTCGACAATCCGAGGGCCTCAAATTCCTCCTTTATCCGATACTCCACTGCCTTTACATCGTGATTGGTAACGCGTTCGATCTCCTTGATCTCCTGCGCCTCCTTGTCTCCGACGGCCTTCGCCCAGCGCTGAAGCGCCTCCAATTCCTCTTCGGGAACGCTTTCCAACTGGGGGAGAGGAATGCGGCAAAGCTCCACGAAATAGGCGACTTCCACGATGACGCGATACCGAATCAGTGCACCTTCGGAAAAATAGTCCGCGAGTTTTTCGACGACCTTGCGGTATCGTCCGTCCACCGGTGATATGGCCTTGAGCGCGGATCGGTCCATCCGGAATTTCCTTTCCAGAACACCAGCGGTTGTCGTTTTCTATAACTTATTGGAAAAATGAACTACCTCGGGGCAAGCCCCGAGGTATCAAAAGCCTTGGAACAACCGTAATTGGTCTTTGTGAAGTTGAACATATTCACCGCTTTGACCCTGTTTCTGGACATAGTTCTGAATGGTCGCTTCATTGCCCTTTTTGCCGACTGTGCTGATGTAGTAGCCGCTTGTCCAAAACTCCCCTCCCCATAGAGTCTTTTTCACGGAGGGAACTCGACGCAATATTTCTCGGGCTGTCAGGCTCTTGATCGTTCTCACTATTTTTGTTGGGCTGTAGGTTGGAATCGACTGTACCAAAAAGTGAACGTGGTCTTGGTCGGTGCCAATTTCTACAAAATGGATCTCATATCGATCAGATATCTCAAGACAAATTTCTTTAAGGACTTCATCTACCTCTGAATCGAATACTACTCGGCGATACTTGGCTGGGCAAACGATGTGGTACAAGAGTACCGAGACATTGTGGGCCTTATGCACATAAATGCTCATCCAATCATCTTAACAAACACCCTCATACGCAGCAAGCTGCGGGGTATTGAACCCTAAAAGAGAATAAAGATAAAACGGCATGAAAGATCAAACTTCTGGTATGAATAAGTTGCAATTTCTATCATAATTTTGTTGCTTTTCTAATTTAGCCTATTATATTGCACCCGCATCAAATT
>JAJDOA010000154.1 GCA_022340405.1 Desulfobacteraceae bacterium | reverse complement strand
CTTTTCACTGACTTCTTGCATGATCTCTCTCCCTTGTCCGAGCGGATGGGTTCGACTCCCGATCCCACTCAACTTTCATCCCGGATCTTTTGGATCCGGTCCACCAGATCCTCAATTTTAACCGGTTTCAGCAGATAGTTTTCAATGCCGGTTTCGGCGGATCCGGCTCTGAAAGCCTCTTCCGAACCGTGGCCGGTCAGGAAGATGAACTTCATCGAAGGGCACTGCTTTTGAAGGATCTTTTTCAGGTCGATACCGCTGACTTTAGGCATTTTCATATCCAATACAGCCACGTCGTAGCTCTTCTCTTTTGCTTTTTGCAGCGCTTCTTCCCCGGAACTGACCCAGTCGGAATGGAATCCCCGCAGATCGAGTCTTTCCGAAAGCGAGCTGACAAATTCCGTTTCGTCATCGACCAATAGAATTCGCATGGACCGTCCTCACTGTTTCAGGCATTTCCCTTTCGTTCCCTCGAGCCATGCCGGCGATCCTCGCCGGTGCCTTCGGAACGGATCGGAGGTTGCGTTTAGAGCGGAAGCAGTACGGTAAATGTGCACCCCTCACCAACCCGGCTTTCGACCCGAAGCTGTCCCCCCAGTTCTTGGGTCAATTCGTATGTGATGGCAAGACCCAGCCCGGTGCCGCCTTTTGCGGTTCGCGTAGAATAAAAAGGTTCGAAAATCCGATCGAGCTCCTGTGGGGGAATACCGCAACCGTTGTCCTTAACAGCGACGGCCAGCTGGTCTTCGTTATTCCTTCCGATCTCTATGACCAGCTTCCCTCCGTCGTCCAGTGCCGAGAAGGCATTGGTGATCAGGTTGAGAAAAATTTCCTGCAGTTTGCCTCGATCGCTTTCGACGGGGGGAAGTCCATTTTCGGTTTCGATCCGAACTTCGATGCTCCGGTATTCGGCCTCTTTCCCCATAAAACCGAGCACCTCCCGAATGACTTCTTCAATATTCAGGGGTGTTGTTTTCACTTCCGCGTTGCGCGCGAAATTGAGCAGCCTTCTCGTGATTCCCGCGCACCGCTCTACGGACCTCAAAATCGAATCAATCAGATCCATCAGCTTTGGATCCGATGCGTACTCCTTCCGGATGATAAAAAGATCCTGGATCAGCCCGGCTTTTTCGTTGATGATGGCCAGAGGGTTGTTGATTTCATGTGCGACGCCGGCGGAAAGGCGACCGATGGATGCCATTTTATTGGCATATTCCACCTCGTGCATGGCCATGAGCCTGCGGCGATCGGACAGATAAATCTGATTCACCAGAAAGGTGGTACCACCCAGAATGACGATAACGATGAGCATCAGCGATCCGATCGTGAACCCCGCCAATTTCCAGCGGCTTTTCTTCCAGGGTTCCATCAGACGGGCCTTGTCTTTGACGATCATGAGGATAAAAGAGGTTTGCGGGTTGATATACGCATACCCGATGATCAAATTCCTGCCGTCCTTTCCCATGTGCTCCTGGACTTGGGAATGTTCCGCATAGCCCGGAACCGGAAGATCGATGCGTTCCAGTACGTTTCCATGGTTCTGGCTCGGCGTCTGCAGGACACCCTCCCGGTTGATCAGAAAGACGTCTCCCTCTCCTGCCACTTCCAGGTTGAGAAGGAGTTCGTTCAGACGGTTCATGTCCACGGTGGCGCGCAGTACGTAAAAGTTGCCCAATGGCAGGGAATGGCGAACGGCGATTACCATATGCGGAATGTTGCGGTACCCCATGAAGACATCGCTCAAGTAAATGCCTTTGGCGCATACCTCGTGGAACCAGTCGGCGTCTTGGTATTGCTTTCCGGCAAGAGAATGCGGTCCGGCATAGGCGATCTGGATGCCCTGGTCGTCGATGACGCCCAAGTCGACGAAACCACCGAACCCCTTTTGAAGGCTGCTCAAAATTTTTTCGAGACGCCTCGGATCCCGAAGGGCTGCGTAGGGATCGCTATGGTTGACGAAGTCAATGGCGGATTTTCTTTCAGACAGAAAATTGCTTACGCTTCTTCGGGTGTTGGAGACCAGGCGCGAGGTTCGCAGCAAAATTTCCGATTCCATTGATGCCTGGCTGATCCCCCAGTCGAGAACGGCCATGGTGACCAGGGGAAACAGGGTAACGACCGTCGTCAGCCCGACAACTTTTTGCCAAATTCCGCGGAAATTGAACTGGAGGCTGAAAAGCCCCTCCGAACTTTCGTCGTGTTCCCAGAAAACCGGTTTCAGATTTCGCAGCCAGCTCATGGCATTCAATCCTTGCGCTTCGGTTTTTTGAAGACTCTCTACCTGGCGGCAGTTCTGCGCAGCCCGGTAAGGAACTCTCCTTATCTGGATTCGCTCGCTAACCCCGCCGCCCCGGTGCCCGGGATTTCCGCTTCGCTCCAACAAGCTGCGGGGAATGCGCTCGCTGTTGCCGGTTCAAAATTTCAGGAAAGACCGTTCCGGTTGTGGCGCATTTTTTCTTTGGCTTCCTTCAGTTTTTCGGAGAGGACATCGATATTCACCGGCTTCTGCAAGTAGGCGAAAGCGCCCAGCTCCATGCAGATTTCCCGGTCTTTGTCCGATCCGTGACCGGTCAGTATGATGACTTTGATTTCCGGCCGGGTTCGTTTTACCTCGCGAAGCACTCCGATTCCATCGATGCCCGGCATGTTGAGATCCAGGATCATCACCTCGGGATCTTCTTCGTCGATCATTTCGAGAGCGGACTTGCCGTCGTAGGCAACTGCGGAGCCCACATCCCTCATGAGCAGTCTTTCCGAAAGGGTTTGAACGAATTCGCGCTCGTCGTCCACTAACAGCAGCTTGGGAGTGTCGAAATTGTACTTGCGGTAGATATCGGTCCGGTGAAAACCTTTCCCGATCCGGGTCTCGACGTTTTGGACGCCGTCGATCTCGGCAGCGATGGCCTTTAATTCCTCCTCCAGTCGCCCGAGCATCAACACGTTCTGGTGAATCATGACTGTCACTGCGCCGTCCCGGGCGCTGACGTCCACGTTGTGACCCTCCTTGGCCAGAGCCACTCCGACGCGTGCCGCCAAATGAAAGTCGGTGGCCGCCCGCCGTGAAGTGTCCGTGGGCTGGATGACTTCACTGCGCAGATTGTCTTCGATGAGGTCGACGATTTCCGGAACGGTCATCCGATCGGTGGGGGCCACGATATCGTGCAGACTGGAGTCCCACGGATCCCTGACTTTGAAAAGGCTGTGCACCCACATCGTTCGATCCAGATCGCTTTGGTGAATTTCTTTCAGCGTGGCTTTTTGGGACGAACCCTGACGGGGTTTGGCCCACTCCGTGCGGGATTTCATTCCTGCAATCAGGCAGACCCGCAGCACGTGTGTGATGTCTTGGGGGATCAAAAGTCCGCATAATCCATCGATGATCAAATCATTTTTTTCCGATAACTTCTCGGCCACTGCCAGCCGAAGCCATGCAATGGATCGCTCCTTTTCATGAGTGAACTTGTTGAACACGGAGGTTTTGGCTGCCATTGCATGGCGGATTTTCTCTTCCCCCAAGTTGGCGAGAACGGCCGCTTTTTTCACCACGTGTTCATCGGTGATGTAGTGATAGCCGGTTCGCTGAACCAGTTCCTCGATCACGTCGGACTCGTTGCAGAAGGTGCCGCTAAATACAGTGACTACAGGCATCGTTCACCCCACAAAGGGATTGCGGGCATAGATGCCGCATTGGGCATCGATTTTCTCTTTTGGGCTCGTCAAGCGACCGTCGAGTACCCACCCGATCTCCCCCTATACTGTCGGGGCTGCGCCGTTTGTCAAATGCCGATGGCATATCGCCAAAAGCTCCTCGTACAAGGTGGCGGGCTCGTAGAGATCGTGAAATTTGAGCCATACCATGCCGTTCAGCATGGAAAAGAGAATCAGAGCGGTTTTTCGTTCTGGAAGCTCCCGTATCGATCCATCCAGCTGCCCGCGGCGTATCGCCTCTTCGAACAAGTCGACCAGTGCGTTGTAGATGTCTTCAAGGAGTGTACGGCAGTTTTTGTTTGTTCGAGCGAACTCATAAGGGTAATGCCGCTGCAGCAGCCGAAACCACTGCTCTTTTTTCGCGGCTAGAAAGAGAAAAAAGCCGATTACGCCTTCGATCATCTCAATGCCGCTTTCAAATTGGCATTGGCGCATGTACCCGCTGAACTCTTTTAGAATTCCCTCTTTTACATTTTCGAGTATCGCAACGAACAATTCGTTTTTGTTTTTGAAATGGTAAAAAATCGTCCCTTCGGCGGATTGGGTGGCGTTGGCCAGGTCCGCCACAGAGGTTTCATTGAAGCCCTGCTCGGCAAACAGTATGGTGGCTGCTTCAAGGATTTTGCCTTTTTTGCCGGCCATCGTAATCTCCCGACAAGTCAATCTACGACGATATCGGCCACGGCGAGAAATAGATCCGCATCGCGGACAACACCGATCAATTTTTCATTTTCATAAACCGGCAACATGAGGAGCTTTTTTCGGAATATCAGTTTGAGCGCGTCGATCAAAGTGGTGTCCGCCTCCACTCTCGCTTTGTTTTTGCGCATGATTTCCTTCACTTTGATCTGCGCGTTGTTCTTGACCCTGGCGACCAGGGCCTCTTTTGCCTCCCCCAGCTCTTCGGCACCGGCCTCCGCAAAGACGACGGATACTCCCAAAAACTCCAGCCTCTCCGCTACATTGCCGGCAACTTCCGGAACGAGAACCCGCAGGAGGCTCCGGAAATCTACGATCCCCGCCAGCTGGCCCGACGGATCGATGACCAGAATGGTGCGCGGCCCGGTCTCGCTACAAATCCCCTCTTCCATTTTGCAATAGGAGCGTCTGAGGCTCATGATCGCTTCCTGGAGCGTCGCCTCCGGATCGATCACCGCATATTTGTCTATCGGTATCGCGATTTCACTGACGTACTTTCGGAGCGGCATTTCTAAAACCTCCCTGGTATCGACCTGCGTTCGCGTCTCAATGCCCGCCTGAACCGAGAATTCCGCTTGCGGCTACCGCAAGGATGACCGCCTCCAACAGGGCAAAGGTCGCGTAGGTTTTGTCCTTTTTGCGCCATAGCGTCGGGACGATGCAAAGAAAACAGATCATGGTCGTGCCTGCGAGAATTGCAATCGGGATAAAATTCAAAAAGTCACTGTAGCCCAGCATTCCCAGCCATGCCCATCCCGCGTGGACATTGGCCATATGAAGATAGTCCGTCACGGTGTGCGACCAGTACAGAGAAACCTCGTTTTTCGGAATGAACGGTTTGATGATCCCGGAGGCATAGATGGCGAAAGTGAGGATCAGCAGGACGAGACCGATGATCATTCCTTTTTCGAGAAATTTTGCATAGAGAAGCTGCTCCTGCGAGACGGTATATTCGGAATTCGAGTCATGCTCCGCCATTTTCGTGTTCTCCTTTTCGGACGAGGTCCGCTACTGCCTATTTAAAAGAATGTGATTCCAAGCCCTTTGGTCAGCGCTTTGACGCCGGCAAATGCCAGGATGGTGATCACCATCCAACGGATGAATGTCGGCTTGGCGATCTTGAGGCACCAAACCCCGACAAAGGAACCCAGCATGATTCCCAGCAAAGAGGGCACCACCATCAACGGAAGTACACACCCTTGGTTCATGTAGATCCAAGCGGCAGAAGTGTCGGTGATCGAAAGAAGAAACTTGCTGGTGGCAACGCTGATTTTCAATGGAGCGCCCATCAGTAGGTTCAATACCGGCACGTTCGCCCACCCGGCCCCCAAACCGAACATGCCTGCCATAACGCCGATAATGACAAAGAGTGCCAGTCCCTGAGGGGTCCGATGGACCTTCCAATCGATTTTTCTGCCGCTGCTACCTTCATAGTACACGCCACAAATAGCCAACGCCGAAGACAGCCTGTCCGCTTCGGGCACGTTGGGGAAAGCCGACTTTTTCGCGGTGAGCATCAAAACGCATATGGCCAAGATCGTCGCGCCCAATGCCGTTTGAACGACGGAAGTCGGCAGTGCAAGGCCCAGCATGGCCCCGGCTATGGCACATGTGGAGGCGATCAGGGCGACCGGCATCGCAAGTCGCAAACTGGCCAAATTGGCCTTCAGCAGACCGGGGCCGGCGGCCAGAGCGCCAGCCAAGGCAACCAGCAGGCCGGTACCGCGAACGAAATCCAAGTGAAAGGGGAAAAAGCCGCTGATGATCGGAACGAACAATACGCCACCGCCGACTCCGCCCAGCACGGCAAATATTCCCATTATAAAGGTGACCACCAGCAGTATCAGCGGCCAGAACCACCATGCGTGGCCGTCGCCCGGAAGAGCAGCTTCGCTTGCGGCCGCCACTGCCGGAATGGCTATAGCAGCCAGAAGAGCCACGGCAATCCAGCATCTACTTAGCTTTCTGCCTGAACCTGTCATCAAACGCCTCCGTTCTGGATTGAGGAATGCCTTTGTCGTTCAACTTTCTCCGTTCAATTGAGAAAATCCTTCCTCGCATGATTTTCGCGATGACACCACATGTTCAGTATTTATTCTTTCTCCTCATCCTTTTTCATGATTTCTTTGGCGCTGTCGAAATCACCCGCCTGGGCAAAGGTGGACGCCATCATGGTGTTTTCGAGCTTTTGTTTGTACTTGTAGGCTTTTTCGATGACCCGGGTCAGTTTCTCAATGGCGACGGGCTTCTGAAGGTAGTCAAATGCTCCCAGCTCCCTTGCCTTTTTTTCCAATTCCGGCGTTCCGTGCGCCGTCAGCATGATCACCTGGACGCCGGGATAGGCCTTTTTGACCTGTTCCAGTACGGTTAGGCCGTCGATACCGGGCATTTTAAAATCCAGAATCATCACGTCGGGCAATTTTTCTTGCAGCTTTTCCAGCGCTTGTTCGCCGTTTAAAGCAACATCCGAACCGAGTTCACGCAGTCGGATCCTCTCTGCAAGGGACTGCACAAACTCTTCCTCGTCATCGACGAGCAACACCTTGATGTCTTTCATTTGTTGAAATCTCCTCATGCAAGGGTTCACGTAACCAAAATCGAACGAAAAAAAGCAGACTGGCTTGACCTTGAGGACTCCCCCCGCAGCAAACCGCGGAAGGAGCAATCGATGGAGCCGGCCCAATTTAATACGGAGCGCTCACTACAATTTCATTAAACAAAAAAGATCTTTTCTGTCAAGCAAGAAATGACGGTAGCATCGGATTTGCTTTTCCAGTTTGGATATGGATGGTTGAGCCGCGGAAATTTATGTCTTTTTTAGAAATGAAATCAGATTGTTAGAAGTTATCTCAAAATTGTCTTTTTGCCCAATCTCGGCGTCGGGTTCCGTTTCCAGTCCTCGAAAACCAGCCGTATTCCTCCGGCTGAAAACTCGGATCCTCCTTGACCTTGTCGAAGATCCCGGGTTTTACCCGGGAAACGAAAATCTTGATTTTGAGATTGCTTCCGGTTTCTTGGGGAGGGAAGTGTCAAAAACACGTTTCACTTTCGGTCCTATTGCGGTTGTCTTCAGCAAATGCTTTTTTTATCTGTCCACCAGCTGCATGGACATGAGGGCAAAGCGCCGGTTTATCTCCTGCCATCCCTCGTGGGTTGCGGCCTTGGCGCGCCACGCCTCGGGCAGGTAGCGCAGATCCGAGCATTCCATGACGGCCGCCAGGATCTGGAGCTCGTGCTCCGGGCTCCGGGGGCTGCGGAACACGTGCAGCACCTCCTGAATCAAATCGCGGTCGATGGCCTGCTCCCGTATCAGGGATTCCCGCTTGACGCGCGTCAACAGGCTTTCGATGTCCGCGCCGCTGAGTGGATGGCCGGCCTTGGAATCGGGCACCATCCCGGGCGTCAGCTCCAGATCCAGTTTCTTCCCCATGGCCAGAAACATGTCGACCCAGTCCGCCTGGGATTCCGGATAGAAAAGAGGAATATGCTCTTCGCAGCGGCCTTGCCGCTTGAGGTCCACCGGCAGCAGGTCGGGCCGGCAGGTCAGCAGGAACCAGACCGTCTGGCCCCGAAAGCGGGTATTGCCCATCTGCGCGGCCAATTGCGCGAACACCCGTGAACTGGTGCCCGAATCGCCGGACTGGCCCCGGTTGCCTACTGCGGCGTCCGCCTCGTCGATGATGACGGCCACCGGACCGAGCTCCCGAAGCACCCGAAGAATTTTTTCCAGGTTGGCTTCGGTCTCCCCCACATACTTGGAGCGGAAGTTTTTCAGCGTCACACACGGAATTCCCACGCTTCCAGCATAGCACATGGCCATGAAGGTCTTGCCGACACCGACCGGTCCGCACAGCAGGTATCCCATGGGCACGGCATCGAGGCGGCCGGCGCGAATCAATCGGGCGTCTTCGGCCAACCGCTTTTTGGCCGCTCGGTGGCCGGCGACCCAGTCCAGGTTGCCGTGGGGTTCGACAAACTCGAGCAGCCCGGGACACTGCGATTCGATCAATTGCTTCTTGGCCTGGGTCAAGGCCTCCCAGTCCTCTTCCCGCCGCGATCCCGGATCCACCGACGCAGAAGCAGGAGAAGGCGGCACATCGGGTTGTCCCTTCTCCGGGGAAGGCTCCCTTGCTTCGCCGGTTGGGCGGTTTTCATCGGTCGGAGGATAGCCGCTGAGCCGTAGGAGGCTCTCCAGGTTGATCAGGGTCAGGCCGGCACTGAGGGAGGCCAGGCGTCCGGCCTGATCCTCGGGAAGGGAACGGGTGCGGCGCACCATCCGCTTCCGCTCGGCAAGATTCGGCATGGGCACGAGAATTTCCGTCGTGTGGGCGCTTTGCACCAGATCGGGATCCAGCCGGGTCAGGCTGCCGCACATGAGTATGAACAGAAAATGGGATCGTCTCAGCTTGGGGTTGCGTGCCCAGTTCAGCATCGTCGCCAAATGCTCGGGTTCCCGGGCACCGGCTGGGCATAGCAGGTCGGCGTAGTCGAAAAGAAAGGCGGTTTTTCGCTGGATGCCGTCCTGCTCGTCGTCCAGCAGTTTGGCCGCCAGACGGTCCATCAGCCGCAGAATCGGCGTGGGCTCTCGCGGAAGGCGCGTCAGGCCGGGCCACATTCGCCCCAGCAGGGCCTTCATCCGCGACTCGCGCTCTTCGTCCCCGCCGGGATGAATCCGCAGTCCGCGACCCAGGTCATAGTGCAGCACCAGATCGTAGGTTTGCAGATGGCGCAGACCCAGATAGTCGGCCAGGCTTTCGAGCCGGTAGACATCGTCCTGCAGGCTGCCGACACTATCGTCGACGTTGCCGTGGAGGATGAAGAAGCTGCAGCTCTGTGCATCATGAAGGCGGGTCATTTCCCGGACCCACAGCGGGCGGTCCCGATCGGCCTCGATCATTTCCTCACCCCCTCCTGACGTTGCCGCGTCCGGTTGCATCCGGACTGTCCGATGGTATACCGTATCCTATGTAGCATAACTGCTGCGGTTCGAACAGACAGCAGCTCCGGCCGCGGTGCCATCGCAGAAGGATGGGCCACCCGGCAGCGGCGGATTCGACAGGCACCGCCGCATTTGCGCAGCCCTTGCGGATGGCCGGTTGTACTCCATCGCAAACATCTGATATGAAAACGGCATGTCGTGCCCATCCAAACTGGACTCGAAACGATGGCTTCCACCGACATCCAACAACAGATACGCAAAGGTTCCGAGGTCGGCGGCAAAACTTACGCCTTCAACGAAAGCCATCCCCCCGATCGTCCCGCTCAGATGTGGTTTCAACAATCCGACGAAGGATTGATCCTGTTTGTGGTCTTTTTCACTCAGGCCTGCCGCTGGTCGCGGTGTCTGGGATGCAACCTGCCCTCCACGGGATCCATCCGACACGTGGACTACCGGTCCTTGATCGCCCAGATCGACCATCTGTTCGACGATGCCCAGGTGGCCTCCCGCAGCGCCGACATCCGCAAACTCATCGTGAGCAACAACGGCTCGATCCTGGATGAGGGCACCTTTTCCTCCACAGCCCTCATCTATCTGATGGCCCGGGTGAATTTGAACCTTCCGAAACTGTCCACCATTTCCATCGAAACCAGGCTGGAATACGTCGAGCTGTCCGAGCTGGAATTTCTGGCACGCGCCATACGGGAAGGCGACACTCCGACGGCCTTGGAACTGGCCGTGGGGTTCGAGGCCTTTGACGACCGGATCCGCAACCAGGTGTTTCAAAAAGGCCTGGATTTGTCCGTATTCGAACGGTTCATCGAAAACGTAGCGCCCTACGGGTTCCGGGTGAAAACCTATTTCATGCAGAAACCGGTGCCGCACATGTCCGACGAAGCGGCGGTCGCCGACATCCACCAGGCCATCGACTATCTGGCCGTCATGGCCCGACGATTCGGCGTGACCATCAACCTGCACCTGAACCCGACCTACGTGGCCCGCGGAACCCCGTTGGAGGAAGCGTTCCGCTCCGGGGACTACAGCCCGCCCCGCCTGCGGGACGTCGCCCGAGCCGCCCTGCGGGCCGAGGACCAACCCATCGACGTTTTTCTCGGACTCTACGACGAGGGCCTGGCCGTTGCGGGCGGAAGCTTTGTTCGCAGCGGGGACCAGGGCCTGGTCGATGTCCTGGAGAAGTTCAACCAAACCCAGGATTATCGAATACTGCGTTCACTGGTCGATTGAGCATGTCTTCACCTCCGGCCAACGCAAAGAGGAGTGCAATTATGAGAACTCGGTTTTGGAGTCTGGTGATGGTCGTGGCGCTGCTGCCCCTCACGGCCCAGGCCGTGACCACGATTGATGCGCCGCCGCTGAAACAAGTCATCCGCACACCGACCGGGGCGGTCAACGAGGGACCGCCCTTGAAAGTGCCGCTGATCACCTGGGGCGGCGATATTGCCACGATTCTGGCCAACGGCAATGCGGCTCGGACCGCCGCGGGCAGCATCTTCAGCCAGAAAGGCCTCGATCTGGAGCTCGTCCGGGTGGACGATTTCAAACAGCAGGTCCAATCGTATCTGAAAGGGGAGACGCCGTTTCTGCGGGGCACCATGGGGATGATCCACATGGCGGCCGACGTGGTCGGCGCCGACCCCCAGACCCGGCCGGTGGTGGTCTATCAGATGACGTGGAGCAACGGCGGGGACTGTCTGGTGGTCAAACCGGGCATCGGAAATGTGGCCGCCCTCAAGGGAAAGACCATCGCCGTCCAGGCGTACGGCCCCCATGTGGCCTACCTGGCCAAGGCATTGCGGGATGCCGGATTGTCCATGCGGGACGTGACGATCCGTTGGCTGCCGGATCTGACGGGAACGGACAACACACCGATGGAAGCGTTCTATGGAAACGACGTGGACGCGGCCTTTGTCATCATCCCCGACGGGCTCACCCTGACCTCCGGGGGCAATGTGGGCAACGGCGCCGAAGGGTCGGTCAAGGGAGCCCGGATCCTCATGTCCACCAAGACGGCCAACCGGATCATTGCCGATGTCTACGCCGTGCGCAGCGACTTTTTTCAGGCCCATCGGGACCGGGTCCGCCAATTTGTCCACGGCCTACTGCTGGCCGAGCAGCAGCTGAAGGCCATTTTCAAGGACCGCCAGGGCCGGATGGCGGAATTCAAACCCATGATCACGGCTGCGGCCAGCATCCTGCTGGACAGCCCCCAGGCCACCGCCGATGCGGAGGCCCTGTACGCCGACTGCCAGTACGTGGGATTCCGGGGAAACGTCGACTTTTTCGGAAATCCCAAATGGCCGCGCAGTTTCGAGAGGATCACCGAGGAGGTACAATCCGCATTCGTCGCGGCAAACCTGATCACAGCCCGGGCGCCTCTGGACAAGGCGCAATGGGACTACGACCAGCTGCGCGAGGGATTGCTGGGCATTGACGATGTCGCCTCGCCGCGCTTCAAGACCGAGGAGGTGGCCAAGGTGGTCACCCAGCGGCAGGCCCAGGGCACTCTGGGAGAGGGCCAGCTTTTCAGCTTCGAAATCAATTTCAAACCCAACCAGAAGGTTTTCTCCGAAGATCTGTATCAGGACGCGTTCGACCAGGTGGTGGAGCTGGCATCCGCATACGGAGGCGCGGTGATCACCGTGGAAGGGCATTCCGATCCGCTCCGGTACCGCAAACTGGAAAAGCAGGGCGCCGATGAAATCGTGCTGCGCCGAACCATGCAGGCAGCCAAGAACTTGAGCATGAGCCGGGCCATCGCCGTTCGCGACAGTGTCATCGGCTATGCCCGGCAAAACGGGCTGCCGCTGGACAACAGCCAGTTCACGGTCCTCGGTCACGGTATCTCCCAGCCCAAGTATGCCACGCCCCGCACACAGCAGGAATGGCTGGACAATATGCGGGTGGTGTTTCGGATCATTCAGATCGAGGCCGAAGAAACCGTCTTTGAACCCTTGAATTGAGCAAGAGGCGTCCCATGTCACGTCACCATTGGTGCATCGCACTGGCAGCCGCTGTCTTGGTTTTTGCCTGCGGCGAGGAACCCCCTCCGCCGACCCCCCCGCCAGCACCGGCCAAACCGGCCGCAAAGGCCCCCGCGCCGCCGGCACCGCCGGCCGCCGAAACGGGTGCGCCGGCCAAACCCAGGGTGTGGCCTTACCTGAGTCAGGAGTACAAGGTGGCCATCGCCGACAACCTGCTGGCCAGAAACATCGTTTTGATCTTCGACGGATCGGGCAGCATGAAAGATGTCAACTGTTCGGGCGGCCTGAGCAAGAACGAAGCCGCTAAGAAAGCCGTGCTCGAGTGGTCTTCCACAGTCCCAGCGGACGCCAATCTCGGACTGGTGGCCTTTCACGCCGGCAGCCGGGGGTTGACGGTGCAGGAGCTGGCCGCCGGGTCAAGAGAGCGCTTTATGCAGACGGTGCAGCGCATTCAACCGGGAGGAAAGACGCCGCTGACACTGTCGATAAAGAAAGCCTTGCTCATGCTGGAAAAACAGGCCCAAAAGCAGCTCGGCTACGGCGATTACACCATCGTAGTGGTCACCGACGGCATTGCCAACGATCCGCAGGCCTTGATGTTTTGGGTCAACCAGGTGCTGGAGTTTACACCGATCAACATCTTTACCATCGGTTTTTGCATCAGCGGGAATCACTCGCTGAACCAGCCCGGCCGTACCGACTACCGAGCGGCCGACAATCCGGAACAGCTGCGCAAGGGGCTGCAGGAGTCCCTGGCCGAATCCGAAACATTTGATGCCACGACGTTCGAATAGACGAAACCATTGTTATTCGGCCGGCACAAGCGGGCTGCAGCCATGCACGCCGACCCCGGCCAGACCCATGGAGGATGGATGGGGCGCAAGTTCGTAGGGGTATTGCTGCTGATGGTCATTGGGGCGGCGGCCATCGTCGCTGCGTACCTGCTGCTGCCGTACTTCAAGGACCGGGAGCAGAAAGTCACCAGCGACGCCCGAAAAACGCAGGGCCGGATCGTCATCGCGCTGGACAATTGGATCGGCTATTTTCCCTTGCGATCTCCGGAAATGAAGGCGGCCATGCGGCGGGCGGGCTGGCAGCTGGTGATCGAAGACGACAATGCGGACTACCCGGGCCGGATGACCCGATTGAGCAAGGGCCAAATCGACCTGGCGGTGGCCACCGTGGATTCTTACCTGCTCAACGCCCATCCGCTGAATTTTCCGGGAACGATTATCGCCGTGTTGGACACTTCCAAAGGGGGCGACTCCATCCTGGCCAAGGCCGACGCCGTGTCCAATCTGAGCGAAGTGAGAGGCAAACCGAACCTGCGGGTGGCCTACACGCCCGGCTCGCCCAGCCACTATCTGCTCAAGGCCGCGGCCACGCACTTCAATGTCCCCGAACTGTTGCCTACCGGCAGCCGCCGTATCGAGACCGGCGGATCCGAGGAGGCCCTGAAGAAGCTGCTCACCGGCAATACGGATCTGGCGGTGCTGTGGGAACCGGATGTCTCCAAAGCCCTGGCGCAACCCGGCATCGTCAAGATCCTGGGAACGGAGGAGACCGAGGGTCTGATCGTCGACATTCTGCTGGTGGGCCGCGAGTTCTCCCAGGACCATCCGGAGCGCGTCAACCTGCTGTTGAAAACCTATTTTCGGGTGTTGAAGTCCTACAGGGACCAGCCGGACCTGCTCAAGCGGCACATCCGGGAAGAGACCGGATTGCCGGAAGCGGCGGTTCTGGCCATGCTGAAGGGGGTCGAGTGGGCGAATTTCAGCCAGAATTGCGAACGATGGTTCGGCTTGTCTGCGCCGGGGGTGGCTGCCGACGAGGGTCTGGTGGACACCATCTACGCCACCGGTGCCATCCTGGTCAGCGCCGGAGATTTTTCCCGCGACCCCATTCCCGACAGGGACCCGTATCGCTTGATCAACAGCGCTTTTCTGGAGGAGCTGCTCACCACCGGCATGAGCGGGTTCGTTTCATCGCCCGGTACGGGCCAGGCGGCTGTGCGTTCGCTGGAGGCGCGGTTCGCCCCTCTGGACAGCGGCGGATGGAACGCGTTGAAAACGGTCGGCTCCCTGAAGGTGGACCCGATCGTTTTCCAGAGCGGCACCACCGGCCTGGATTTGCTTTCCAAGCAGATCATCGACAAGGCCGTGGAGCGGTTGCGCCACTATCCCCTCTTCCGGGTGGTCATCAAGGGACACACCGGTACGCGCGGGGATCCGACCCAGAACCGGCGGCTTTCCCAGGAGCGCGCCGAAGCGGTGGCCAAATACCTGGAGATTACCTACAACATCGATCCCAACCGGCTGCGCCCGGTGGGCGCCGGAGGCGAGCAGCCCCTGCCCCGCAAACCCGGTGAATCCAAGCGCAGCTGGGAATATCGACTGCCGCGGGTGGAACTGCTGCTGGTACGGGAGGATATCTGACGGTGACCCGTAAGCAAGGCACCGAGGGCGATCGGTCTCCCAGCGTCGGCGATTTTTCCCGGCGAGCGGTTCAAAAGGCGGTGGTCAAGGAGGGCTTGACCCATCCGCTGACCCTTTATCCTCCGGCCCTGGGGCTGCTCGGCGTGCTCGCCGGGGTTCTGTTTGCCTACCCCCCGCTGTTTCTGGCAGCCATTGGCGCCGGCGTGCTGGGACTGGGCAGCGGGGTGGTCAACGTTTTTCTGAGGGAAGAGGCTCTGGCCGGCCGGTACCTGGACACGCTCAACAAGGAGCTGGAACAGCATCGGCAGAAGGTGCTGGACTCGCTGCGGGACGATTTGGAAAAAGGCTTGACCCACGAAGCCACCCGACCGTACGCTCAGCGGGGATTGGCCCAGTTCGACCGAAGCCACGAAAAGTACCGGAACGTCGAGGACTTGCTGGATGGGAAGCTGAGTCCGTCGGAAATCACGTATGGGCGCTTTCAAAGCGCGGCCAAACAGGTTTACCTGAGTGTGCTGGACAACCTCAAGACCGTCGCCGCGGTATTCCAGAGCGCCGGCACCATCGACGAGCACTACATTCAATCCCGTTTGCGAGCGCTTCGAACGAAACCGGACCCGAGCGAAACCGACCAAAAAGAGAGGTCCGCGCTGGACGAGCGGCTCACCCTGTTGCGCAAGCAGTGCGATCTGGTGGAGAAGCTGTTGGCCCTCAACGAGACCGCCATGACCCGGCTGGAGGAAACGACATCCCAGCTTGCCGTGCTCAAGACCGACGGGAGGTTCTCCGGCACGGATCTGGAAACCGCCATCGAGGACCTGCAGCTACTCGCCCGCAACGCACATCGCTACAATCCCCAACCCCTGACCATTGAAGAGGTGGGTACATGACACAGCAATCCATGGAAAACGCAGGCTTGGAAGTGGCCCAACCGGCCCAGGTGCAGCAGCAGATGGGCCTGGTGGATCCGGCCGGAATCGGCATCGACGAGCAGACGGATCCGGCCCTGGACAAAATGGCCACTGACTTCGTCAGCCAGATCATGGCGTACAACCCGCAGGACGCCTCACAGCTCGATGCGCGAAACAGCACGATCGCCGCCTTGGAACGTATGGGCTCCCGGGCGCAGAGCGAGGCCGCGCACCGCAGCGCCATGCTGCGGGAACCCATCCGGAAACTGGCGGCCCGTGGCGAAGACGGCGGGCCGGTGGCGCAGTCCCTTGTGGACCTGAAGATGACGGTGGAGGAGCTGGACCCGGGCAAGTTCGATTTCGAGGCCGGCTGGTTTACCCGGACCCTGGGGAGGCTGCCGGGCGTGGGTACCCCGTTGAAGCGGTACTTTACCCGCTTCGAATCCTCCCAAACGGTCATGGACGCCATCATGCGCGCGCTGTTGGAGGGAAAGAGCACCCTTACACGGGACAACACCACCCTGGGACAGGACCAGAAAGTGATGCGCGAGTTGACCCTCCGGCTGCAAAAGACCATTCAACTGGGCATGCTGATCGATCAGAAGCTTTCCTACGCGCTGGAGCGAGAGCTGGCCGGCGACGATCCCCGGGCCGCTTTCATCCAGGAGGAACTGCTGTTTCCGCTGCGGCAGCGCATCCAGGACCTCCAGCAGCAGTTGGCGGTCAACCAGCAGGGGGTGCTGGCCATCGAGCTGATCATCCGCAACAACAAGGAGTTGATCAAGGGGGTCGACCGGGCGGTCAAGGTGACGGTGAACGCCCTCAATGTGGCGGTGACGGTGGCGCTGGCGCTGGCCAACCAAAAGATCGTGCTGGACAAGATCGAGGCGGTGAACGTCGTTACCAACCGCCTCATCGCCCAGACGGCCGCCACTCTCCGCAGCCAGGCGGCCAGCGTTCAGCAGCAGGCCAGCCAGGCATCCCTGGACATCGACACCTTGAAAAAGGCCTTTCAGGACATCCATGCCGCCATGGAGGAAATCGCCGTTTTTCGAACCAAGGCCCTCCCATCCATGGCCGACAACATTTTGCAGATGGACCAGTTGACCCGAGAGACGGAGGCCGCGATCCAAAAACTGGAGAAAGGCACCGAGGCCGCCCCGTCCATTTCGCTGGAGGTCGAATCCCTGTAGTAGGCACGGCCCCGCGCTGGGGTCCTGTCGCGTCACAGATATCCATCAAAGGAGGCGCAGCTCATGAAAAGGATCATAGCGGTAGGCATGGCCGTGGCTTTGGCCCTGACGCTGGCGGGTGCGCCCGCGGCGGCCGGCGACACCTACAAGATCGCCTGGTCTCACTACACCGGCTGGGAGCCGTGGGAATACGCCAACGAGGCCGGCATTCTCGAAAAATGGGGCCAGAAATTCGGCATCGAGATCGAGTTGACACTCATAAACGACTACATCGAGAGCATCAACCTTTACACCGGCGGGGCCTTCGACGGCTGCACCATGACCAACATGGACGCCTTGACCCTGCCGGCGGTGGGAGGTGTGGACTCCACCGCCCTGATCATCGGCGATTTTTCCAACGGCAACGACGGCATCGTCATGAAAAACGGCAACGCGGTCGCCGATCTCAAGGGGCGGGAAGTCAAGCTGGTCGAGCTGTCCGTGTCGCACTACCTGCTCGCCCGCGCATTGGAGAAGAACGGCCTTGCGGAAAGGGATCTGAGCGTGATCAACACTTCTGACTCCGATATCGCCGCCGTTTTCGCAGCCGACCCCAACGGAGCGGTGGTTACCTGGAATCCGCCGTTGATGCAATGCCGCAACGTCAAGGGGGCGGCCCTGGTTTTCGACTCCTCTCAGATACCCGGCGAGATCATCGATTTGATGGTGGTGCGGTCCGACGCTCCGGACAGTTTGAAAAAGGCGCTGGTGGGCGCCTGGTACGAAACGATGGCGGTCATGAGCGGCAAGAGCAAGGAGTCCAAAGAGGCGGTCGCCTATATGGCCCAATTTGCCGGCGGTACGGAGGCCGAGTTCCGAGCCCAGCTGCGGACCACCCAGATGTTCTACCGGCCGGCCGACGCCGTGGCTCTGGCCAAAGGCGCCAAGATCAAGCAGACGATGGAATACGTGCGCGCTTTTTGCTTCGATCACGGCCTTTACGGCGACGCCGATTCCAAGGATTTTGTGGGAATCCAGTTTCCGGACGGCTCGATCATCGGCGACCGGAGCAACGTGAAATTGCGGTTTGATGCGGCCTTCATGGAGCTGGCGGCCGAGGGCAAGCTGTAGGCCAACCACCGCCGGCGGGCCGCAAACGCCGGTTTTCGGGTCGATGAGGTCGCTTTCATGACGACGAAAAGGCGCAAACCGCGATTCTGGGGCCTGCACGCCGCTCCGCCAGGCGGTTTGGGCATCCTACTGGCCGTTCTGCCTTTCATCCTGCTGGTTGCCGTCTACATAACGGCGGCCCAGGTGCGCACACAGGCCAATCCCCAGGAAAAACTGACCCCCACCGTGACCAAGATGGTCAAGGCGGTGCACAAGGTGGCGTTTACCGAGGACCGGCGCACGGGAAGCTATTTGCTGTGGTCGGACACCGCCGCCAGTTTGAAGCGCATCGCCGTGGGGGTGCTGCTTTCCGCCGTATGCGGTTTGGTGTTGGGCTTGAACATGGGACTGATGCCCGGCATTCGCAGTCTGGGCCGAGCCTTCGTGACGTTTCTGTCCAATATTCCTCCGCTGGCGCTGCTTCCGATTTTGTTCATCGCCCTGGGGGTCGGCGAATTCTCCAAGGTAGCGCTGATTTTTATCGGTATTTTCCCGTTGATCACACGCGACATTTTCCTGGCGGTGCGCCAGGTTCCCAACGAGATGATCGTGAAAGCGCTCACCCTGGGCGCCTCGCAATTCGGGGTGGTGTATCGCGTTGTGCTGCCGCAGATCCTGCCGCGCCTGCTCAATACGGTGCGGCTGTCCATGGGCGCGGCCTGGCTGTTTCTGATCGCCTCGGAGGCCATCGCGGCGAAAGATGGGCTCGGATACCGCATTTTTCTGGTGCGGCGCTACCTGTCTATGGACACCATCATCCCCTATGTGCTGTGGATCACGCTGCTGGCATTTACCATTGACTGGGCGCTGCGGATCGGTGTCCGCAAATTGTTTCCCTGGTACGAGGGCGGTGGAGGCCGATAGAGGGATACCTGCATGATGGAAACGGTCCTGATGGAAAAATTTGTGCAGGTCGATGGGGTTTCCAAAGCCTACGGCGACAACATCGTTCTGGAGGGGGTCAATCTCCGCATGACCCAGGGTGAACTATGCACCGTCGTTGGCCCCAGCGGCTGCGGGAAATCCACCCTGCTGCGCCTGATCCTGGGCCAGGAGCAACCGACCGCGGGCACAGTGAAAGTCCACGGCAAGGAGGTCGGAGAGCCTTCGCCGGAGCGAGGGATCGTTTTCCAGCGCTATTCCCTTTTCCCCCACCTTACGGTCCTCGGAAACATCATGGCCGGCAGCCGCCTGTCATTGGGCCTGATCGAGAGCCGCCGCTGCAAAAAAACGATCGAGCAGGAAGCGCTGCAGTACCTCGACTACGTTAACCTATCCGAACACGCCCGCAAATATCCCCACGAGCTCTCCGGCGGCATGCAGCAGCGGGTCGCCATCGCCCAAGCCCTCATCAAAAAGCCCAAGATCCTGCTAATGGACGAACCCTTCGGAGCCCTGGATCCCGGCACACGGGAAGCCATGCAGGTGCTGATCCTGGATCTGTGGAAACGGCACGGGATGACCATTTTCTTCGTCACCCACGACTTGGAGGAGGCCGTCTATCTCGGCACCCGGATCCTGGTCCTGTCCCAATACTACCAGGGAGCGGACCTGGACCGGCCGCTCAACAGCTGGGGCGCACGCATCGTGGCCGACTACCCCCTGCGCCGGGTGGCCGCCTCCACGCGGGTCAAAGAAACCGCCTCCTTCGGCCACCTGATCGGTGAGATACGCCGAGAAGGTTTCGATCCGGAATACCTCCAGGCCATCGAGGATTTCAACCTCCAGCATCCGGATTCGGTGCTGTAGGCGGTATGGAAGTTGTCCCATCCGGCGCATCACCGGACAACATGCGAATTCTTTACCCGCCCGCACAGGTGTGGTAAAATGTCATTATAGCGATTGTCAGAATTCTGTTCCGTTTCCGATATGGCTTCCCAATCGATCGGTAGGGGAGGGGTTGATCCCCTCCCACTGGTGGGATCACTTACCCCGAACGGGCGGGGATAAACCCCGCCCCTACGAAAGACAAGA
>JAJDOA010000205.1 GCA_022340405.1 Desulfobacteraceae bacterium | reverse complement strand
TGCATTGCTGCACATCCTTACGGAAGCAGACGAGCCCACCGGGACCGTTCACTTCGACACAGGCAAGGTCAGCAACGGCTGGCCAGCCGGGACCGGCTCTGTCTGTAGCGAGTAGACCGAACTGAGCAGCATCAACATCAATTTTGAATCCGCATCGCCGTCGTCGATGTAAAACCAGTGCCCTCGGACGTTAACGGCCGCGTAGGCGTTCTTGGGCGGGCTGTCGCTGTACTTGATATGCATCCTCGGGACAATGCTGGCGGTAGTGTCAAGATTCGAGAGAGGACGCTCGACCCGTAGCGCTCGTCCGCTAGCCAGATCCTCCTCCGGGACGTTTATCCCGGCGGAAAGGCTCCAGAACACTTCGAAGACATTCTTCAGTTTGAGAGGCACCGTGTCCCGTTCGACATCTGGCTGATCCATCAAATCACGCACAGGGGTCAATTGAATCGTGGCCACAATACGACCGGACGGTAGGAGTGTTTCGCTGATGTTGACGCCAAGCAGATGCTCGAAGGTGTCACGCTCCGAGGCATCCTTAAAGGAAAGCTGCAGGATTCCACGCTCGGATCCCTGGGTGGATTGATCGATGCCTACAAACTCCAGGTCTCCCCGCACTTCCATTGCCTTGATCAACTCGGTAAATTCGCTAAACCGCCGGTCATTTTCGGCGGTATCCATCATTCCCGACACGGGTTGGAACGGCTCTTGATTGTCAAGGCCGCCGATTCGGATCGCCAACACCTTGATAAGGTATCGTACCGACCAGCCCCCACGAGCCAGCAGCACGAAATTGGACATGCTGACCTCTGTGAGCATGCGCTGTGCATATTGCTTTCCCTGGATAGGCGCATAGATGATGGTGGGATTTTCCAGAAAGCCGTACCCTGCCATACCGGTTACCGTTGATCCATGGGGGAAGCCGAGGCCGTTTTGGTACATCCCACTGACACTGACGTTGGTGTTGATCCCGAAATTTGCGGAAATAGAGCTCACCTGCATGAACAACGGGGGCTCCAGATAGCGGATGCGCACCAAATTCATCAGTAGCTCTTCCTTGTTGCTGGCTTGCAGATGGTGATTGTAGTCGGTTCGATTTCCCTGCAGGATACGGGGCCCGGCGGAGCATCCGAGCAGGATCGCACAGGCCAGGGCAGCGGTCAGAGTGCTGGAAATGCGGCGCGGTACAATAGGTTCCATTAGGTTTCCTCTCTTCGACGTTACCGGACGGGAGCGCTGTGAGACGGACAAATTTGGCAAGGCGGGTGCGGACCGCTACCTCGGCTAGGGTTATACCGGCCGCTCGAACATTCCCGCACCCGGCGGCTAAAAAACAAAGTGCTACAGATTTTGAACCGGATCATCAAAGCTTTCAATACCACCGATTGTCGTTAGGGGCTGTTTCTAAATTGTCTTTTGGCCCAATCTCGGCGTCGGGTCCTCGTTTCCAGTCCTCGAAATACACAACTATTCCTGCGGCTGAAAACTCGAATCCTCCTTGACCTTGAACCAAAATCCTAATTTAGAAACAGCCCCTAAGGGCCGAGCTCAGCCGCGTGTGTAACGCTTCGGCTGCAGCGACGGCTCAAAAATCCGCACCTGGTTTCACTGAGGAAAATCCACCAATGTCACATCAGCAGGCATCTGCCGGGCGTGTTTCTCCGCGTCATCCGCGGGCCGTACCTCGATCGGCTCTCCGGATTTCAACATGGCCTCCAGGTAATCGCTGTCTATCGACCGACCCTTCACCTCGAAGGATTCGATCACGTAAGGCACACCGTTGGAGGCCAGGGGCGTTGTGCCCTCGACGATATGAAAGTGCAGGTGCGGCGCGTCGGTATTTCCCGAGTTTCCAAGAAGGCCCAGGACCTGTCCGCGCTTGACCTTGTCCCCCACGGACACCCGCACGCTCCCCGGAATCATGTGGGCGTACACCGCAGCGTATCCGCCGCCGATGTCCAGGAGGACGAAATTTCCGCAGGCATCTTCGAATGCCAGTCCTTGCGGTATTTTTCCGGGGACTTGGTCGGGCTGGTCGTTTCGGGCCTCCAGCACCTTCCCGTCGGCGACGGCAATGATTTCCCGGCCGTACTGGGGATAGCTCTCAAGCTCCAAAAGGGGACCAGAACGCAGCCGGTTTTTCCCGTCGACCTGAACGTAATCGACGGCCCATCGTTCCGGCGCAAACCATTTCCCGTTAAGCGGCATGACCGTAGTGCGATGGTACCAGTTTTCTCCCACTGCGCAGGTGATCCATCCTTTGCCCTTCAGGGGAGGCCCAATCACAGGACCCGTATCGGGGGGAACGGCGATTGACGCGACTCTTTCCACGATCGTAGAGGTCGGGTAGGGCCCCCAGGGCTTTTCCGAAGAAACGGTAAGAACGTGACCGATGATCCTCGGCACCTCTTCAACCGAGGGGAAGGAAAGGTTGATCCTGACGAACCCGGATTGGCCGGGGTCAAGCGAGGCGCCGGGACCGCTGGCGCCGGGAAATTTCGAATGCCCCTCGATGGCTTTCTTGTCGAAAATCGCGATCCGGCCCCCCCCGGGCTTCCCGTCAACTGCTTCCAGCTTGTCGATCGTGAAGTGAATGTTGGACGCATTGGAGAGCATGAGCTCGTAAAGCACGTAAACTCGTCCGTCGCTCAGAATGGCTGGTCGTGGTGGAGCCACGAAGCTAGCAAGGACCGGAGTGATCTGTTCCTCCATAGCCGTATCCGACGATTTTTTGATTGGATCCCTTGTTTGAACATCGGACGCCTTTTTAGCGCCGAAAGACACGGGGGGGAAAAAAGGCAGCAACGCCCCCATGATGATGGCAACAATTATTGCATGCCATTGCTTTTTCATGGCCATTTTCCTTTCTATCCAGTGACGAGAAAAGGACTTCACATGCCGATTGATAAACGATCAACCCAATGTGATTATGGTATAATTCTGCACATACTCACATGCGAATGCATGGATGTTTTCCGTTTGGATAGGCAAGGTTTGGGCGGTGGAATGGATTCGATATTACCCGCTATCGCTGGATTTCGCAAATCCACTTTCTCTTTCGCTGGTATGCTTCTTCCGTTGGCCCATCCGACCGACCTCCGTCGTCCAGATGCGGTAAGCTTGCCATTTCCAACATCGTGACCATTATCTGGCAAAACCCTACCGCCACCATACAATCCTGTGGCGTCTTGCCTGAAATATCAACATAGCAGCAAGTTCGACGGAGTCGTGTACACAGAACAAGGAGACGTTGACAGATGCGCTGGAGAACAGGCAGAAGAAGCATCAATATCGAAGACAGAAGAGGCGTTCGTCTATCACGAAAAGCAAAAGGCGGCGGAATCGGTGTTCTTTTGATAGCCCTTGTGGCAATGTATTTTGGAATTGATCCTTCATTCATTCTGCAGCAAAATGCTGAAACTTCAAGAACATCCGTAGAACAAACCGAATATGTTCCGACGGCTGCCGAAAATGAACTCGCTGATTTCGTATCGGTTGTACTCGCAGATACCGAAGATACTTGGGGCACTATTTTTCGTGAAGGTGGTGGACAGTATGAACAGCCGAAACTGGTTCTTTTTACCGGGGCTGTCGAGTCTGCGTGCGGATTTGCCCAGGCGGCGATGGGTCCCTTCTACTGCCCGGCGGACCGGCAGGTGTACATCGACCTCAGTTTTTACCAGGACCTCAAAACCAAAATGGGCGCACCGGGCGATTTCGCCCAAGCCTATGTAATTGCACATGAAGTCGGTCATCATGTTCAGAATTTGCTTGGCATCAGCGGGAAGGTTCACCAATTGCGGAATCAACTATCCCAGGCCGAATACAACCAACTATCGGTACGTCTGGAACTTCAAGCCGATTGTCTGGCTGGTGTGTGGGCCCAGCATGCCGATCGAGCCAGGCAGATTCTTGAAAAAGGGGATATTGCCGAAGCGCTCAATGCGGCAAGCATGATCGGAGATGACAGGCTGCAAAAACAGGCGCGCGGTTATGTGACCCCCGACTCATTCACACATGGAAGCTCCGATCAACGCGTAAGCTGGTTTCGCATAGGGCTTCAAACGGGTACCTTGGGTGCTTGCGATACATTCGGAGCGGACACCCTTTGAACGACAGTCCTGGTTATCGGCGACGCGTGTGCCGGTCAGAGGTCAATCCCATGGCAATGGCCAATTGCCGGAATCCTGTTCCGTTTCCGCTCCAATCGGGACATCCTTCTGGCAAGCGCTATAGAAAGTTCCTATAAGTGGTTTCAACACCTCCTTTCCCCCTAATCCACCCTAACCGAAGCGCTGAATTACCGAAATGCGCTTTTTCATTCCTCCGGCATCTTGACTCCGCTTCTGCGGCCTGATAGCGTCCAAAAATCCCCCCCGTTCTTTAGATCCCCATCCTGTGGTGGCCTGCCACGGCCGGAGATTGGACTCGATGAGCCCTTTACCAGGTGTGAAGTGTCCGTTTTGCCGAAGGGGTGAGGTCCCCGAAGACCCGGGAAAGCATGTCTGCCCGGAATGCGGTGGCGCATTCGAGCTGGATGAGCAGGTCGTGTACACGTTTGTTGACCTCGACAAACCGATGATGCCCTTGAAGGGTACATACTG
>JAJDOA010000195.1 GCA_022340405.1 Desulfobacteraceae bacterium | reverse complement strand
GGGTATGTGGCCGCAGTGCGCGCGGCGCAACTGGGTGCGGAAGTGACCATCATCGAGGCGGACAATGTTGGAGGGACCTGCCTCAATTGGGGATGTATCCCGTCTAAGGTCATGATCACAACCGCAAACCTGCTCGAGTCCTTCCGCAGGGCAGGAGAGTACGGATTGCAGGTGGATGGGGACGCCCGCCTGGACATTGCGGCGCTGATGGCCCGAAAGCGTGCCGTGGTTCAGGCGCAGGCCAAGGGGATCCTCGGCTTGCTTCGACACCACAGGGTTCACTACATCAACGGTTTCGGGTGCCTCAAGGGTCCAGGGCTCGCGGTGGTCCGAACCGAGGGCGGCGAGGAAGAAATCCCATGGGACCGCTTCATCCTCGCCACCGGCACGCAGCCCTTCGAACTGCCGTCCCTACCCTTCGACGGGGAGAGAATCCTTTCCAGCAACCACGCGCTGAGCCTGAAGAGCGTGCCCGAAACCATCCTGATTGTGGGCGGAGGTGTGATTGGCTGCGAATTTGCCTTCCTCCTTTCAGCCCTGGGAGCCGAAGTGATCGTGGTGGAGGCCTTGCCGCGCTTGTTGCCGCTGCCGTCGGTGGACGAATCCTGCTCCAAAGTGCTCCAGCGTGAGATGAAAAAACGAAAAATCGGATTCTTTACCAACCGGACGGCGGGCGCCTTCGATGAAGACGGCCATCGTCTGCGGGTGACCCTGGGACCCTCTCCGTTTTTGAAGAACCCCTCCGGCAGGGAAAAAGAACCGGTGACCGTAGCGGTGGACCAAGTGCTGGTGTGCATCGGCCGCAAGGCGAATACGGACGGCATTGGACTGGCGTCCATCGGCATTCGCACCGACGACAAGGGATGGATTCCCGTCGACGAGCGGATGGAAACGGAGGCGGCGGGCGTGTACGCCATCGGCGATGTGTTGGGGCCGTCAAAGGTCATGTTGGCCCACGTGGCCTCCGCTGAGGGTATGGTGGCCGCTGAAAACGCCATGGGAGGCCGCCGCTCGATGGACTATACGGTGGTTCCCGGCGCCATTTTCACCTCTCCGGAGGTGGCCAACGTGGGCCAAAGCGAATCCCAGGCCCGACGGAAAGGCCGGAACGTCCGCGCCGACAGCGTGTTGTTCCGAAACCTGGGTAAAGCCCAAGTGGTCGGCGAAATCGCCGGCGAGGCCAAAATCGTCTCCGACGCCGGAACCGGAGAAATCCTGGGCGTCCACATTGTGGGACCTCATGCCACGGATCTGATCGCCGAGGCGGCCCTGGCCATGCGTATGGGGGCGAGCGTCCGGGACATCGCCGAAACGATCCACGCGCACCCGACCTTGGCCGAAATCAACATGGAGTGCGCCTTCAAGGCGATGGACCGGGCCTTACACGGCTGACGGCAGGTGTTGTCGCCCCGAATCCCGGCCTACCTCTCCCCGCATTCCGTGACGGATGATGCAAAACGACGAATGAACCGAAACGAGAGAAATGCGCCGCAAAATTTTCCTTCCCACTACCTTCGATCCATTGCCGGCCGTCTGTGTGCTGCTGGTATTCTGCACCGCTGTCAGCGGCTTTTCTTTTGTCACGGCGGATCCCGATTTATGGGGACATCTCAAATTCGGAGCGGCCAGTTGGGATGTCGGAGGGCCGGTCCGGACGGATCCGTATTCCTATACTGCCCAGGGACACGAATGGATCAATCATGAGTGGCTCAGCGAGATCCTCTTCTCGCTGACCTATCGCTTTTTCGGCGATACGGGACTCCTGCTGGTAAAGCTGGCAATCGGGCTGGGAACTGTTGCCTTTGTCGTTCGAACCTGCACGGACCGCACCTGGCATCCCCTGGTACTGGCCGGCGTCGGTGTGCTCGCGGTGTGGGTGATGCAAAAGGGCTTCATGACTCGGCCCCAGATTTTCTCCTTCCTTTTTTTCGCCGGTTTTTGGTTTGTCCTGCATCGATATTTTCTCGCAAGAAACCGGCTGTTTCTGTTGCCGCCAGCCATGGTTGTCTGGGTCAACCTGCACGGCGGTTTTTTAATGGGAGTGGCCCTTGTTACGGGTGTAGCCGGGTGGCGGACCATTGAGAAAGTTGGTTTCGACTCCCGCAGGCCGACTCGATGGCTGTGGATCACCGCCGGGGTTTGTCTCTCGGCCACCCTGGTGAATCCCTACGGTTTCCGACTTCTGTCGTTTCTCTACCACAGCCTGAGCCAGACCCGCCAGATCACGGAGTGGACGCCGGTGTCGCTTTGGGACGCGACGGAAATCCACCTCAAGGTCATGGCCGCACTGCTATGCTTTACACTTGCCGCCGGACGCCGCCGTGCGCTGACCTGGGAAGCCGCGGCCGCTGCAGCCCTGATGGTGGCAGCCTTCCGGCATCAGCGGCATATGCCGTTTTTCGCCATTGCGGCCGCACCCTTTTTGGTGTTTCACTTGTCCGGCTTCGTGCACAAGGCAGTGGAGCGGTTTCCACAACTGAAGCTTGGAAAGAGTGCACGACATCTGGTGGTTGCAGCGGTGGCGCTTCTGGCTGCCTGGCACTTTACGGTCGGGAGCGCCCCCTACCGCCACAGCGGATTCCGGATTGTCGTGGACCCCTCCCACTATCCCGTGGGAGCCGTCCGATTTTTACACGACAACCGTGTTTCCGGGGACATCCTGCTGCCCTTTGACTGGGGTGAGTACGTCATATGGTGGTTGTACCCCGGCTGCCATGTTTCCATCGACGGCCGGTTCCGCACCGTCTATCCGGAGTCCGTGCTGAAGGATCATCTCATTCACAGGGACGACACCGAAGGCTGGCTTCGACTCATGGCAAAATATCCGGCCGATATTCTTCTGCTTGAAACATCCGACAAAGTGGCGCTAAGAATACACGACGAAACCGATTGGGTCCATGTCTATGCGGACAAAACGGCCATGGTGTTTTGCCGTCGGAATGAGAATAATCGAGCCTTTTTAGAGCGAATGCGAAACGGGTCGGTGATCCGTGACGGCAGCGCCTTGTCGGTGTTTTTTCCCTGATCCCATAAAATAGAGGCCTTTCCGACCGGCGATCCGATATTCATCTTGAGCCGGCAACAGCGAGCGCATTCCCTACCGCATCTGCCTCTCCTTCCATTTTGGATAATCGATAGCGTTTCTGAGATTTTCGAGATTGGGATCCGTATCCAGCCGATGCCAGTCGGAAAATCCTCTGTCGACGGCTTTCTGAAGCCAGCCAAGGGCTTCATCCGTTTCGTTTTTCATCGAGAAAACGGAAGCAATGGCGTAATAGGGAAAGGATTCTTGGGGATGTCTGCTGATGATTTCTTTGTATACCGAGATCGCATCCTCGTAATGGCCCATCATCGCATGGACGAGAGCCAGCTGCTGCATTGCCTCCACAGAATCGGGGTTCAGTCGGATGGACTGCTGAAGCCGCTCTCTTGCCCGTTTGAAATCTCCTTTCTCCTTGTACAGGAAGCCCAGTTCAAACAACAGTGCTCCTGTGGGGGCTATTTGCGATTTTTCTTCCATGGCCTGTATTGTCTGATCTACGG
>JAJDOA010000194.1 GCA_022340405.1 Desulfobacteraceae bacterium | reverse complement strand
CGAAAGCTGCATGGTGTGTCCGCTGGTTTTCGAGCGGGTCGGCGATGTGCCGATGGACTTCGACAGTCGGTCCGGACTCGGCGAAGAGCGGTTCTCTTACAACGAGCGCGTGGAGGTCGGCTACCGCTACATTTACAAGGTGGCGGCCGTATCCGGCGATGTCGGCCCGTACTCGCCCGTGGTCGAGTTCATTTATACGGAAGAGTGATCCGGAGGCCGGAATCGACCGGTTTCCGATGACGGGAAAAACCAGTAAGCAGGAACGGCCGGATGTCCGATGCCGGATACCAGAGATCAGATGCCCGATGTCGGATGTCAGATGTCCGATGTCAGAGATTGGCCGGGGTGACGGTCGGACGGTCGGGAAGTCGGACGGTAACGAACCTGGGCGTTTCGGCTTTGGGCCTCAGGGGAGAGGTTGGTACCCTCCCGAAGCAGCCAAACCGCAGGGGCAATGTGTCGCGACAATATAGAATTTTGAATGTCGAATCCCCTTCGGCGGGCATCCGCGGCAATAAGATGCCGTTCGCTGCGAATTTGTTGAGCCTGAGGAATCTGCGGATAACGACGATACCATAATGCCCATTGGCGTTCACTGGCCGGCTCACGGCTTACGGCGCACCGCTCACTTCGTCGTTTTCACAACCAGACAAACCAACCCAACCCAAAATAACACCCACCATGCCTTCCATTCCCTTTACCAAAATGTGCGGCAGCGGAAACGACTTCATCGTTATCGACAACCGGGAGGACCGGCTCGGCGGGATGGACCCCTCGGGCTTTGCCCGAAAAGTGTGCCGGAGGCGAATGTCCGTGGGGGCGGACGGTCTGATTCTGCTGGAAAACGACCCGGATGCGGATTTTTGCTGGCGCTTTTTCAACTCGGACGGAAGCGTGGCCGAGATGTGCGGCAACGGGGCGCGATGCGCAGCCCGGTTTGCCTACCTGGAGGGCATCGCCGGAGCGACCATGCGTTTTCGTACCCTTGCGGGCTTCGTTTCCGCAACGGTAAACGGCGACGGTATCCGGATCCGGATGACCGATCCCCAGCGGCTGCAATTGTCCCGGACGCTGCCCCTGGAGGGGAGAAACCGGACCGTCCACCTGGTCAACACAGGCGTCCCGCACGCGGTGTTGTTCGTTTCCGATCCGGAGGCGGTGGACGTCGTCGGCCTCGGCCGGCAGATCCGTTGGCATGAAATGTTCGCCCCGGAGGGGGTAAACGCGAATTTCGTCTTTGTCGACCCGGAGGGCGGGCTTGTCATCCGCACCTACGAAAGGGGGGTGGAAGACGAAACGCTGGCCTGCGGCACGGGCTGTGTTGCGGCCGCCGTCGTTTCCGCAGCGCTGGAAAAGGCGGTCTCCCCCATCACCCTTCGGGTGCGAAGCGGCGGTGATATCCAGGTCGCCTTCGACCGGAATGGACCGGCCGTTTCCAACGTCTTTCTCTCCGGCGATGCCCGCATCGTCTCCGCGGGCCGCATGGAGGAGGACTCCTGGCGGTATGGGGGGTGAAAGGCCGAATGGAGGAAAAAGACAGTAAGCAGTAAGGGCCGGATGTCCGAGGTCCGATGTCGGATGTCAGAGAACGGCTGGTGGGTCGGTCGGACGGTCGGACAGTCAGACAGTCGGACGGTGAACGTACCTGAACGTATCGGTCGTGGAATGTAGGGGAGGGGTTTATCCCCTCCCGCTTCGGCGAAACGGAGTGCCTCAGGGGGTCCGGGTCTCAGGCGGTTGGACGGTGCGTTCCCGATGACAGAAAAAAACAGTAAACAGAAAGCAGTAAGCAGGGACTGCAGCGGCACGGCACCATTCGAAAGGTGGGGAAGGTCAAGATGGACCGCCTCACTATGCTCACATGTTGTTTATAGTTTTTAACTGCTTACTGCTTACTCTTTTAAATATCCGACAACAAAAACATAATCTGCGGAATCCGCGAAATCTGCGGCAGACAAGCAGTTGTCAACCAGACAAACCAGAAAAACCAAACAACAACTCCGCCACTTTCCATGCCGCGTGAAACCCACATCGCCTACATCTCCGCCGGATCGAACATCGGCAAGCGGCGGGATAACTGCCGCCGGGGATTCGAGGCGCTGGATAATTCCGAAGGCGTCTCGGTGCGGCGCATCTCACGGTACTATCGCACCGAGCCGCAGGACTACACCGACCAGGAATGGTTCGCCAATGCCGTGGCGTGTGTCGAAACGCGACTGGAACCACTCCAACTACTGGCGATCCTGCAGGCGATCCAACGCAGATTCGGAAGGGACAAGGATGCCTTTCGATTCGGGCCCCGCATCCTCGACCTCGACATCCTGCTTTTTGACGACCGGACACTGTGCACCGATGCACTGGAGATCCCCCATCCCCGGATGCACAAAAGGCGCTTTGTACTGCAGCCGATCTGTGATATAGACCCGAACATCGTGCATCCCTCGCTTCACCAGACAATGTCTCAACTTCTCCAAAACGTTAGCGAAGAAGGACAAACTTTGGTCCCGTACCCATGAGAACCCTCGTTTTTCTCGCGCTGCTCTACCTGGCATGGCGGACGTTGCGCTCTAAGTTCCCGACGCTGGGCTCGTCAACGCCGCCGAAGGCAAGAGAGTCCGAAAGCAGAGAAATGGTACAGGACCCCCATTGCAAAGTGTTTTTTCCGAAAACCGAAGGTGTTCTTCTCAACGATTCGGGTACCGAGCGCTATTTCTGCAGCGAGGCCTGCCGTGACGCTTTTCTCGCGTCCCGCACCTCATCGCGGCCATAGCCACGGCAACTCTGGGCAAAGGAACCGACCATGAAATTTTTCATCGACACGGCCAACATCGAGGAAATTCAGGAAGCCGTCCGAATGGGCATGGCTGACGGCGTGACCACCAATCCTTCCCTGATTGCCAAAGAGGGAGGGAATTTCGAAGAGATCATCCGCGATATCTGTGCCATTGTTGACGGTCCGATCTCCGCTGAAGTCATTGGAACGGAAACCGACGTCATGCTGGAGGAGGCCCGGAAGCTGGCCGCCATTCATCCCAACATCGTGGTGAAAATCCCCATGACCGTCGACGGCCTCAAGGCCACGCGGCAATTGAGCGAGGAAGACATCAAGACCAACGTGACCCTGGTGTTTTCCCCTCTGCAGGCGCTCATGGCCGCCAAGGCGGGCGCCACCTACGTCAGCCCCTTTGTCGGCCGGCTGGACGATCTCTCCCAGGACGGCCTTCAACTGGTGGAGCAGATTGTCGACATATACAACAACTATGCCTTCGCCACCGAGGTGATCGTCGCCAGCGTCCGAAATCCCCTCCATGTGCTGGAATCGGCGCTGATGGGCGCGGACATTGCGACCATCCCGTTCAAGGTGCTGGCCAAATTGGCTGCACACCCGCTCACCGACAAGGGACTGAAGGCGTTTTTGGACGAT
>JAJDOA010000151.1 GCA_022340405.1 Desulfobacteraceae bacterium | reverse complement strand
CGAAGAGGGGTTGAAAAAACTCAAAGAGGAAAAACCGGACCTGGTGCTGCTGGACGTCCTGATGCCCAAGCAGAGCGGCATTCGACTCTACCGCGAACTCAAGACGGACAAGGCACTGAAAAATATCAAGGTGGTGCTTCTCTCCGGTATCGCAAAGCGCACATTCCTTCGATCGCAGAAGGCTTTGACGGAGTTTGGGGGAGCCGAGGTTCCCGAACCTGAGGTGTACCTGGAAAAACCGGTGGAGCCGGAGGAATTGGCCGAAGTGCTGAACAAAATGCTGGGCTGACGTTTCCGGCCCTGACCTGGCAATGAGAGATCATGAAAATACGTACTATTCTGTTCGTCACCAAATTCGAAGATCTGAGCCTGGACGCCCTCCACGCGATATTGACCCTTCGCCAATCGTCCCTGGACCATGTGGTGTTTCTGACCGTCATCGAACGGGATCGCGTAGCCATGCGCCGCGGCACCGGGTATCAGAAGCGGGAAGAGATCCGGCTGCGGGAAACGGCCAACATCCGTTTCATCGACTGGGCCGAGCCGCTGTTCGAGGAGGGAATGGAGGTGGGCGTCTACATCACCGTCGGAAGCCTGGTTGCCGAAGTGATCAAAGCCGCCGGCAAGGAAGGTGCGGATATGATCGTGATCGGCCGGTCCACCAAGGGAAGGTTCGAGCAGTTGTATGCCGGCTCCGACATCACCGAACTCCTTGGCAGAACCGCCGTCCCCGTGCTGGTTTACAAGGCAACGGCGGAAAACGCCATGGTCGCCGAAAAGCCTTTCGAGCGGCCCCTGCTGGCGATGAACTGGTCGCCGGCGAGCCTCCGGGCGGTGGAATATCTGGAAGGGATGGCCGAAACGGTGGGAGAGGTGAGCGTGGTGCACACGGCCAGCGAAAAGCAGCTCACCGGAGAATCCGCCATGTCCGTCCAGAAACTACGCAAGGAGACGCGGGCGCGGCTGGATGAGATTTGCGAACGGCTGGCGGAAAGGGGAATCCGCAGCCGTCCGCACGTCTACATCGGAGATCCGGCGGCGGAGATCGAAAGGGCCGCAAAAGACTGTCAGGCGACGATGATCCTGATGGGGTCCTCCAGCAAGGCGGGATGGAAGGAGCGTTGGTCGAAAAGCATCCCGGTGAAAATTGCCGAGGACTCGATGTTCCCGACGCTGCTGATCCCCCCGGCTGTCGGATAGGTTCGAAGATCCCCGTAACAGGGTCTCGGAGATAGGCCGCCGATTCGGGCAGGCAAACGAGAAACAACCTTGAACCACGGTAATAATCGTAGGATAATGGATGAACAATCACTTGTTTTTTCTTTTTCACGCATAATCATCCCATCCGACCCACTGCGGATTCTGGAGCTGCCCAAAAGGGTAGCCCTTCCAGTTCGACCGACGCAACCCGATGATTATGACACGAGGAGGTCGTGATGGCAGTCGTGACCATTTCCAGGCAGTTCGGTGCAGGCGGGAAAACGCTGGGGAAGATGATCGCCGATGAGATGGGGTACACCTTCGCCGAGAGCGACATCATCCAGCGCATCGCCAAGGAGGCGAACGTCTCCACCAATTGGGTGCAGGCCTTCGAAAAGGAAGCCGGAAGCCGACTCTCCCGCCTGATCTCAGGCATGGTTTCCAAACGGTGGGTAGACCGGATCCTAAAAGACGAGAGAGGATATCTGGACGAACAGGGTTATCTGGACTATCTGGTTCTGATCGTCGCCCAGATCGCCGATGAAGGAGACGTGGTCATCATCGGCCGCGGCAGCCAGTATATCCTCAACGATCATCCCGATGCCGTGCACGTCCTTCTCATCGACAATCTGGAAGACCGCATCCGCTTCATCATGAAAAACTACGACATGTCCGCCCGGCGTGCGGAGCAGTGGGTCGCGACCGAAGACCGCCGGCGAAGCAGTCTGTACGGAAAACTTCAAAAGACCGACTACGACAACCCATCCCTCTATCATTTGGTCATCAATACCGGGAGGGTGCCGCTGGAATCCGCCAAGCAGCTGGTTTGCCAAATGCTCACCGCATGACCACTTGCACTTCACCCGTGCCGAATTCGAAGCCGCCGCCCTGCCGAGGACTCGCAACGGAGGAACTGGCGGTTGCCAGAATTCCGTTCCGTTTACCGCCTGCTTTCGGTAAATAATCGTGCGATGTTGACAACCCCTCCAGAATTCCATAGCATGCCTGGTCTGTCGGCATAGAAGCGATCTCAAAATTCGGATTTTCGTTCCCCGGGCAAGACCCGGGATCTTCCGAAAGGCCTCGGAGGATCCGAACCCGAGATTCATCCGCCTGGAGCGGAGTTGCTCGCCTCTGCTGCGTTTATCCGCCTCTGGAGGGTTCATTCGCCTCCGGCAGCCTGGGGCAAAAAGACAATTTTGAGACCGCTTGTAGCAACTGCGGATCCATCGAGGACAGGAGGCAGACGATCGAGGTCATCCAGAGCATATCCTCCGTTCAGCAACGCTGTGAACAGCTCCGCCAGGAGGGCAAAACCATTGCGTTGGTGCCCACCATGGGATTTCTCCACGAGGGTCACCTGTCACTTATGCGGGAGGGCAGGCGCCGAGCCGATGTGCTGGTCATCAGCATTTTCGTCAATCCGGCTCAGTTCGCCCCCCACGAGGACTTCGACGCCTATCCGAGGGACCTGGAGCGGGATCTGGACTTGGCCCGAGAGGTGGGTGTGGATCTGGTGTTCACGCCCGGCGACCGGGATCTCTATCCGGAGGGATACCAAACCTACATACAAGTAGAGGCGCTACAAAAGCCTCTTTGCGGCGTTTCCCGGCCGATTTTCTTTCGCGGCGTCGCGACGGTCGTCGCCAAGCTCTTCAACATCGTTCGGCCGCACGTGGCGATCTTCGGTGAAAAAGACTACCAGCAACTGGTTCTTATCCGCCGCCTGGTCGACGATTTGAATTTCGACATCCGCATCATAGGGGGCGAAATCGTGCGTGAACCGGATGGCCTGGCCATGAGCTCCCGCAATGCATACCTGACCGAGGAACAGCGCCCCGCAGCCCTGAGTCTGGTTCAGGCACTTCGGGCGGCGCAACGAAAGGTGGAGCAGGGTGAATCCGATGCCCGGCGCGTCCTGAAAGAGGCTTCGGAACGGATTCGATCCTATCCGGACACCGAAATCGACTACATCGCGGTGGTCGATCCGGACACCCTTCACCCCATGGAAATAGTGGACCGACCCGCCCGCATGGCCCTTGCCGTGAAGGTGGGCGGTACACGCCTGATCGACAACATGCCGCTGGTCCCCTGATTTCCGGTCAGCAAACAGGACCGGCCGCCGGTGGCACCCCAACAGGGAGGAAAGACGGACAATGAGCAACGAACAGTATTTTTTCACATCCGAATCGGTTACGGAAGGACATCCGGACAAGGTGGCGGACGCCATTTCCGACTCCGTACTCGATGCGATCATCGAACAGGACAGGAACGCAAGGGTCGCCTGCGAAACGATGGTCACCACGGGCCTGGCCTTTATCGCCGGGGAAATCACCTGCAATTGCTATGTGGACATGCCCCAGATCGTCCGCGACACCATCCGGGAAATCGGCTATTCCTCCTCCCAGATGGGATTCGACTACCAGACCTGCTCGGTGATCACCAGCATCGACCGGCAGTCCCCCGATATCGCCCAGGGGGTGAACGAGGGCGAAGGCCTGTTCAAAGACCAGGGCGCCGGCGATCAGGGGCTGATGTTCGGATTCGCCACGGACGAGACCCCGGAACTCATGCCCATGCCCATCATGTACGCGCACAAGTTGACACGCCGCCTGACCAAGCTTCGCAAGAACGGTTCGCTGGATTTCCTCCGTCCCGACGGTAAATCACAGGTCACCATCGAATACGAAAACGGCAATCCGAAGCGGGTGGACACCATCGTCGTCTCCACGCAGCACAAGCCGGACGTGTCTTACGAGGAACTGCGCGAGGCCGTCATCGAGGAGGTCATCAAAAAGGTGATTCCCAAGGAATGGACCGACGGCGACACCCGCTATTTCATCAATCCCACGGGGCGGTTCGTTGTCGGCGGCCCCATGGGGGACTGCGGGCTGACCGGGCGAAAGATCATCGTGGACACCTACGGCGGGCAGGGCAGCCACGGCGGGGGATGCTTCTCGGGGAAAGACCCCTCCAAGGTCGACCGGAGCGCCTCCTACATGGCCCGCCACATCGCCAAAAACATCGTGGCAGCCGGCCTATCAAAAAAATGTGAAATTCAGCTCGCCTATGCCATCGGTGTCGCCCAGCCGGTCTCCGTCATGGTCGATCTGATGGGCACCGGGGTGGTCCCCAAGAAGCAAGTGCAGGAGATCGTTCGCGAGATCTTCGACCTTCGCCCACGGGCCATCATCGAATATCTGGATCTGCTGCGGCCGATCTATCGAAAGACTTCCGCCTACGGCCATTTCGGCCGAACAGAGTCCGAATTCACCTGGGAGCAGACCCACCGGGTGGACGAAATCCGGGAGCTGGCGGGACTGTAAACCCCCAGGACCAATGGCAGCCGTTACCGGCCGCGGGCACGGCCCGCGGCCGGCGGATATCGGAACTAGAAGCGATCTCAAAATTAGGATTTTCGTTCAAGGTCAAGGAGGATCCGAGTTTTCAGCCGCAGGAATACTGCCGTATTTCTTAGGACTGGAAACGAGGAACCGACGCCGAGATTGGGCGAAAAGACAATTTTGAGATGGCTTCTACTCACCTGGCCCGATGATGCCAGCCCCAACGTTTCGATCCCCTGCTTTGCCCACTCCAGAGTCTATGGCTGTTTCTATAGCGATTGTCAGAATTCTGTTCCGTTTCCAAGATGACAAGGAAAAGGCCTTTCCAATCGGAACAACCTTTTGGCAAATGCTATACCCCCGCCGCTTGTTGGAGCGAAGCGGAAATCCCGGGAACCGGGGCGGCGGGGAGTCTTCAAACTGGACCCCCCTTGACCTTGAACGAAAATCCTAATTTTGAGACAACTTCTAGGCTTTTCACATCGAAATCATTTGCCAATCTGAGGTTTTGATGTCATGCTTTTTTCGTGCCTTTGATTGCAGCGACCAGGCCGGCATTCGATGGTCCGATGGTGTCGCATTTGATTGTTGGATGTATCCTTTTCAAAAGAAATCGAAGATCAAGCGTTTGTAGAGGATTGCATCCTCGTAAAGCCGTTGTGCCCCCCTGCAGACCTTTTGACGACAACGGAGTCCAACCCATTTCAGCCTGGCCCT
>JAJDOA010000186.1 GCA_022340405.1 Desulfobacteraceae bacterium | reverse complement strand
GTGGGCATGATCTCGAGGCCGTAGGTATCGTTGATGATGTTCGCCAGCGCGGTGAACCGGATGGAATCGAAGCCGTACTCGCTGATCTCTTCGCGGAGATCGATCTGGTCCTGGTCCGTTTTCAGCAGTTCGGAAACCATGGCCACCAGGTCGTCTTCCAGCCGGGTCCGTATCGCAGGTCTCGAGTCCGCCGCTATCCGGGCCGCCGCGTCTCCGCCTTCGGGCGGCCGATTTTCCGGAATGGAGACCGTCGGCCGCTTCTTCGCTCCCCCCTCTCCCGCCTTGATGCAGAAATCCTTCATCCAGACGCGAACCCGGCCGGCCTCATCCAGGATCCGAATATCGAACCGATGGATCCCCCCATGCGGTGTGCGGTCGGACCGTTTCCCGTAGACCAGGCAACGGCTGCCGGCGGCTGCAAACCAAGCGATCTCCTTCAAGGCATAGGGCAGATGCGGGCCTTGGGCATCCTGCCGCTGCACCAACCCGCTCACGGTCTGAAATGCACCGTCCAGGATCGAAGGGTGCAGAAAAAACCGCTCTGCGTCCTCGGCTTCGCTTTCCGGTAGCCGCAGGCTGGCGAGGACCTCCCCTTTTCCGATAAACAGCTCCTCGATCGATTGGAAGGCGGGACCGTATCGAAGTCCGGATTCATGGAACAGCCGGTAGCAGGTATCCCCTTTCCGCTTTTCCGGGCACCGGTCCCGTACGGCCGAAACGTCCATGGGTTCGGGGGCCGCTTCCGCCGTATCGGCGAAGGTCCATTTGCCCTGCACGTGGATCTGTTTCTCTTCGCCGTCGAGGGTGTATACTTCGAAATCGTGTCTCTCCCGCCCCGGAACCAATGCGATCCCCACCTCCACGGATTCCGTGGAAACCCGAATCGGCCGGGTCCACACGATGTTCGACAGTTTCGCAACGGGCCTTTCCCCGGCGATTTCGCCCGCCGCCCGGGCCATCTCGAGATAGGCCGCGCCCGGCAGGGTCTTTTCGCCGTTGACGACATGGTCCGAAAGAAAGAACTCCCTCCCGCTCAAAAGGGTTTGAAACCGCTGCTCCGTCAGGGTGGAGGTGTTGCGGTGCAGCAGGGGGTGAAGCAGACGGTCGACTCGATCGTCGGGTCCCACGAGGCTCGGGGGAATGGCGGTATCCGGAAGCCAGTAGCGGGTTCTTTCAAACGGGTAGGTGGGAAGCGGCAGTCTGCGGCGCTCGCCCGCCTCGTGCAGGCGGGCCCACTCGATGTCGGTGCCGATCACCCAGGCCCGGGCGATGGCGTCGGGGTCCGTCGAGACGGGACTCTCCATGTCTTGCTCGGCATCCGCTCCGTTGCGAACCTTTTTGGCGTTTCCCCGATAGAGGCTGTCGATGCCCGTTTCGCCGGAGGCAAACGCCTTCAGTTTCTCGAACAACTCCAACGAATCGGAGACGACCAGCGCCATCCGCTCCCGCATGGCCTCCCGTCCGGTCTGGAGGGTGAAAGCGATGTTCTCGATTCGGGGTGCCGAATTTTCTAGAAATTCCGCCATGCGTCCCGCATAGACCCTGAGGCGGTCTTCGTTCCGGGCCGACAATACGATAACCTGCGGCTCCGTTTGAACCCCCTTTTCGGGCGCAGCCGGCGGGGCGTCCACGGCCTTTCGCGTGCCGCCTGCAGTGCGGTGTCCGGCGGCCTTGTGCGTGTCTTCGACGAACTCTTCCAGGATCAAGTGCGCATTGGCACCGCCGGCGCCGAAAGAGCTGATGGCGGCCCGGCGCGGAACTTCGGCATCCCAGTCCGATGCTGTTTTCTGCACGTAGAAGGGGGAATCGCCGAAATCGATCTTCGGGTTCTCGACGCGGCAATGGAGCGAAGGTGCCAACCGCCGGTGGGCCATCTGAAGAAGGATTTTCGTGATCCCTGCAATGCCGGCCGCGGCCTCCAGGTGGCCGATATTGGTTTTCACCGATCCAATGGCGCACCGCCGCCCCGGAATCGCCGGTGCGAAGGCTTTGGAAAGTCCTCGGATCTCCACCGGATCGCCCAGGGAGGTGCCGGTTCCATGGGCCTCGACATACGAGATGGTGCCCGGATCGATGCCGCCTTGCTGCATCACCCTTGCAATCAGCGCCGCCTGGCCCCTGGGATTGGGGACCGTGTACCCGTTGGTCTTTCCGCCGTGATTGACGCCGCTCGCCCGGATCAACCCGTAAACGGGGTCGCCGTCGCGGACCGCCTTCGACAACGGCTTGAGCAGTACGGCCCCCACCCCTTCCCCGGGTACGAATCCGTCCGCATCCCGGTCGAAGGTCCGGCACCGTCCGGTGGGGGAGAGCATGCCCAGCTGGCACAGCTGAATGTATTTGGCCGGATGGAGATAAAGGTTGACCCCGCCCGCGACGGCCATGTCGCAGGCGCCGCCGCGGATGCTTTCGCACGCCATGTGAACGGCCGTCAGGGACGCGGAGCATGCCGTGTCCACGGGGATGCTCGGACCGCTGAAATCGAAACAATAGGATACGCGGTTGGCGATGGACCAGGGATAGGACGCGGGAATGTGCCGGTTCCCGCTCCGCCATAGGTCCGGGCCCCACAGCGGGTAGGTGTTGGTGGTCACCCCCACGAATACCCCCACGCTTTTCTCCCGTAGCATGGAGCGGGTGTACCCGGCGTCCTCCAGGACCTCCCAGGAAGTCTCCAGGAACAGTCTTTCCTGAGGGTCGATCAGTTCGGCATCCCCGGGAGGGATATGGAAAAACAGGGGGTCGAACCGGTCCGCGTCCGTGAGGAATCCGCCCCATTTGCAGTAGATTTTGCCCTCCACGCTCTTGTCCGGGTCCGGATCGAAAAAGGGCCGGTAGTCCCATCGCTCCCGGGGAATTTCGGTGATGCAGTCTTTTCCCTCCATCAGGTTCCGCCAGAAGGATGCCACGCTTTCGGCCATGGGGTAGCGGCCGGCGATGCCGATGACGGCAATGCCGTCAAGGGTGGCGCGCTCTTGTTGGGACAAGGCCCCGGTTTCCAGGGGCGGCGGTTTGATTTCACGCCCGTCCTCTTTCGCCGGGGAGTCGGCGACCCCGGTTCCACCGCCCCCCAGAAGGGCGGTCAGCCGGCTGCCGTATCGGCGGGCCATGTGCGCCGCCAGTTGGCGCAGATTCGGATACTCGAACAGGAGGGTCTTGGGCAGCGGCCCGAGCAGTTCCTCCATTTTCAAATTGAACCGGTTGATGAGGATGGAGTCCAGGCCGTATTCTTCCAACGGCGCTTGGACATCGATGGTTCCAGGGTCCAGCTTCAGCAGGTGGGCCAGGGCGTCTCGGAGAAATCGTTCCGTCGGTCCCCTCAATGCGCTCGAATGGTCAGGCCCTGTTGCAGGGGCATTCGTGCCATCCGCCTCCATTTCCCGTTTCAGATAGGCGCGGATGGCATTCGCCGCCCCGTAGGCCACCAGACCGTTGGGGCCGGAATGCCGTAGGAACGCATCCTTCAGCGCCGCCAGACCGATGGAAGTCGGAAGCGGATAGAGCCCCGTCCGGGCGGTCATGGCGCGTTGGGTATCGGCCGGCATTCGCATGCCGCCGGACTTCCATAGCGGCCATGCAATGGAAAGGGTTCGGCCGTGTCTCTTTCCGGCCTCCCGCCACAATTCCCTCAGCCGGGCAAACGCGTCCATAAAGCGGTTGGCATAGGCATAATCGCATTGCCCGACATTTCCCAGCACACCGGCAGCGGCTGAAAACAGGATGAAAAAGTCCAGCGGAACGTTGCGGGTCCACCGGTCGAGGTGGAGGGTGCCATCGACTTTCGCACCCAGTACCGCTTCCATCTCCGAGAGCGTCTTCCGGAGGATGTAGGAATCGTTGATCACGCCGGCACAGTGAAAGATGCCGGCCAGATCCCCGTGATCGGTTCGGATCCGGTCCAGGAGTGCACGGGTGTCCGCTTCATCGGCAAGATCCGCTTGCAGGTAGGTGATCCGGGCATTTCCGGTATGCAGGGATTCGATCGCATCCCGTTTCTCGGGGGTCAACACCGAGCGTCCGGCCAGAACGATGTCTACGTTCGGGACGTCGGCGACGAAACCGGCAACCCGGCGTCCGAGTCCCCCCGCGCCGCCGGTGATCAGATAGACCCCCTTTTCCCGAACCCATGAAAAGGGAAGGCTTCCGGAAACGGGTGTCGGTTCGGCCAAGCCCATGACGCGGCGGTGCATTCCGTCGTAGCGGATCTCCGTTCCATCGGTGCGGTCCATCTCGGCGCAGGCGACGGCTGCGGCGTCTCTACCATCGGACACACCGATGGTCTTGCAGCGGATGTCGGGGTGTTCCTTGACCAAGGTCCTGGCAAAACCGCTGACAGCAGCGTACTGGGGCTGCGGCCGATCCGCGGGTTCCGGGTAGATGTACAGCAGTTGCGTGGGATCATCCCTGTTCTGAGCGATCAGACTCTTGGACAGATGGAACAGCGATTGGATCCCGAAGGCGGAGAACGCCTCCATCGACACACCGTCGTCCGGGAAGAGATCTCGGGACCAGAAGTGGACGATGTTCCGGGGCAGCGCACCCCGGGCGGACAGGGACTCCCACAGGATCCGGTAATCATCTCCATGGCCGGGTCGGATCGAATATCCGCCCTCCCGGGTTTCCCGGAATGCCGCCCCCGGCGTCACGAGGACGACATCCGTTTCCCGTTTTCGCCGGAACGTTTCGACTCGGCTGCCGTCCCGGTCCAGCAGCAGCAAGGGCCCGTCGTTCGGCTGCGGCACCTGCGGCGGGGCCGCCGTTGTCGTATCGATCCAGACCGGCTGCCAATAGAGGCATTTTGGTTCTTCGCTTGGGCCCGGGTCGTTCGGCGCATCCCTTTCCGTGCCCTCCGTCTCCTCGGCAACGGTGATCCAATACCGATTCCGCTCGAAGGGATAGGTGGGAAGCGATATGCTGCGGGCGGCATCCCGCCGGTGCAGCCGGGTCCAGTCCATATCCACACCGGAGACCCACAGCTGCGCCAGCTTTCCGAGTTTTCTCTCCTCCACCGCGATTCGAAAAAATTCTTCCCCCTCCCTGCCGTCGAGAAGCAGCGCCGTTGCAGGGGAGGCCGATTCGGAGCCGCGGTGATACAGCCCGGGAATCGACCGCTTTCCTCCGACGAACGATCGGAGCGAACGCTTCAGCTCATCAAGGGTATCCGTCGCGACGGCCAGCCGGAACGCCATGGCCTCCCGGCCCGTCTGGAGGGTATAGGCGATGGATGGAAGGTCTGGGCCTGGGCGGTCCGGGTTCTCGTCGGAGTCCAGAAATCGGAGCAATCGATCGGCGTATTCCCGGAGTCGGTCCTCCGTCCGCGCCGACAATACGATTAGCTGGCGTTCGGCTTCAGACTGCGGACTCGGGGGTCCGGAATCGGGTGCCGGAGCCTCCTCGACAATCACGTGCGCATTGGCGCCGCCGGCGCCGAAGGAGCTGATGCCGGCCCGGCGCGGCAGGGTGATCTCGGCACCGTCGCGGGCGACGACCGGCCGTTTCCACGGGGAATAGGATCGCTGCAGGGTAAATCCGGAATTCTCGAAATCGATGTGATCATTCGGGGAATCGGCGTGGAGCGACGGCACCAGATGGCCGTGCTTCATCTGCAGCAGCACCTTCGTCAGCGCGGCGATGCCGGCAGCCGATTCCAAATGCCCGATGTTCGATTTGACGGAACCCAGCGCACACCGCATTCCGGCTTGCGCAGGCGTGCCGAAGGCCTGGGTCAGCCCTCTGACCTCCACCGGGTCCCCCAGGGTGGTCCCGGTGCCGTGGGCTTCGATGTAGGTGATGGTTTCCGGTTCCAGTCCCGATTTCTCCAGGGCCGTTTCGATCAGTTCGGCTTGGGCCATGGGATTCGGCACCGTATAGCCGGTTGACCGCCCCCCGTGATTGACGGCGGTGGCCTTGATCACCCCGTATATCGGATCCCCCTGCTGCCGGGCACTGTCCAGCGGCTTCAGCAAAACCGCACCCACCCCTTCCCCTGGTACGAACCCGTCCCCGCCGGCTCCGAAACTCCGGCAGCGTCCGGTGGGCGACAGCATGCCGCTCTGACACATCTGGACATACTTGGAGGGATGTAGGTAGAGATTCACCCCTCCGGCCAGCGCCATTTCGCACTCTCCCCTCCGCAGGCTCTCGCAGGCAAGGTGGACGGCATAGAGGGATGCCGAGCAGGCGGTGTCAACGGGCAGGCTCGGGCCTTTGAAATTGAAGAGATAGGAAACGCGGTTGGCAATAGACCAGGGCAGCGACTGGGGGATGCCGGCGTTTCCGGCCCTTCTAGCCTCCGGCCCCCAGAGGAGATAGGTATTGGAGGTTACCCCGACGTAGACGCCCACCCGCCTTCCTTCGACACGGCTCCGGCTGTATCCGGCGTCTTCCACGGCGGCCCAGGCGGTTTCCAGGAAAAGCCTTTCCTGGGGGTCCATGATTTCCGCTTCCCGGGGGGATATGTGGAAAAAAAGCGGATCGAACTTGTCCGCATCCTCAATGAACCCGCCCCATTTGCAATACATCCTGCCCGCTTCGCTCTGCAACGGGTCGGGATGATACCATTTCCGATAGTCCCACCGGTCGCGCGGGATTTCGGTGATGCAGTCCTTCCCCTGCTTCAGGTTCTCCCAGAACACTTCGATGCTGTCTGCCATGGGATATCGCCCGCTCATCCCGATGACGGCGATGTCCTCACTCCCCGGAACCCGGCTTTCCGTCCTCGTCGGTTTCTGCAGATCCGATGGGGTCCGCTGATGCGCCGCTTTTGGGTTGAGCGGGGACCGAATCGAAACCGCCGTCTCCGCAGGTTTCAAATCGAGGGCCCCGGCCAACTCCTTGGCATAGTGCGCCACCAGATATTCGGTCAGATCTTTGAGGCGCTGATTTTCGAACAGCAGCGTCTTGGGAAGCGGACCCAGCAATTCCTCCATTTTCAGATTGAAGCGATTGACGGTGAGCGAATCGATCCCGTATCGCTCCAGGTTGATCCGGTTGTCGATTTTATCGACGGGAAGTTTCAGGATGTCGGCCAGCAGCTCCTTGAGCAGGATTTCCGTCTTTTCATAAAGCCGGTCCGTATCCACGGAAGGCAATGGATCCGGTCCATGCTGGGAGGCTTCGTCCCGATGGTTGAAAAAAGCGCGAATCCGCCGGCTCTCTCCATGAAACACCACACAGTGAGAGAAACCGCGCTGGGAGGCGATGCGGCGCCAGGCATGGATGCCCTCATCTGTGGGTATCGGCACCATGCCGGTTTGGGCCTGCAGGAGATCCCGTGCTTCCTGCGACAGGGTCATCCCCCCTTCGGTCCAGAGCGGCCAACCGATGGAAATGGATTTTCCGAAACGCGCCCCCTGTTGCCTCCGGGTTT
>JAJDOA010000181.1 GCA_022340405.1 Desulfobacteraceae bacterium | reverse complement strand
ATGTGCAGGATCTGCTCCTTTCCGTCCGGTGAAAGTTTGAAAATTTTCACCCGTCCCTCCGCCACCACATAGAATCCCCTGGCTGCATCCCCCTCGGAAAAAACGGATTCCGTCCGCTCGAAGCTCTTGTCCACGGCGATGCGGCGAATCTGCACAAGGTCCTCTTCCGAGAGCCCTCTGAAGAGTGCGGTCGCGGCAAGGACCCGACCGATGGTGTCCATGGTTGCTCCTTTCGGGGAGATCGAGATGAGCGCAGTGAGCAGGTGTCGATTCGGATCGATTTTCTAGAAGCCATCTCAAAATTCGGATTTTCGTTCGAGGTCAAGGAGGATCGGAGTTTTCAGCCGCAGGAATACTGCTGGTTTTCGAGGACTGGAAACGAGGACCCGACACCGAGATGGGGCGAAAAGACGATTTTGAGATAGCTTCTAATGAAAAACGTTTTTTTTGATCTAGGTCAAGGCGAAAAGGCAGTCTTCTCCGTAAAAAGGGCTCGACAAGGGCAAGAAAGCAACAAATCTTGTGAAACGCTCATCCACAACTATGGTTTCGCACCAAGGAGGATTCCATGTTTTGTTTTCAATGTGAGCAGACGGCCAAGGGGGAAGGTTGCACCAAAATCGGTGTGTGCGGGAAAAAGCCGGAGGTGGCGGCGCTGCAGGACCTGCTGGTCTACGCAGTCAAAGGTCTGTCTCAAGTGGCGGTAGAGGGCCGGAAGGTCGGCGTCACCGACCCTGCCATCGATCACTTCACCGTCAAGGCCATATTCTCCACCCTGACCAACGTGGACTTCGATCCGGAACGACTCGTTGCGTTGATCCGGGAGACAGTGGAAAAACGGGAGGAACTCAAGAAAAAGGTGGCGGAAGCCGGCGGGAACACGGCATTTGCCGATGGCCCGGCCCACCTCGATCCAGCCGGTTCAACCGAAGATATGGTCTCGCAGGGAGAGAAGGTGGGGATTCGGTCCAACCCGGGAGTGGACGAGGACATCCTCTCCCTTCGCGAGCTGCTCGTCTACGGGGTCAAGGGGGTGGCGGCCTACACCGATCATGCCGCCATTCTCGGACAAACCGACGACGGCGTCTATGCCTTCATCCATGAGGCAATGGTCGCCACTCTGGACGATTCCCTCGGCGTAAACGAACTGGTGGGCCTGGCCCTCAAGTGCGGTGAGACCAACCTGCGGGCAATGGAGCTGCTGGACGCCGGCAACACCGGGACCTACGGACATCCGGTTCCCACACAGGTACCCTTGGGGGCGAAAGCCGGAAAGGCGATACTGGTTTCGGGTCACGATCTCAAGGACCTTGCGGTGCTTCTTCGACAGACCGAGGGCAAGGGAATTTCCATTTACACCCACGGGGAAATGCTCCCCTGCCACGGGTATCCCGAGCTGAAACAATACGACCATTTTTACGGACACTACGGCACCGCCTGGCAGAACCAGGCCCGGGAGTTCGCCGCCTTTCCCGGCGCGATCCTCATGACCACCAACTGCATTCAGAAGCCTCAGGAATCCTACAAGGACAACATCTTCACCACAGGACTGGTGGGTTGGCCGGGTGTGACGCATGTCTCCGGCGACGACTTTACACCGGTGATCGAAAAGGCCCTGGAAATGCCGGGATTTCCTGCGGATCAGGAAGGCAAGACCGTCATGGTGGGATTCGGCCGCAATGCCGTCCTCGGGGTGGCCGACAAGGTGATCGAAGCCGTGAAAAACAAGGATATCCGCCACTTTTTCCTCGTTGGCGGATGTGACGGGGCCAAGCCGGGCCGGAATTATTACACCCAGTTCGTCGAGCAGGTTCCGGACGATTGCGTTGTTCTGACGCTGGCCTGCGGAAAATTCCGCTTTTTCGACAAGGACCTGGGAGACATCGGGGGCATCCCCCGGCTGCTGGACGTAGGACAGTGCAACGATGCCTACTCGGCCGTACGGATCGCCTCGGCCCTGGCGGATGCCTTCGACTGCGGGGTCAACGATCTGCCTCTTTCCATGGTGTTGTCCTGGTATGAGCAGAAGGCCTGTGCCATTTTGCTGACGCTGCTGCACCTGGGGGTCCGGGATATCCGGCTGGGCCCCAGCCTCCCGGCTTTCGTCTCCGAAAACGTGCTCAAGGTGCTGGTGGACAACTTCAACATCATGCCGATATCCACCCCCGAAGCGGACCTGAAGGCCATCCTCGGGTAGGCATCACATGCGCAGCGGTGCCGCATGCCGGCGGCGCCGCTGCATGAGAAAGGGAATCGACCGGTCGACAACCGATCGTGGAGGTGACTTCATGAAATGCCCAGGCCAGGACACCCAATACTGGAAGCCCGGAGCCATCTACGAGGAAAAATGCCCCGAATGCGGACATGCCGTCGAGTTCTTTAAGGACGACACCTCCCGAAAATGCGGACATTGCGGGCACCGGTTCGTCAACCCGCGGATGGATTTCGGCTGTGCGGCGTACTGCCAGTATGCCGAACAATGTATCGGCACTTTGCCGGCCGAAGTCGTGGCCGAGCAGGAAAACCTGCTCAAGGACCGTGTCGCTGTGGAGGTGAAACGTTTCCTGAAAAGGGACTTCCACCGTATCGGACACGCCACCCGCACCGCCCGTTGGGCCGAACAACTGGGCAAGGCGGAGGGAGGCAACCTTGCCGTTATCCTCTGCGCCTCCCACCTGCTGGCGGTCGGTGCGCAGACGGCCCGGACCCTGTTGGAAAAGCTGGGGGCTCGGGATGCGCTGATCGAAACGGTCTGCGACACCGTGGAGAGGGCTCTCGGATCGACAGTTCCGGATTCGCTGGAAGTGCAGGTGGTGGCCGACGCCGATCGCTTGGCGAGCCTCGAAGAACAACAGAAAGATGCGGACGCCTCCGACCCGTTGTCGGAATCGTTTGCCCCGACGGATTTCCACACGGACATGGCCAGACAGGAGGCCCGCAGGCGGCTGGAGTTGGCCTGAAGCGAAGTTTCCGGGCTTTCCGGTTTGAAGCAGGGGCAGGTTTCCCACCGAGCGGGATGAATCCCGCCCCTGCGGATGCTTTCCGGGCACCGTAACCGGGAGAACGAATATGAAAATCATGCGAAAAATCATAGAGATCGATGAAGAACTGTGCGACGGCTGCGGTCAGTGTGTGCCTTCCTGTGCGGAGGGGTCGCTGAAAATCGTGGACGGCAAAGCAAAGCTGATGGCCGACCGTCTGTGCGACGGTCTGGGTGCCTGCCTGGGAGAATGCCCCCAGGGAGCCCTCCAGATCGTGGAGCGGGAAGCCGAAGAATTCGATGAAGCTGCCGTGGAGGAATATTTGGCCACCCAGGAGGAGGACAAACCCGACCGACCGCCGTTTGCCGGGAGCGGCTGCCCTTCGGCGGGTGTCCGCATGTTCGCTCCGGCCGAAGCCGTCCGCGATTCCGAGAAAGAGGCCGCCGCGCCCGCCCTCGACTCCGCCCTGACCCACTGGCCGATCCAGATCCGGCTGGTGCCGCCCACCGCACCGTTTCTGAGAGACGCCCACCTCCTGGTGCTGGCCGACTGCGGCGCCGTGGCCTACCCCGACCTGCACCGGGATTTTCTTCAGGGCAAAGTGGTGCTCATGGGATGTCCCAAATTCGACGATGCGGAAGCCTACGTGGAGCGTTTCACCGAAATCTTCCGCCATGCCGGGATACGGCAAATCACCTCCGTGTACATGGAGGTCCCCTGCTGCTCCGCTCTGCCTCGAATCGTGCAAAAGGCCATGGAGGCGTCGGGGAAAAAAATCCCCATGGAAGAAGTCGTGATCGGCGTGCGGGGGCAAGTGCTGGAGCCAGGGGATCGGAAAGCCGCCGGTGGTCGCATTGCGTGACCAGTGGTGGTAGTGGGAAGGACGGTTTCCGTGGATCCGATGTCGGATGTCCGGCTGTCCGAAGGGATCGAAGAAGCCGGCGAACCGCATTTCGGCACATCCGTGGAATCCGCGAAATCCGTGGCTGAAAGAAAGAAATGCCGTCCGCTGCGGCGGCCGGTCAGCCCAGGTCTTGCGGCTTTTGGCGTCGTGACTCCATCCGCCGGGCCAGGTCGGGGTCCAGCTTCGCCTCCTCCCATCCCACCGTCCCGGACAGCTGCTCCGGTTCCAGGCCCTGCACACCGGTCAAATCGCAGCCCCCGACCCGGGCGCCTTCCAGCCGAACCCCCTGCAGCAGGGCTCCCCTGCAATCGGCATGCTCGAGGTTTGCGCCACGCAGATCGGCAAAGCTGAGGATGGCGCCAGACAGGCGGGACTTCCATAGGAAGGCGCCCCGCAAATCGGCCCCGTTCAGGTCGGCGTCGTGCAAATCCGCCATGGACAACACCGCTCCCCTGAGCCGGGTATGCACCATCCTGGCGCCGGCGAGCCCGGCCTCCCGCAGGTGCATGTGCCGCAGTGTACAGCGGGAAAGATCCATTTGGCCGACCCCGAACCGGTTGAGACGCCGAATACATCCGGCGATGCGGTAGGCCGCTTCCAGGCTGTTCCAATCGCGGAAATCATCGATGATTTCCTGGAGGCGCCCGATATCCCGCCGGCGACGCCGCAAAAAGAACCACAACATCCCCACCCCCAGTAGCAGGGCCGCCACAAAAAGCGAGCCATAGGCCTGGACGATCAGACGCTCGGCAAAATCCTCCGGCCAGGCGTTTCGCCGGAACCACAGCATCGAGCCCCCGACGACCAATGCCGCAACCGTGACGAACAGAGCGGCGGCGGCCGCCACGGGTCCATATACCGGTCGGGAACTTCGCCGTTTATCGAATTTCTTCATGGTGCTACCCTCTCGTCTGCGATGCAGATTCCCGAAAGCCGGAACGCCGAGCGGTTCCGCCGGGGAAGCCGCCGCAGGAAATCACGCATGGCGGGGATGCGGGGAAAATGCAGCAGGTGGGAGGGACACCGGCAGTCGCTGCATCCAAAACCGGGCGCCGGCGTCGATTCGGCAAAGGAAGACGCCAGAAGGGATGCCCACTCGTGTTCGAAACGAACTTGGGACTCCGCATACCACAGCACCGCCGGTTCGGCAAAGGGGCGGAGGTAGTCCAGATGCCAGTGCAACCGCCCCGTTACGCGAAGGTGGTGGCCGATGCGCGCCGCCAGTCCTCCCGGTCCCAGGGCGCTTCCGATGTAAGCGTGGACACCCCGGCGAAAGGTCAACTCGCCGAGACGGCCCACCCGCAGGATCCGGTCGGCCTTCATCCGCAGAAACAGGATATAGGTTCCTTTTTCCGCGGGTATACCCTTCATCGCTCTTGTCCTCCTCCTACCTGCCGGGGGGGTTCGCCGTGGAAGCCGGCCAGCGCCTTTCCGCGGTACCGCCGGGCCATGCTTTCGATGAAGGCGTCGGTGCAGATCTCGGCAAAGCGCTCGCCCTTCCGGCTGTTTTTCTTGTAAAAAGTGATGCAGTCGCCCACGATGGAAAGGACGGTGTCTTCGGCGTAGATGCCCGGCAGGGGCCGCGCGAGCCGGGGGTGTCGTCCCAGTTTACCGCCCAGTTGTACGCGGTAGCCGGTCGCCCCCCGCATCAGGGTACCGGTGGGGCAGACGTCGGCGCATTTTCCGCACGCCATGCAACGGCAGACGTCGAAGGACGGTCGTTCCCCTTCCATACCGATGGCGCCGTCCCTGCAAGCCTCGACACAGAGGCCGCAATCGGAGCACTCGGCACCGGTGACATTGGGAACGCAGGCGCCGAGGATGCCGATGTCCTTGATCTGAGGCTGGGAGCAGGCATTGGGGCAGTCTGCGAGGGATACCCGAAACTCGTGGTGGAACTTGAGATCGTCGCCCACACGATCCCGGAGAAATGTCAGCAGATCGGCAGCCCGTAGCTGCTCCTCGATCCTCGACAGCAGCCTGTCGCCAACGGCGGCACGGTTCGGGCATCCGCTGGGTCCGAAGCAGCTGTCGATCTGATAACCGCGGATTTCGGATTTCATGCCCGACAGGTATCGCCTTTGCGTCTCTTGGACCGCCTCGAAGGTCACCACCTTCCTGCCGGCGGCGGCCGCTTCCTTCTCTACCCGGGCGCGTACTTTTTTCCGTACGAAAAACGGAACCTTGCCGATGGCGGCCTCGGCTTCCTCGGTCCACTTCATCCGCAGGCCTCCTCCGGTCGGAACGGATTCAGGTTCACAGCCGCCACCACGGTCTTGCGTCTCTGTCGGTCGATGAGGTTCAGCGCCCCCACATCCTGCCCCAGTCGGAAAAGATTCGTCAGCGGCATCCCCAGCAGATGGCAGAGCAGAACCCGGTTGACACCGGCATGGGAAACGATGAGCACGGGGTCGGAGACAGTCTCGATGAGATGCTCGAAGGCGGGGACCACGCGGTCTTGCAGATCGGCGAAGCTTTCCCCACCCGGCGGTCGAAACCCATCGATGCGGCGGCCCCGCTCCTCCCAGGCCTGGGGGTCCCGATGCTGGACATCGGACATGAGGCGTCCCTCCCACCGGCCCAGCTGGATTTCCCGCAGGGAGGCAACCGTCTTCACGGCCCGATCGCCGCCGAGTATCGCCGCGGTATCCGCAGCCCTACTGAGATCGGAGCTGAACACGGCCGTAAAGGCCACCGTGGACAGCCGCTGAGCCCACCGCCGCGCCTGGGCGCGACCCCGGGGCGTCAGCGGCACATCCCATTGGCCGACGAAACGTTTGCCATTCGTATCCGCCTCCGCATGCCGCATCAAGTAGATCATCCGCCCTCCGCCGTGGCCAGCACCGCCTCCCGCACCGTCGGCCGAATCTCCGGGCTCGCCGTCTGTTCCATGCAACGCAAAATGCGCTCGACGGCCGCATCCGCTCCGGGCCCTTCCCTTTGCAGGTTCGTCCGCACCCGGCCCACGCCCCCGCCCAGTCGCAGCGCCAGAAAGACCACTTGCGCCTCGTCCATGGGAAGGGTTCCCATTCCATCGCAGGTTCGGATCCGCCGCAGGATCCCCGCCGCCGACGGGAAGCCGAGGGCTTCCATCTTTCGACAGGCTTCGGAGGCCGCGGCGCCTCCGGGATCGAGCAGAACCGAAAGCATTGCGATGGTGCGGAGCCGGACCGGGTCCAAATCGGTTTCCATCGGACCCAAGGCCCCGGCGACGCGGCGGGCGGCCCGGGCCACCCGGACCCCCTGCTCGTACGTGCAGGGGGTGACGCGAAAAACGTCCTGCAGCAAAGCGATCGCCTCCGCCTCGCTGGGTTCGCCCAGGCGTGTCAGGCGCGACAGCCCTCTGCGGAAGGCCCCCGGCGTATCCATATCCATCACGGTCCCCTCGTCGGCCACCGCAACGGAAACGCAGTCCGCCCTGTACCGCGCCAGCACGTCACGCAGGGTGTCCGAAACCGAGGCCCGCCGTGCTTCGGCCGCCACCTCCGGACCCAGCAGCGGCGGATGCCCTTCCGTGCCCCGGAATACCGGTTGCCAGTAGGCTCCGGGACGATGACGCCGGGCCTCGATCAGGGCGCTGATCGTAGAGGCACGAATCAGCGGCTGGTCCACCGGCAGCACGAACACGGCTTGCCCAATTCTTGTCCCTTCCCGAAGGCCCGCCTGAACGGAAGAAAACATCCCCTCCCGAACGCGGGTGTTGACGACACACCTTACACCCAGACGCATCGCCACGGAACCGACCGCCTCAGCCCGGTGGCCAGCCACCACTACGATGTCGGACAATGGAATGCCCGCGGTGCGAAAAAGGGAAACGCTGCGCTCCAGAACGGTTCCATCCCCCAAGTGCAGCAATGGCTTGAACGCCCCCATGCGGGCGGAAAAGCCGGCTGAAGGGATCACGGCCCCGACGGACGGTTGCCGATCCGACTTCTGGAATGCAATGGGGCCGGCACAGCTCATGGACTTCGCATGGCCTCCGCGCGCTCTCCGATCAGCTCCGCGACGATGCTGACGGCGATCTCCTCCGGGGTTTCCGCACCGATTTCGAGCCCGATGGGACAGTGCACCCGGTCCAGATCCCCACGGGAAAACCCTTCCCGCAGCAGCGCCGCATAGATGCTGTCCCTTTTGCGCTGGCTTCCGATCATCCCGATGTAGCCGGCCGGCGTGCGCAGAGCCTGGGAGAGGACGGTCTTGTCATGGCGGTGGCCGTGGGTGAGAATCACTACATACCGGTCCACCGCAACGGTCAGCCCATCGAAAGCATGGGCCCAATCCGCCACGACACGAATATCGTCGGCACGGTCGAAGCGGGCCTTGTTGGCGAACTCCGGGCGATCGTCCACGACAACGGTACGAAAACCGACGGTGTCACATAGCCGCGCCACCTCACGGGAAACGTGTCCGGCACCGAAGAGAAGGACGGTGTCGGCCGCGCAAATGGGAGAAACGTAGACTTTCCCGTCATCGAGGGGGACGGCAAGGGCGCCACGACGGGTTCCCGCGCGGCGCCACAGCTCGCCCAACTGCTTCGCCGGCAGCGGAAGGTCTCCCCATACCTTTCCGGTTGGGTCCAAGAGGCACCGCCGCACGCCGGGTCCGCCGGCCTCTTCTTCGGGCCTTGCCACCAGAAGGCAGCGCCGAGCGCCGGCAGTGCAATCCAGGACTTCGGAAAACAACCGTCGGTTGGATGCGTCAGCGGCGACCGGTTCCAGAAAAACCGTCACCCTCCCACCGCAGATCATGTCCATGGCATCGACGATATCGCCCGCGCCCAGGTCGAAGGATCGGACACGAGCGCCCCCCGTAGCGAACAGTCCGACGGCGTCGGCGATCACCTCCGCTTCCAGCCGGCCGCCCCCAATGGTGCCGGATATGCGGCCGTCGCTGCGGACGATCATGCGGCTGCCCGCAGTTCGGGGCGTCGACCCGGAATGCTCCACAATGGTGGCGAGCACCACGCTTTCGCCCCGCTCCAAAAAACCGCAAAGCCTTTCCCACAATGGATCCAACGGCATTTCCCCTGTCGTGCCCGGCCCCAGCCAAACCCAAGGCCAGAGAATCCCTCCACCCTTCAAAATCCCAATTCCTGATTCCCAAATTCCAAATCCTAAATCCTAAATTCTCCTCCCCCCTCTCCCTCCTACACCGCCATCCCCCCCTTGCCGAAACCGCAGGCCGGATATCGGCAATCGGTGCAAACCCTGCACAACCCGCCGTGGCCCAGGGCTGCAATGTCTTCCCTGGTAACGGTCTCTCCGGCCAGGATCCGTGGTACCACCAAATCGAAAATGCTGCGCCGATGGTACATGACGCAACCCGGAAGACCCAGTACGGGGACACCGTCTATGGCGGCCAGCAAAAACATGGCGCCCGGAAGCACAGGAGCGCCGTACACCATCTCCCGCCCTCCGGCGGCACGGATACTGGCGGGGGTGCGGTCGTCCGGATCCACGGACATGCCCCCGGTGACCGTGATCATCTGTGCTCCGTCGTCCAGCAGTCCTCGGATCGCCTTCACGGTCATTTCCACATCGTCGGAAACGAATTCCTGACGGAATACCGCCGAGCCCAACTCGGCGAACTTTCTGCGGATCACGGGGCCGAATCCGTCGCGAATGCGGCCCGAGTACACCTCGGTCCCGGTGGTGACCAAGCCCACCCGATAAGCGGCAAAGGGAAGAACCTGTAGGACCGGATCGTGGTCTCGGCAGATTCCCTCGACCTCCTCGACACGGCTTTCTTCCGTAACCAGCGGAATGATGCGGGTTCCTGCCAGTTTGCATCCTTCCGTCACGGGCTGGTGGGTGTGCAGGGTTGCGAGGATCACATCCCCCAAGGAATTGATCCGTTTCAGCCCTTCCAGGTCGATCTTGAGCAGACCTGGACCGGAGGCGACAAGGTCCACCTTTCCTTCCACCGGCTCCCCCCGATGGATGCCCTGCCCTACGGCGGCACGCGCAATTCTCCGGGCCGCCTCGTTTTCGTGGATCCAACCCGGATCCAGTTCGAAAACAAAGATGTTCTCCTTGCCCAGATCCCGCAGTACGGGAAGGTCTTCGTCGCGGATGACATGCCCTTTGCGGAAGGCGGGTCCTTTGCTCTCACCGGGTACGATTCGGGTGATGTCATGGCAAAGCACCATGCCGACGGCATCACGAACAGGTACGACTTTCATGCAGCTCTCCATCGTCGGCTTCTGCGGGAGAGGTCTCGGCATCCACGGTGCATCCGGGGATCGAACCACGCGAGCGAAACCACGGCGCGGATCATAGCATGAACTTTTGGACCCGGGCAATCTTCCCGGCCGCCTCGGCTGCGGCTCCGGAATTCTACCCGCCGCTTCCTCGCCGCCGATGGACACACGGTAACCGATGGTGTAGATTTAGAGCGATTGTCAAAAATAGGTTCCGATGGAATTCGGCTTTTCCTGTTTTTCGTAGGGGCGGGGTTTATCCCCGCCCAAAGAAGGTGGTACGCCAACGGGAGGGGATCAACCCCTCCCCTGCCGTTTTATTGGGAACCATCTCGAAAAAGGAACATAAATCCGTCCATTGCCATTGACGGAAAGGATCGATAGCGATCCCGATTTCGATTTCGAAGGAAGGGAAGCCCCGGATATGGAAAACGGGAGAAGTGGAAAATTGCCACGATTGACGGAAGAGGAAAGACGGCGCTTGATGCGCACGGCCATGGGCGAGGAAAATGCAGACCTCGTGATGACCGGGGCGCGACTGGTCAATGTCTACTCCGGTGAAATCCTCCAAAAGCAGTGCATCGCGATATGCGGCGAGTGGATTGCCTACGTGGGAACGGACTGCGGTCATCTCATCGGTGCCGGAACCGACGTCATGGATCTCCAGGGCCGAACGGTGATCCCGGGCCTGATCGACGGGCACACCCACCTTGCCTGGCTGCTGCCGATCCATGAATTCGTGATCCATGCCATGCAGAGCGGCACCACCGCGGTGGTTACCGAGACCATGGAACCCTTTCCCGTTGGAGGTCTGCCGGGGGTTGTGGATTTTCTCGATGCGCTGGAGGGGCAGCCGATCAAATTGTGGGCCACCGCACCACCCATGATGTCCATCAGCCGCACGGCCAGGGGCATTTCACCGGAAGACCTCGGACGTCTGCTCGCCCGCGAGACGGTGCTGGGTCTGGGGGAATCCTACTGGCAGGCCGTGGTGCTGCAGGAGACCGATCGGATGCTACCCCTTTTCCAGCAGACGCTGTCTGCCGGAAAATGCCTGGAAGGTCATTCGGCCGGCGCCGGAGGCGCCAAGCTGGCGGCCTATGTCGCCAGCGGGGTGTCTTCCTGCCATGAACCCATCCGGGCCGAGGAGGTGCTGGAGCGGATCCGCCTCGGTCTGCATGTCATGATCCGAGAAGGAAGCATCCGGGCGGACCTGGAATCCATTGCGGCCGTGCGCGAGGCCGGTGTGGACTGCCGTCGATTGATTCTGGTCACCGACGGACTGAGCCCGGAGGACTTGATCGGAAAGGGTTCCATGGCCCACGTGGTTCAAAAGGCCATTCGGTGCGGCTTTTCCCCGGTGGAGGCCGTGCAGATGGCTACGCTGAACGTGGCCGAGCATTTCGGCGTCGACGCCATTGTCGGCGGCATAGCGCCCGGCAGACAGGCCGACCTTGTGGTGATCCCGGATCCGGAAACCATCCAACCGCAATTGGTTCTCAGCCGCGGCCGGGTTGTCGCCCGCGACGGGAAATCCTGCGTACCGGCGCGGGTTCACGATTATCGCCCGCACAGCTGCAACAGCATCCACCTTCCTCGGCCCTTGAACCCGGAGGATTTCAACCTGCGGCTGCCCCCCGGAGCGAATCCATCCCAGGTGCGCATCATGGATCTGGTCACGCCGCTGGTGACACGGGAGCGGCTTGCGGCGCCGGCGCTCGCCGGTGACGAGATCTTGGCGGACCCCGATGCGGACATTCTGAAGGTGGCGGCGGTGGACCGCACCCATCGGCCCGGCCGGTGTTTCATCGGTTTGCTCCGGGGTTTCGGGCTAAAGAAAGGCGCCTTTGCCAGCAGCGCGGCCTGGGACACCTCGGATATCGTGGTGGTGGGTGCGAACGAAAGCGACATGGCCGCCGCGGTCAACCGGGTGTTCGCTATCGGGGGAGGGTTCGTCGTCTCCGTCGACGGCGAAACGAAGGCGGAGATTGCACTGCCGGTGTTCGGCCTGCTCTCCGAGGCTCCCATCGTCTCCCTGATCGGTGAATGCCGAAAACTCACCACTGTGCTCCGGGATCTGGGCGTTGCCCTTCCCGACCCCCTTTTGACCCTCTGCACCCTGACGGGGCAGGCCATCCCTTTCGTTCGAATCTGTGAGGAAGGATTGGTGCGCTTCAAGGACGGCCGGACGCTCGGGCTTTTCGACAGCGACGAGGAGGCGTAGACACCGTCTCCAGGAGGTCCGTTCTCCCCGTCCCGGTTTCGGATCCTCGAAAACCAGCCGTATTCATCTGGCTGCGGGACAGACTTTTGGAAAATACTAGAAGCGATCTCAAGAATTCGGATTTTCGTT
>JAJDOA010000179.1 GCA_022340405.1 Desulfobacteraceae bacterium | reverse complement strand
CCGAGGGCGAGACCGTGCTCGTGCTGGAGGCCATGAAGATGGAAAACGCCCTGCCCGCCCCGGTCTCCGGCACGGTCAAGTCCATCCACTTCGAATCCGGCGACTCCGTGGCCAAGGGCGACGTGATGTGCGTGATCGGCTAAACCCGATATCCGAGATCGGGGATCCGATGTCGGACGGGATCCTTCACTTTTCCGACATCGGACATCCGGTGCGAAAGCCCGGTCAGACAGAGCAGGGGATTGCTTTTTTCATCCGTTGGTATGACAATAATGGGATGTGAACCCATGCAAAGAGGAGCATCGCTTTGAACGGTTTCGAAAATATCGCGGCAAACAACGGTTGGGTCATGGCCGTTACTGGAGCCGGCATCGTTTTTTGCGGATTGGCGGCGCTCTCCCTCGTCATCTCCCTGATCGGCCGTTTGTTCATCCGCCTGGAGGGCCGCCCTGCAGATGCCAAGCCGGCGGCGGAGAAGCCGGCCGCCGAGGCGCCCGGTCCGCCTCCCGGCGCGGACCCGCACTGCCACTCCCTGGAAGACATCCGGGAGGTCGCGCACCTGTACCAGCCGCTGGTGGAGCCCCTCGGGGAGAGCTTCGAACTGGCGGCCCTGCACCGGCTCGCCAACGAAAACGACTTTCCCCATCCGCACCTGACGATCTCCTGCATGCGGGACGCCCGCATTCTGCTGCCCCAGGGCGACGGAACCTTCCGCTGGAACCTCGAAGAAAACGAGGCATAGCCGAGAAAAGGATCATCCATGGAACTGGTCTACTCATTCATATCGAATACGGGATATTTTATCGCGGACTACCGCCACGTGGTCATGATCGTGGTGGGCTGCTTATTCGTGTACCTGGCCACGGCCAAAAACTACGAGCCGCTGCTGCTGGTGCCCATCGGCTTCGGCATCCTGGTGGGGAACATCCCCTTTTTCAAGGGATTCGGACTGGGCATCTACGAACCCAACAGCGTGCTCCACTACCTGTATTTCGGGGTGACCACCGGGCTGTATCCTTCCATCGTCTTTCTCGGTCTCGGCGCCATGACCGACTTTTCCAACCTGCTGGGCAACCCGAAGCTGATGCTGCTGGGAGCGGCCGCCCAGATGGGGATCTTCACCACGCTGCTGGGTGCGCTGTACTTCGGCTTTCTTCCCAAGGAGGCGGCCTCCATCGCCATCATCGGCGGTGCCGACGGCCCGACCTCCATCTTCTTGACCGCCAAGCTGGCACCGCACCTCATCGGTCCCATCGCCATCGCCGCCTACTCGTACATGGCCCTGATCCCGGTGATTCAGCCTCCGATCATGCGGTTGCTGACGACGGAGAAGGAGCGAAAGATCGTCATGCCCGACATCCGGGATCCTTCCCAGAGGGAGCGCATCCTGTTTCCCATCGTGTCCCTGCTGCTGTGCTGCTTTCTGGCACCGGCCTCCATTCCGCTGCTGGGACCCCTGTTTTTCGGAAACTTTCTCAAGGAGTGCGGCGTGGTCGACCGCCTGGCGGTAACGGCCCGAACGGCCATCATCGATACGGCGACCATTTTCCTCGGCTTCACCGTGGGCGCCAGCACGCAGGCCGACGTGTTCCTGACCGCCAAATCGGTGGGCATCTTCGTTCTGGGTGCGGTGGCCTTCAGCGTTGCCACGGCATCGGGTGTGATCTTCGGCAAGATCATGAACCTGTTTCTGCGCAAGAAGATCAACCCGCTGCTGGGCGCTGCCGGCGTATCGGCCGTGCCGGGGTCAGCGCGGGAGGTCCATGTCATGGGTCTCAAATCGGATCCGAACAACTACCTTCTCATGCACGCCATGGCCTGCAACGCGTCGGGGGTGATCGGATCGGCCACCTGCGCCGGCATCCTCTGGAGCTTCATGCTTCGGTAATCCTACCCAAGAGCCGAACGGCGATTCCAAAGGGCGGAAGCTTCTTCCGCCCTTTTTTTCTGCGGGAGAAGCGGATGTTTTGTTTGGCTACAGTACAGCTAAATCACAGCTAAAAAATGACTTGACCCCTACCGATGGGGGATGGTAAGGGTCATGGAGTGTTTTCCAAGACTTCCAGAAGGTTATGCCCGTCCTTTCCAAAACAGCGAATCAAAACGAGGCCCCAACGTGGCTGACAAGAAGAAGAAAGAGACCGATACCCCTACAAAGGACGAGGAAACCGCCGCCCAAGACTATCCCACCAAAGTCAAATTCGAAGTGTGGGGCGAAGAAATGATCGAAAAGCGGGTGAAGCTCAGCGGCAACAGCGGCCGGGTGTACCTTCCGCCTACCTGGGTGGGTCACCATGTCAAGATCATCCGAATCGACTGAATGGAATGAGGGGTGAAACGATGAACGCGCCCGAAACACCCGCGACGATCCGCCCCCTGCGCATCGAGGATGCGGACGAGATCGCCAAAATTTATTCCGCCATCACCCAAAAAACGGCCCGGACCGATTTCAAGCGCCTGATACGGCAGCACGCCCAGAACGAAGAAGAGGCGTGCCTGGTCGCCGAGATCGACGGGCGAGTGGTAGGGTTCATGATCAGCTATATCCTTACGCTGGGATTCGGAATCGAAAAAAGTGCATGGATCGCCACTCTGGGCGTCAACCCCGCCCACATGGGCGAGGGGATCGGAAACCGCCTCGCAACCGAAATTATGGACATCTACCGGGAGCGAGGCATCCGCAACGTGTACACCTCCGTTCGGTGGGACTCCACAGACCTGCTGTCCTTCTTCAAAAACCTCGGGTTCAACCGCAGCAACTTCATCAACCTGCGCAAGGTGATGGAGTGATTTTCGCATTTTCCAGAAGCATGTTCCGATAGGAAAAGCCTTTTTCTAGCTTTTCGCACCATTGGAACCGGCAACAGCGGGCGCATTCCCCGCAGCCTGTCGTTGCGAAGCGGAATTCCATATGCTGGCGACAGCCTCTGCAGATCTCATTCCTGCAGCACCGCCTCGATGCGCTCCAGCGCCCAGTCCACGGTTTCCTGGTCGATCACCAGCGGAGGAGCGAAGCGGATGATGTTGTCGTGCGTCTCCTTGCACAGCAGGCCCCTTTTCATGAGTTTCTTGCAGTAGGGACGCGCCCCGCCCACCTCCGGGAAAAACTCCATCCCGATCAGGAGGCCACGGCCGCGGACCTCCTTGACCTTGTCATTCCGGATCTGCTGCAGCCCCTTCAGAAAATAGGCGCCCATGCACTCTGCGTTTCCGATCATTCCCTCCTCTACGAGAACGCGCAAGGCCGTCCGAGCCACCGCACAGGCCAGCGGGTTGCCGCCGAAGGTGCTGCCGTGCTCTCCGGGCTGAAGCACGCCCAGCACCTCGGTGTTGGAAAGGACGGCCGATACCGGATAAAAGCCGCCGGAAAGGGCCTTTCCAATGAGGGTCAGATCGGCTTCGATCCCGTCGTGCTCCTCGGCCAGCAGTTTGCCGGTGCGCCCCAGCCCGGTCTGGATTTCGTCCAGAATCAAAACGATGTCGTTCCGCTCGCAGATGGCCTTGACCTCCAGCAGGTACCCCTCCGGCGGGATGATGACCCCCGCCTCGCCCTGTATGGGCTCCACCAGGAATCCGACCGTGTTGGGAGTGACCGCGGCCTCCAACGCAGACGGATCTCCGAAGGGAATGATCTTGAAGCCAGGTGTGAACGGGCCGAATCCCCTGCGGGATCCCTCGTCCGTGCTGAAGCCCACGATGGTGATGGTTCTGCCGTGAAAATTGTTGGCGCAGACGACGATTTCAGCCTGGTCCTCGGGCACACCCTTGACGGTGTACCCCCACTTTCGAACGGTTTTGATCACCGTTTCCACCGCCTCGGCCCCGCTGTTCATGGGCAGCACCTTGTGGGAGTGTGTCAGATCGCACAGCTCCCGGTAAAAAGCACCGAGCTGATCGTTGCGGAAGGCCCGGGAAGTCAGCGTCAACTTCCTCGCCTGTTCGATGATGGTTTCCAGGATCCTGGGATGGCAGTGCCCCTGGTTGACGGCCGAATAGGCGGAAAGGCAGTCCAGATAGCGATTCCCTTCCACATCCCATACCCAGACCCCCTCCCCTCGCTGAAGCACCGCGTCCAGCGGCTTGTAGTTGTTGGCGCCGTAAATTTCTTCCAATCGAATGTATTCTGTCTGGTCCATTGCCTCCACCTCTCTTCCCATCGGGGAACGGTTCCTGGAACGGCCCTTCTTCGAGAATGCGCTTGCCTCGGCAGCCTGAAGCGGCTATGATATCCTCTATTCATATAATGATTATACAATTGTCCGCTATCAGGTAATGGCGAGCCTGTCAATGGTTCCATCGCCGGGAAAGGCGCGGCGGACGGAAGAGGAAAAAGGATGCAGCGACATCGGCGCCGCAAGCTCTACGAATACGTAGTGGAGGACCTGGCTGTGCGGATTCTCCGGGGGGAGTACCGGCCCGGCGACACTCTGCCCAACGAGGAGGCGCTGTGCCGGGAGATGGAGGTCAGCCGCGGGGTTCTGCGGGAAGCCACCAAGGTCCTGGTGCAGAAGGGATTGATCGAGCTGGGCCCGAAAACCGGGACCCGCGTCACGGCGCGGAGCCGATGGAACCTGTTCGATCCGGATTTGCTGCTGTGGAAGCTGAAGGTGGGAAACCGGTTCGAATTCCTGCAGGACGTCACGGAGGTGCGGGCCATCATCGAGTCCGAGGCGGCGCGGTTTGCCGCCGAACGGGCCTCGCCCGGGGACGTCGAGAAAATCGAAGCCGCTTTCGAAAAAATGGAGGAGGCGCTGGGCCGATCCCGCTACGACTACGAAGCCTATGTACAGATCGACATGGCCTTCCACACCGCCATTCTGGAGGCCTGCCGCAACGACCTGCTCGCCCGCATCGGATTCGCCATGCGCCACGCCGTGCTGCAGGCCCGCTCGCTGGACACGCGGGACATCCGGATCCAGCGGGAGTCGCTGCCCTTCCACCGCGCCATCCTGGACGCCGTCGCCGCCCGCGAGCCCGAAGCCGCCCACAGCGCCTCCCGCCGGATGTTCGAGCATGTCTGGCGCAACATTCCGCGGAAAAAAGAGTAAGCTGCGGGCAGAATCCACTCCTCAGCCTCTGGTCTTTTTCAACTCCTCGTTGAACCCGGCGAGCACTCCCTTGTAATCGCCGACGACGCCGATGTGGGACATCTTGAAAATGGGCGCCTCCGGATCCGTGTTGATGGAAACGATCGTGTTGGCGTTGGCGCATCCGGCCATGTGCTGAAGTGCGCCGGAAATGCCGACCGCCATGTAGAGTTTGGGGCTGACCTTCTTGCCCGTCTGTCCGATCTGCAGCGGACCCGGCAGCCATCCCTGGTCGATGGTCGGACGACTGCCGGCGATGGCACCGTCCAACAGCTCCGCCGTCTCTACGAGCAGGTCCACGCCCTCTTTTTTACCAAGCCCCCTGCCTCCGCAGACCACGGAGTTGGCGGTGGCCAGTTTGAGGACCTGTGCCTGGCTTTCGTCCTTTTCTTTTCGGACAAACCGGGTTCGGATGGCGGCGGGGTCGAGGACGACGGGAAAGCCGGCCACCTCGCCGGTACGGGTTTCGTCACAGTCGGCCGGCTCGACGGCTCCCTCTCGGACGGTCGAGATCTGAGGACCCTCGTTCGGGCTCTGGTAGCTGGCATGCGCCTTGCCTCCGAAAACCGGTCGCTCCTGCTGCAGCCGCCCGCTCTCCTTTTCCATCCGGTATGCCACACAATCGAGCGTGACCCCGGACCGGATGCGAAAGGCCAGCCTGGGGGCCAGATCCAGACCCGTCTCGTTGTGGGAAAACAAAATGACCGCCGGCTTCATCTCCTCCACAAATGCAGCCATCACCTGGAGATAGCTGTCGGTGGTGTAGTTCTCCAGTTGCGGATCGGCAGCCATGAAGACCTTGTCGGCCCCGTAGGCGTATCCTTTTTCCGCAGCCGCCTGCATCTCTCCCCCCAGGAAGAGAAGATGGACCTGCTGTCCGGTCTCTTCGGCCAGGGTCCTGCCGACGCGCAAAACCTGGGCTGTGGTGGCGCTCACGCCGTTGTCATCCAACTCCCCCACGATCAAAATATTCTGATATCCTTCCATTGGCTCACCCTTTTTGGATCTGCGGTTGTTATGCGTTCGGTATCGTCGCGCCCGTTCGATCCGCCTCTACAGCAGGCCTTGATCGGCCAGGGCTCGGGCAAGGCGCCGCCCCTTCTCCCCGTCGTCGTCGCCTTCAATGATCTGGCAATCGACGACGGGCATCTCCGGCACAAAGAGCGTTTTCAGCTGCATCCGCTCAACGGTTTCGAAGCCGATATCCGCCGCCGACCATTTTACGATTTTCTTCTTCTTGGCCTTCATCATGTCCTTCAGCGAGCAAAATCGGATCTCCCCCACCTCGCTGGTGAAGGTCAGCAGGGCGGGCATGTCCGCTTCCACCGCTTCGATGCCGTCGGAAACGCACCGCACTGCGGTGACCTTGCCGTCGCCGGGCGTCGCTTCCCGGACCAGGGAGACACTGGGCAACTGGAGGGCCTCGGCCACGCCGGCCCAGACCAGTCCGGCCTCCCAGTCGGCCGATTGGCGGCCCATGAATACGAGGTCGAAGTCGCCGATCTTTTCGATCGCCCGCGTCAGCGCGTTTGCGGTGCTGAAGGCGTCAAGGTGTTCGAATTCGGGGGCCTCGATCCCGATGACCTCGTCCGCCCCCAATGCATAGAGCTTCTGCAGCAGGGATTTGGGCAGCTCCGCCCCCAGACTGAGCGCCGTGATCTTGCAGTCCTGCCCGTCCTTGATGCGCAGGGCCGCCTCCAGAGCGCATTCGTCGAAGGTGCTGAGCACCGCAGACGTCCCGTCCGGTACAATGGGTTTGTTGGATTCCGGGTCCACTTTGAATACGGAAAACGGCATCTCCGGATCCATGACCATTTTGACACAAACGATGATGTGCATCATGCTGGCTTCCTCCAGGTGGTATAGTGTATTGGGGACGATTGCCGGAAAAGAGTCCCGAAAAAATGTATGCCGCCAGGCCTTCCCTTGAAATCGAAATCGGGATCGCTTCTTTTGGCTTTTCGATCGACTTCAATTGAAGAGTCCCCGCCGCAAGCGGCGGGAAATGCGCTCGCTACTGCCGGTTCAAACCATCGTGTATTTCGGCCCCCCTTCCCCTTCCGGCGGTACCCAGGTGATGTTGTCGAAGGGGTCTTTCACGTCGCAGGTCTTGCAGTGCAGGCAGTTGGTGAAGTTCACCACCAGCTCCCGCTGTTGGGTCTCCTCGTCCAGGCGCATTTCGTAGACCTTGGCCGGGCAGAACCGGGTGCAGGGACTGCGGTAGGTTTCCCAGCAGGTCGTCACGCAGATCTGCCGGTCCCGGACTTGCAGGTGGCACGGCTGGTTTTCCTCGTGGGAAACGCCGGAGTAGTAGTTGTCCGCCTCGCGGGTGAAGGTGAGCTCGCCGTCGTAGGAAATATCGCCCGTCTGCTCGTCGGTCGGATCCGCCGTGCCGTAGACCGCATGCATCGCTTCCAGCGACTCGCTGTCCGGAGTGGTGTACAGCCGCTTGTTCCAGTCCCTTCCTCCCAGCAGATATTGCACGCCGCCCCGCAGGACGCCCCAGTACAAACCACGGTGGAAGGCCTGGTGAAAATTCCTTGCCCGGTACAGTTCCCGGCCCGCGTCGCCGGCCAAAAGCCGGGATGGGTAGCCGGCCAGCCGGGATTGGGAAAAGTCGTCCGCCAGCAGCGCTTCCAGAATGGTTTCCGCCGCCAGCATCCCCGAATGCTGGGCGGTGTGGATGCCTTTGATTTTCTGGCTGTTGAACAGGTGGGCCGAGTCGCCGACCAGCAGGCCCCCGTCCACCGCCAGCTCGGGTATCGCGAAATAACCGCCCACCGGGGCGGTCTTGGCGCCGTACTGCAGCAGCCGCCCGCCCGCCAGCAGTCCGGCCATGCGGGGATGCAGTTTGAATTTCTGGAATTCGCGGTGCGGGTCCATGGCGGGATCCCGGTAGTCCAGACCGACGATCAGGCCGATGGTCACTCGATTGCCGCCCATGCCATAGACGAAACCACCGCCGTAAGTGTCCGGCTTGAGCGGATACCCGGCTGTGTGCATCACCTTGCCGGGTTCGATGCGGCCCTCGGGGACCTCCCACACCTCTTTTACCCCCACAATGTAGGTCTCCGCATTTCTACCCGCATTGAGCCGATGTTTTCGGATCAGGGTTTTGGCCAGGCTTCCGCGCGTGCCCTCCCCGAAAACCGTGACCTTGGCGTGCAGGTCGATGCCCGGCTCGAAGGTGGACTTGGGACGGCCCTCTTCGTCGACCCCCTTGTCCCCGGTTCGGACCCCTTTGACGCGACGGCCTTCGTAGAGCACTTCGGTTCCGGCAAAGCCGGGGAAGATGTCCACACCGCTTTCTTCGGCCAAATCGCCAAGCCATTGGGTCAGCCGGGACAGCGAAATCACGTAGGCGCCGTGGTTTTGCAGAAAGGGCGGCGTGATCGGAAATCGCAGGGCCCGGTCCCGTGTGAGAAAGAGCACGTCCTCCGAGGCCACTTCCGCCTCCAGGGGCGCCGTCTTCTCGGCGTCGGGCACCAGCGCTTTCAGGGCGTCCGGAATCATGACAGCACCGGAAAGGTTGTGGGCCCCCACGTAGGCGCCCTTTTCCAGGACGGCGACGGAGATGTCCTCCAGGGGCTTGCCGCCGCCGGAAGCGACCGTTTCATTGTGGTCGTGAATCCGGTTCATCAGGTGCAGGGCGCCGCTGAGGGAGGCAACGCCGGCGCCGACGAACAGCACATCGACCTCCAAAATCTCTCTGTCTTCCATCACATCACCTTTTCCGCAACCCGGTCGAATCCCCGGTCCATGCAGGCGCAGGAGCCGGGAGGCTTGGTCTTTCCCCTCATGAGGCGGCCTCCTCGGTGGAAGCGGCCTTCTTCTTGGCGCCCTTCCGGTCGATCGTCCGTTGCTCCTCGGCCGGCGGCGGCGGGACCGGTTCACCCACGACCCTGCAGACCGCGCCGAACAGCGGCGGGCACGCTTCCATGCAGGTACCGCATTTGATGCACCGGTCCTGGTCGATGACATGGATCCGGTTCTTGGCGCCGTCGATGGCATCCACCGGACATCTCCGGGAGCAAATCATGCAGGCCTGGCATTTTTCCGGATCGATATAGTAGGAAACCACCTCGTCCAGCAACCGCTCGACCTCCTCGAGGGTAAAATGACTCTCGTAAGCGGCTGCGTCGTCCAGGCGGGCGGTCAGCTTATCGTGCTTTTCCATCTTGATGTAGGGTACCAGGCGGGTGACCTCCTGCAGGGCCTCGGCCATCTTCGACGGCTCCACGCCCTCGGCCTTCCCCAAGGGGCCCAGCGCCTTCACCTGCTTGACGAAAGCATCGACAACCTCGACGAACCGGTTGCCCTCTCCGCCGGACATGAACTGGATCTGGAGCCGCCGGGGATCCACACCGATGTGCTCGAGGATCTTCCGGCCGAGAAGGGTCAGGTTCAGCGCGTGGTAGTTGCCGTGGGTGACGTAGTTGCACTCGCCCAGGCGGCAACCGCCGATGAAAACGCCGTCCGCGCCCCGGGCGAAAGCCCGCAGGATGTGGGCCAGATCCACCCGCCCCGAACACATCACGCGCACGAGTCGGATATCCGTCGCATATTGCAGTCTGGAAACTCCAGCCAGGTCAGCAGCCCCGTACGCTCACCAGTGACAGACGAAGCCGATGATGTTGGGGGCGAACAGGTGTTCCGTACTCATGGATCGGTATCTCCTCGATGGTCATCCCGCGTCTGCGGGTTCGGGAGCCAGCGCGTCGATCTGGCACAGGATCTCCCGGTCGGTAAAATGCTTCAACACGATGGCCCCGGTGGGGCAGACGGCATTGCACAGACCGTCGCCCTTGCAGATCACCGGGTTGACGACGGCCTTTTGGCCCTGTTTTGTCGTTCGCAATTCGATGGCTTCATAGGTGCAGACCGCAGCGCACGCACCGCAGCCCATGCAGGCCTTCTCGTGGACTTCGCACACCGCCCCCGACACCGTGACGATGTCGTTGGCCAACAGGGCCAGCGCCCGCCCGGCGGCCCCGTAGGCCTGGTTCACCGCCTCGGGGATGTGTTTGGGATAGTGGGCGATGCCGCACAGGAAAACGCCGTCGGTGGCAAACTCCACCGGCCGGAGCTTGACGTGGGCCTCCTGGAAAAAACCGTCCGGTCCAAGAGAAACCTTGAACAGGCCTGCAACCTCCTGCGCGCCGGCGGAGGGTACCACGGCGGCGGCCAGCGTCAGCAGGTCGGCTTCGAAGGCCAGCTTTTCCCCCAGGATGGGATCGGTCACCGCCACCTGCAGCACGGGCCGGCCGTCTTCTTCGGATTCGGCCGGTTCCACGGTGGGCGGGTCCTCGGGGGTCCATCGAATGAACCGCACCTCTTTTTCGGAGGCCTCGCGGTAGTAGTCTTCGTTGAATCCGTAGGTGCGCATGTCCCGGAAAGCGATGGTGACGTCCATCGCCGGGTTGAGGGCCTTGAGCTTCAGGGCGTTCTTCACGCTGTGGCTGCAGCACACCCGGCTGCAGTAGTTGCGGTCTTCGTTGCGGCAGCCCACGCACTGGATCATCACCACGCTTTGGGCCTTGGCCACTGTGTCGTCCCCTTTCGCGATGCGGTCGCCCAGCTCGAGTTGGGTGATCACCCGCTCGTCCTCCCCGTACAAATACTCGGTGGGCCGGTACTCCTCGGCGCCGATGGCGATGACCGTCGCCCCGTGCGATATGGACGTCTCCCCCCTGTCGGAGGTCACACGGGTAACGAAATTGCCCACATAGCCGGTGGCCTCGGTGATGACCGCCTCGGTGTAGACGTGCACCAGCGGGTGCCGGTAAACGCTTCGGATCATATCGTCGAGCTCGGCCTGGACGTCCCGGCCGTCCAGGGTGGAGTGCATTCTGCGGGCGATGCCCCCCAGTTCGGACTCCTTTTCCAACAGGTACACGTCGTGGCCCTGTTCGGCGATGGAGAGCGCGCAGGTCATGCCCGCCATGCCGCCCCCAACCACCAAGGCCGCCTTGTTGACCGGCAAGTCGAACTCTTCCAGCGGCTCCAGCACGGCGGACCGCGCCACGGACATGCGGGTGATATCCTGAGCCTTGGCGGTGGCCGACTCCTTCTCCTTGGAGTGGCACCACGAGCAATGCTCCCGGATGTTGGCCATTTCGAAGTAGTACTGGTTGATGCCCGCTTCGCGGAGGGTGTCCCGGAAAAGGGGCTCCAGGGTGCGGGGGCTGCAGGCTGCCACCACCACCCGGTTGAGCGATTTTTCCCGGATGGCGTCCACGATCTCTTTCATGGAGTTGGTCGCGCAGGAAAACAGCTGTTCCTGAGCGTGGACCACGTTCGGCAATGTTTGGACGTAGGCTACCGTGGAGGGCACGTCCACGATCCTGCCGATGTTCGCGCCGCAGTGGCACACGAACACGCCGATGCGGGGCTCGTCGTCGGTGACGTCCTTTTCCTCCGGGTAGACCTTGTCCGTGGTCAGCTTTCCCCTGCGGTAGTCCAGCAGCTGGCCGCACTGGGACCCGGCGGCGCTGGCGGTGAAGACCGACTCGGGAATGTCCATGGGCCCCTGAAACGCACCGCTGACGAAGATCCCTCGACGGCTGGTGGCCATGGGGTTGGCGGAATCGATGCGGCAAAACCCGTGCTCGTTGACCTCGATGCCGAACGTTTCAGCGATCTTCGGGTTATCTGCGGGCGGATTCAACCCCACGGACAGCACGACCATGTCGAAGGATTCCTCCTTCACCCCTTCGGATTCGGTGGCGTAGCGGACGATGACGTTGCGGGTTTCCGGATCTTCGCCCACGATGGTGGCGTAGCTGCGGATAAACCGGACCCCCGGCAGCTGCTGGGTCCGCTGGTAGTAGGCCTCAAATCCCTTGCCGTAGGAACGGACGTCGTTGTGGAAGATGGTGCAACCGGCGTCGGCGTCGTGGTCCTTGGTCAGGATCACCTGTTTCTGGGTATAGGTGCAGCAGGTGGCCGAGCAGTAGCGGTTATCCCCTTCGGTGACCCGCCGGGAGCCCACGCACTGGATCCAGGCGATGTTGCGGGGGTGCTCCTGGTCGGAAGCCCGCAGGATCTCGCCTTCGTACGGACCGGTGGCGCACATCAGCCGTTCGTAATCCATGCTGGTCACCACGTTCGGGATACGGCCGTAGCCGTAGACATCCTTGATCTTGGGATCGTAGACGTCGTAGCCGGGGGACAGGACGACGGCCGCGACTTTCACTTCCCGCTTCTCCGGCTCCTGGTGCAGGTCGATGGCCTCGTTTTGACAGACCCCCTCACAGATGCGGCACTTCTTTTCCTTCAGGTACAGGCAGCTTTCATCGATGTAGGCGATCAACGGAATGGCCTGTGCGAAGTAGATGTGCACGGCCTTGTTGCTGGAGATGTCCTGGTTGAATCGATCCGGGTATTCCACCGGGCAGTACTCCACGCAGGTGGTGCAGCCCGTGCACCGGTCTTCGATGACGTAGCGCGGCTTCCGGGTCAGGGTGACCGTAAAGTCGCCCGCCTCTCCTTCCACCCGATCGACTTCGGTATAGGTCAGAACTTCGATGTTGGGATGCCGGCCGACCTCGACCAGTTTCGGTGACAGAATTCACATGGAGCAGTCGTTGGTCGGGTAGGTCTTGTCCAGCTGCGCCATGTGGCCGCCGATGGCCGGCGCCTTTTCGATTAGGTAAACCTTGAAGCCGGCGGTGGCCAGATCCAGCGAGGCCTGGATGCCGCTGATTCCGCCGCCTACCACCATGACGTCGCCGAAGGTGTCGGTATCCTGGGACAACGATTCGTTCGATTGGTTTTCCACGTTGGCTTCCTTATTCGGTTGCTTCGGTTTCCAGCAGGGCTTCGTGGACGATCTCCGTGATATCCTTGATCTCCAGGGCGGATTCATCCTCGAGCGACAGTCGGCTGTCTTCGAAATTGGCGATGCAGTACGGACAGGCCGTAGCCAGCACTTGGGCCCCGGCCTCGACGGCCTGGACCACCCGCAGGTCGGAGAAGCGTTCTCCCTTGACCGTATCCATCCAGATGCGGCCGCCCCCCCCGCCGCAGCACAGGCTCGTTTTGCGGGATTCGCTCAACTCGATCCATTCCAGACCGGTGACCCCCTGCAGCACGCGGCGGGGCTCGTCGTACACTCCGTTGTGCCGCCCCAGATAGCACGGATCGTGGTAGGCGACCCGGCGGGCGAATTTTCCGGAAAGCGTCAGCCGGCCCTCTTCGATGAGTTCGTCGAGCAGCTGCGCGATGTGCACCACTTCGAAGTGGACCATGAACTCGGGATACTCGTTCTTGAACGTGTGATAGCAGTGGGGGGACGAGACCAGGATCCGTTTCACGCCGTGGTCGACGAAGGTCTTGATGTTTTCCTTGGCCAGGCGCCGGAAAAGGTCCTCGTTGCCGGTCTTGCGGATGCTCTCGCCGCAGCAGTTCTCCTGGATTCCCAGAATGCCGTAATCGATCCCGGCTTGTTGGAGAATGCCTGCGGTGGCCCGCGCCACCTTTTTCAGGCGCGGGTCGTAGCTGAGGTAGCAGCCCGGGAAATAAAGCAGTTCCATCTCCTCGGTGAAGGTCTGGACGCCCAGCCCCTCGGCCCAGTCGGCCCGGCGGGCGCGATCTTCGCCCAGCGGGTTGCCGGCCCCGGAGAGGCTGGCGCTCACCGCGCGCAGCGGCTTGACGGCGCTGGGAAACATGCCGTATTCCGTGGCCAGCCGGCGCAGGGAGACCCCCGACTCGATCTGCCGGACGTCCCTCGGACACTGCTGGGGGCAGCTTCCGCAGGTCGTGCAGCGCCAGATGTCCTCGCTTTCGATGTCCGTCATTCCGAAGGTTGCCTGCCGGACGATCCGGCGCATGCTGAAGTCGATGACCCGGTTCCACGGGCAGACCGCATCGCACAGCCCGCACTGGTAGCAGCGTTTGAACGCCTCGCCGCCGCTGGCCTTGATCTCGTCGACGATTTCTTTGTAGTCGGCTACCGATTCCACGGGTTGGGCCTATCCTTTCTTGGCCGAAGACATACGGGCGACGGCGTCCTGGATTTTCTTCATTCCGTGCTTCTCGATCAGCGATGCCAAACCGATCTCCAGCTCCTCCGGCTCGTCCACGACCTCGACCTCCTCCTCCCGCTCTTCCAGGACGAGGGCGTCTGTAATGCACCACTTGACGCACAGGGGCTCGTCTTCGCCCTCGCACATGTCGCACTTCAGTGGAAGGCCCGAATCGGGCTCCTTGAAGTCCTCCCGGGAAGGGCACGGCGCCCGGCAGAAGGCGCACTCGTCGTACTCTTTTCCGTCGATGACGTACCGGTCCCGGCCGGCGCATTCCGCTCCGGCGGACTCGCCGGCATACACCGGGACGTAGATGTCCTCCAGCGGGTGGCGCACCACCCGTATGCGCGCCCGCGCCGGGTTGCTGCTGCTGTATTTGGGAAGGGCGTGAAAGGCCGAACAGATCATTTCGCAGGCCCGGCATCCGTTGCATTTGTCCGCATCGATCCGAATGGTCTTGATGATCTTTTTCTCCGTTGCCACGGCTACACCTCCTTTTCGCTCTCGGCCAGGGTTGACGGAGAAGAGGTTTCCGCCGTTTCCGCGTAAACGCCTCGTTTTTCGAACTCTTCGTAAACGTAGTCCAGGCCCAGATCACGCAGGGATTCCTCGGTGGGAATCCCTTGCTCGTTCCATCCCTTAAAGGCGTAGTAGGTGTCCAGCAGCTCCTTTTCCAACTCCGGAAAGCGCTTCTTCCAGTGGTTGGCGGGGGGCTTGTCGTCCTTTCGGCGCATTCCCCGCCGCGTGTTGATGGCCCGCACCAGGGTGCGGTAGCGCTTGGCCGCATGGGTCAACGTCTCTTCGTTCATCTCGATACCGGTCCCCGCGGAGATGAATTTCGGATAGTTGTGGATGTGGTACGGCGGTTTGAGCGGAAACGAGGACAATCCCGCGCACATGCCCAGGGCGTCGTCGATGTAATGCATGCGCTCCTGCCAGTCGACGATGTCACAGCACATCTCCGGTGTGGGATAGTAGGGAATGGAGAATTCCCCGCGAAGCTCCCAGTCCAGGAAATACTGCTTGAACTTCTCGTCCGGGACCTGGAACCAGTCCTTGACGAATTCCTCCCGCTGCTCCCGTTTTGGAAAGGGCGCCTGGGGGAACTGCCCCTCGATCTGGGTGATGTTCATCTTCTCGCCGGTGGCGTACATGAGAAAATAGATGGGATTGAGCATGGAAAGCTTCAGTGGAAGCTGCTCGTGCTTTTTGATGTTGTTGTGGGCATAGTCTTCGGCGCCGTTGCCGATCTCCTTGGCCGCCCAGTAGGTGCCGTTGGCCAGCACGTCGCCGATCCCCTCCCGCCGCACGATGCGGTCCAGAAGCCAGTAAAAGCGCCCTTCGCTGTCCTCGGGCAGGCCCGGAAAATCGTCCTCGCTCAGAATGCCGTTTTCCAACAGCTCCAGGGCGAAGGCCATCACCTGGGGGGTCGAGAACCCGTCCACCCCGTACTCCGTGGCGCTCTGTGCGATTCCCAGACCGAACTCCAAGTCCGAGTAGGCCGCCATGGTGTAGGTCAGCTTGGAAAAGCATTTCATCATGTAGGTGGGCTTGCCCGGCGGCGAAATGGTGGCGCCGCAGGTCATGGGGCAGTTGTAGCAACTGATCAGCCGCGTGCGCATGTTGTCCAAGGTCTCGGCCCAGTCCCGGGCGATCTCTTCGTTCCAGAACCCTTTCCGGCGCTCCCGGGAGTTGCCCCACATGAAATTCTCGGTATGCCACTTCTCGTCGTGGACCTTCATCTCCTGGGGTGAACCGAGCCCGGCCAATATGGGCATGACCCCGGGGATCGGGTTGTCGTTGCGAAACTGGATGTATTCCATCACCTCGTTGCACAGCTGCATGAACTCCGCCGGCCTGGCCAGGTGGATGTCCCTGGTTCCGCGAACGGCGATGGCCTTGACCCCCTTGTCCCCCATCACGGCGCCGAGGCCGCCACGGCTGGCGCTGGAGCGGCCCTGTTCGATGGAGGCAAAATAGACCCGATTTTCACCGGCCATGCCGATGGCCGCCACCTGGGCCTTGGGCTCATTGAGCTCCTTCTGGATCAATTCGGCCGTCTCCACGGCGCCCTTGCCCTGCAGATGAGAGGCGTCGCGAATCTCCACCTTGTCGTCCTTTATCCACAGGTAGACCAACCGTGGGGACTTGCCGCGCAGAATCACCTTGTCGTACCCGGCATACTTCAGTTCCGGCGCCCAGAACCCGCCCATCATGGAAAAGGCCAAGAGCTTGGTCTGGGGCGAGATGGTGGTGACGATGGTGCGGTTGCATCCGGTGGCCGGCGTGCCGCACAGCAGGCCGGCTGCGAAAATCAGCAGGTTTTCGGGCGAGAAGGGCTCCACCTCGGGCGGTACCCGGTCCCACATGATCTTGGCGTTGGTGCCCAGCCCCCCCAAATACAACTCGGTATCCCGCGGGTCGGTGGCCACCCGCTCGACGTTGCCGCGGGTAAGATCCACTTCCAGATTATAGCCTGTCTCTGCATACCTCATGTTGATTCCCCTTCTCGATACCGTGAATCCATGCCATACTGTGCGGAGCCCGTTGAGAGCTGCCGCCGGAAAAATGCGCCCGTGCAAGTGAAACCCCTGCCTGGGGTGAAACGGGCGCGGCAACCACGGCCGCCGCCCCGGTCGATGCAGCCCTCCGGGGCGGCGTTTTTTTCTTGATTACAATATAGCTATGATGTAGTTATACCAACAAATGATGTCAAGGAAAAAATACGGTACCTGGCGTCCGGACAATCGACAGAGAAACGGGGGAAAGCGAGGCATGAAACACGAGATCACCCTGCACGTGAACGGAGACGAGTATCCCATCGCAGTGGATCCCTGGCGGACCCTCAACGAGGTGCTGCGGGAGGACCTGAACCTGACCGGCACCAAATTCGGGTGCGGTTCAGGCGACTGCGGCGCCTGCACGGTGCTGGTGGAGGGCCGCTCGGTGAACTCCTGCCTCACTTTGGCCGTGGAGATGGACGGCCGGGAGATCACCACCGTGGAGGGATTGGCGCCGTCCGGGGAGCGGCTGCACCCCATACAGGAAGCCTTCGTCGAAAGGGGGGCCATCCAGTGCGGATTCTGCACCCCGGGCATGGAGTTGTCGGCCCTGCACCTGCTGGAGAAGAATCCGAAGCCAACCGAAGCCGAGATACGCTCGGCCATTTCCGGCAACCTGTGCCGCTGCACGGGCTACAACAAAATCGTGGAGGCCGTTGCCGACGCGGCCGGACGAATGAAGCCAAAGAAATGAAACTTCAGGTTTCGGGTTTCAGGTTTCAGGCGATCCGCGACCCATTGTTTTCCATCCTGAAACCTGAACTCTGAAACCTGAAACCTTCCATACCGAAGGTGAGGTAAAGCATGACACTGAGCAAGTTCGACTACTACGGTCCCAAAACCGTAGCCGAGGCCGTAGGCCTGCTGGGGGAGATCGGCGAGGGGGCCAAGGTGATGGCCGGCGGCACGGACGTTCTGGTGCGCATCCGCCACCGGATGCTGAAGCCCCGAGCGGTGGTGGGGCTGAAGCGGATCGAGGGGCTGAACGGCATCTCCTGCGGCCCGAAGCGGGGGCTATCCGTCGGGGCCACGGCGCTTTTGGCCGATGTCGCCGCACACCGCGGCATCCGAAGGCTGTACCCGGGGATCGCCGAGGCTGCGCTGGGTACGGCCAACGTGCAGGTTCGCAACATGGCCACCCTTGCCGGCAACCTGTGCAACGCTTCGCCGGCGGCCGACAATGCTCCCACTCTTCTGGCCTTGAACGCGGAGCTGACCATCCAGGGCCCCGGCGGGGAGCGAAAGCGCCCCCTGGAAGGCTTTTTCAAGGGGCCCGGCGTCACCGACCTGGCACCGGAGGAGGTGGTCACCGCGATCTTTGTTCCTCCGCCTGCCGAACGCTCGGGAACGGCGTACCTGCACTTGTCGGCCCGGGGCAAGCACGATTGTACAGCCGTCGGGGTTGGCGTCATGCTCGCCATGGCCGGCCGCAAGTGCCGGGACGCCCGCATTTTCATCAGCGCCTGCGGTCCGACGCCGCTGCGGGCTCCGCAAGCCGAGCAGATGCTCATCGGCCAGGTCCCGACCGACAAACGGATGGCCGAAGCCGGCGTGCGGGCCTCGGGCGAGGCGCTGCCCATCTGCGACATCCGGGCCAGTGCGGACTACCGCTGCCGGGTGCTCGGAGTGCTGACCCGACGCGCCCTGCAGGCGGCAAGGGATCGAGCGGCGAAAAAGGGGTGATCCGTCCCGGCGAGGCAAGACACCGGACGGTCGCCCCCCCACGAAATCGAAGGAGTTTTTATGGAAGACCGATACAGCATCATCGGAAAAGACGTGCCCCGAAACGACGCCGTGGCGAAGGCCACCGGCGCGGCCGCCTATACCGACGACATGAAGCTTCCGGGCATGCTGCACGGAAAGCTGCTGCGAAGCCCCCTGCCCCACGCCCGCATCCGGCGCATCGACACCTCCCGTGCCGAGCGACTGCCCGGGGTCAAGTGCGTGATCACCGGTGAAGACACGCCGAAGGTGAAATACGGCAACTGGCGCTTGTTTCCCACCACTCAGGACGAATACCCGCTGGCCGTGGACAAGGTCCGGTTCATCGGCGACGAGGTGGCCGCGGTGGCCGCGGTGGATGTGGACACGGCACTGGAGGCACTGGAGCTGATCCGGGTGGAGTACGAGGAGCTGCCCGCAGTCTTCGACGTGGACGCGGCGTTGGCGAAAACCGCGCCCGCGCTTCACGAGGCCTCGCCCACCAACATCAGTATCGACCGCAAAATCAGCTATGGGGACGTGGAGCGCGGCTTTTCCGCGTCCGACTACGTGCGCGAAGACACCTTCACCGTGCACGCGGTCAGCCCTGGCTACATGGAGCCTTGCTCGTCGCTGGCCCTGTGCGACCTGGACGGGCGGATCACGCTGTGGACCTCCACTCAGACCCCTTACATCGTGCAGTGCCTGCTGGCCTCCACCCTGGGCATGCGGGAAAACGACATTCGGGTCATCAAGCCCTTCGTGGGCGGGGGATTCGGGGGTAAGATGGAGCTGCGGCCCTGGGAGTTCTGCGCCGCCTTCATGGCCCGCCGCACCGGCCGGCCGGTGAAGTTCACCCTCACACGCCAGGAGGAGCTGTGCTACGGGCGGCGACGGCACCCCATGAAGCTGTGGTCCAAGGTGGGGTTCAAAAAGGACGGCACCCTGGTGGCCAAGGACCTGAAGATTTTGCTGGACGGGGGCGCCTACAACGCAATGGGGCCCACGGCGACCTTTTTGTGCGGCAACTTCGGCGCCATGCTCTACCGCTACCCCAACTACCGGTTTTTGGGCGAGCACGTCTACACCAACAAGGCGCCGGCCTCGGCCATGCGCGGCTTCGGTGCGCCGCAGTCGCTGTTTGCCGCTGAAACGCAAATGAACATGGCCGCCGAGGAGCTGGGCATCGACCCCATCGAGCTGCGGATCAAAAACGCCATGGTCACCGGCGACGAGATCCCGGGCGTGGCCACCATCTCCAGCTGCGGCTTCATCGAGTCCCTGCAGGAGGCGGCGAAGATGAGCGGCTGGAAGCGCAAGCGAAAGAACTTCAAGGCCGGCCGCGGCATCGGTGTGGGCTGCTACAGCTTCATCTCCGGCGGCGTGTTCAACTGGTTCAACACCCAGTATCCCTTCTCGGCGGCCGAGGTGCGGGCGTTTGCCGACGGCACGGTGCACCTGCTGACCATGGCCTCTGACATCGGCCAGGGATCCGACACCGTGCTCAAGCAGATCCTGGCCGAAGAGCTGGGGCTTGGCATGGAGGACATCCGCATCACTTCGGCGGACACCGCGATGACTCCCCAGGCGGACCTGGGCACATGGGGAAGCCGCGTGACCCTGATGGGCGGCGGCGCCGTGCAAAACGCCGCCCGGAAGATCAAGGAGGAGTTGTTCGGGACGGTGTCGGCCCGGTTCGATCTGAATGTCATCTTCGAAATGGAGTGCCGGAACGGCCGGGTCTACGCCAAGGGAAAGCCCGAACGGGGCATGACCTTCGGCGAGGCGGTGGCCCTTGCACAAAAAGCCCGGCGCGGAGAGCCCCTGGTGGCCCGTGGCTATTACACGCCCCGGGACAAGGGGCTGGTCACGCCGGCTTTTTCCTTCGGCGCCCAGGTGGCCGAGGTGGAGGTGGATCGGGAGACCGGTATCGTGTCGGTGAAGAAGATGTGGACCGCCCACGACTGCGGCACCGTGATCAATCCCATGGCCGTGGAGGGGCAATTGGAGGGCTCCATCCACATGGGGCTGGGATACGCCCTGAGCGAGGAGCTGCAGGTCGAAAACGGCCGCACGATGAACAACACCTTCCTCGACTACAAGATGTTCACCGCCGAAGACATGCCCCCTGGCGAGTCGGTGTGCATCGAGACCTACGAGCCCGAGGGGCCCATGGGCGCCAAGGAAGCCGGCGAGGGCCTGGCTTCGCCCACCGCGCCGGCCGTGGCCGAGGCCGTCTACCACGCCACGGGCTACCGGTGCAAAGACCTGCCCATCACGCCGGAGAAGATCCTGAAAGGGATGAAAAAATAAGCCACCTACCCCCTGCAAAGGGGTATTTACCAGAGTCGACTCGTTCTAAAAATTGAAGACTTTGCCCTCGGCCATGAGGTCGATCAAGTGAGGGGCGCCGTCCAGATGCATGTTGGAAAAAAAATTGGCCTCGTCCACCTGACGAGCGGCGGCACAGGGCGGTCAGACCCCCACGAGAATTTCATTTTCCTCCAGATAGGGGTAGTAGTCCTCCGGGCAGTCCCCGACCACGGACTTCTCCTTCCAGTCCCGCGTCCGGTCGGCCCACTTGGTACCGTCCTCAATGAGGAAGACGTCCACCTGGTGCCCTTTTTCATGGGACATCTGGGCGAACTGAAAACACCGCGTGGCCAGGTTGTGGTCGTCCTTGCTTAGCACGTAAACGAAATTCGCCATCCTCTTCTCCTTCCGTCGGTATGGATTGGTCTGAGACGCTTCGAACGCTGTGAAAGGCGGAACCGATCGTACTACACTGTGGGAGATCTCGCAATGGCTCTGCGCACTGCGGTCGTGAGGGCTTCCATGTCGGGGATGTGGTCGAAGGCGATGCGTTCGTTGATGACGATGGACGGCACCGCCGGCAGCCGCCCGCAGATCCTTCCCAGTTCGGCATGGCGCACGACTCCCTGCCGGTCTCCCACATCCACCACCTGCCAACGAAGAGCCCCCGGCTCGAAGTCCGGCTGGATCTCCTCCAGAATCCCGACGGCGAGATCGCAGAGCATGCATCCCTTCTGCTTGGCAACGATTTCCACCAACGCCGAATGTTCCGCTCCCTGCATCGGCCTCCTCCCCTTTCACGGTTGGATCTTCTGTGCTCCGATTCCCGAGTAGACCGCCTTGCACATCCCCGACACACCGCCTTTGATCCCTTCCGGGTTCTTCCCCCCCTCCGAGCGGCGCAGCCCCTCGAGATAGGTGTCCAGGACGGCCAGGGAGGCATAGGCCGGGTCAACATCTGCATCCGGCTCGATGGAAAACAACCACCCCTTCTCGTAGGGATCGGCTGCGATCCGTGCGGGATCCTCCCGGAGACTTCGGTGGAACCGGACGCTGCCTGCCACCGGGGCCTCGATGTAGAGAATCTTGCCGGTGACGGCGAACAGGACCGTTTCGCCCCTTTCCACGATCCGGTTGTCGTCGACCAGCCAGTCGATGTCCTTTACGCCTCCGTGCAGGACCAGGGCCGGCTGCGTCAGTCCAAAGACGACGGCCTGATCGTCAACCTTTCCCCACAGTCCCTGCTTGACGTCGTAGCGGCGGTCCTCCGGCACCTCCACCCGTTGTCCCAAAAATTTTTCGATAACGGCCATGTCGTTTCCTCTCTTCTCTCGGTGATGGACGGCATATCGTTCAGGATTTGAACAACTTTTTCAAAAACCCTTTGCTCTCCGGCTCCGGCGGTGGCAGTTCCAGATGCCTGCAAATGGCGCTCTCCACCTCGAACCGGCCGATATCCGATCCTTCCACCACGATCTCGTCTCCGACCATGATCGCCGGGGCCACCGGCAGGTCCAGCTCGAAATATTCGTCGGTAAGGTATTCCGCCTTGGGCTTGGAGGTAATCTCGATGTGGATATCGTATTTTCGTCCCAACACGGGGATCATTTGCTGAAAGTGCTTTCAGGGCCTGCCGTTGGGCTCGTTGAAGAAAAACCGCACGTTGAGCATGGTCGCCTCCTGTCTGTGTTTTCATGATCTATGGTCTGGCAAAAGCTGCACCATCCGGCTGAGAAACGGCTCCGGAGGAAGAAAATCCACCAGTCGCAGCTCCCTTCTTTCCCTTCCGTGAATATCGAGAAACACCACCGTCGGGACGCCCTGGACGCCGTATTGCTTCAACAGGTGCTCCTGGAGCGGGTTGCCGGCCCGGGTGACGTCCACTTTGATCATGGTGAAGTCGTTACCGGCCAAGCGAACGACGTCCGGATGGTGAAAGGTGATCTCCTCCAGCTCGCGGCACGGAGCGCACCAGTCGGCAGTGAAGTCGATGATTACCGACTTTTTCTGTTCTGTGGATTGCTTCAGCAGGTCCCTGGAGTAGGGCTGCCAGGAAACGCCTGGCCCCTGCATCGCCCAGGAGGTCGCCCAGTAGGTGGCCATGACCAAACAAACTACGGCGACAGCGGTCTGCATCCAGAAAAACGCACGGAAGCCTGCCTGGCTTCTGTCCAGCCAACCCAGATGAATTCCGGCGGCCAGAGCCACGCCGGAAATCAGCCACACCCTCAGGGCATCCGGCAGAATGGGACGGATGAAATAAGCCGCCATTCCGACCAGCACCCAACCCATCAGTTTTCGCACCCAGTTCATCCAGTCGCCGGCACGGGGAAGCCGCTGCAGCTGCCCGGAAAAAAGGGCCAGTACGAACAGCGGAAGCCCCAAACCGATACTGAGCACGAAGAAGACGAGAAAACCCACCCATGGGCTGCCGAGGCCGGCAACCCAGGTCAGCAGCCCCAGCACAAAAGGACCGATGCAGGGGGCGGCCACCACCCCCAGTGTGAACCCCATGAACAGGCTGCCGAAATATCCGGAGTGGGACGTAGCGGCCATACGGGTGAGCGCCCCCGGCAGCCGGAGTTCCCAGAGTCCGAAAAGGCTGGTCGCAAAAAAGACCAGGACCGCGGCGACCAGGGCAAGGACGATGGGATGTTGCAACATCGCTCCCATGAGACCGCCCGTGAGCGCCGCCACGACGCCGAGTATGGAATGGGTCAATGCCAGGCCCGACAAATAGCATAACCCGTGAAGCACCAACCTGGCCTGGCTCGGGTCCCGTCCGGCTGCCCTTCCTCCGAAAAACGAAACGGTGATGGGGATCATGGGATAAACGCAGGGGGTCAGGTTCAACGCCAAGCCACCGACGAAGACACCCAGAAGCGTCCAGAGCATCTCCCAACCCTGCAACGAGCGGTTTGCCGATGGTGGGTCGGGAGCTGTCTGGTTCGTCGCCAGGCCCGCCGGTGCGCTGTCGACGGCAAGGCCCTTTCCCTGCCATGCCGGGAAGCCATAGGGATCCCGGTAAATCTCCTTGTACCCAAGCGATACGGCCACCCGGGCCGCGGAGTCGCTGCGGACTCAGGTCAGACCCGCTCAGTAGAAAATGATGGTGCGGTCCCTGTCGGGCCCAAGAAAAGCCTCCAGTTCGTCGGCCTTTCGCCATCGTGCCCACCGGGTGGGCTCCATGGGAAAATTGCGGGCACCCTCGATGTGCCCGGTACGGTATTCCCATTCCTGCCGGGTGTCCACCAGGAGCAGACCGGAGGGATCTTTGCGGTACAGGGCCGCCAGTTCTTCGGTGGAGATGATCCGGTAGCCCCCCGCTTCGGCTTCCGCCAACACGTCATCCCAGGTGGCCTTCTTCGGGGGTTGGACCCGGTTGGCCTGCCAGAGAACGCCGACGGTGACGGCTATGGCTGCCAGCGCCAGCAGTGTTCTTCCTGCATGTTTCATCGCCATCAGCGGGCTTCCTTTTCGGAGTCGATCGGCAATCCCATCGCCCGGAAGTCTTGGACTCCCTCCTCCAACCGCACGGCGTTGAACCCCTCCTTTCGCAGCATCTCCACGGCAAAGACGGAAAGCACGCAGTACGGTCCCCGGCAGTAGGCCACGATCTCCTGCTCTGGAGGCAGGTCGGCCAGGATTTCCTTCAGCCGGCGCAGCGGAACGGACAGCGCTCCCGGGATGTGTCCGGCGCGGTATTCCCCTTCCGGACGAACGTCCAGGAGGGTGACGTGGCCCTCTATCACCCGTTGCAGCAAAGATTCGCGATCCACGGGTTCCATCCCCTCCCGGCCGTTCAGAAACCGCCGCTTGATCATTTCGAGTTCGGCCAACCGGTTTTCGGCCAGCACCCGCATGGACCGGAAAAATTCGCAGACCATCGGGTCCGAAAGGCGGTAGGTGACATAGAGCCCCTCCCTTTCGGAATCCACGAGCCGCGCAGACCGCAGCACCTGAAGGTGCTGGGAGGTATTGGCGAGGGTGAGACCGGCCTCGTGGGCAAGCGACTCGACCGTTTTTTCCGATTGACACAGCAGATCCAGCAGTTCCAGACGTTTGGGGCTGGACACCGCCTTTCCGATCCGGGCAAACTGTTCGTAAACAGCGTCCTTGAAGGCGCGGGAGGGTGTTTTCATATCGACACCGGTTTATTATTCAATTGATTTGTTGAATAATAAACCGGAAGAGGGGTCCACTGTCAACGGGAATAATGATGAGGGGACAGTTGCCTCAAAACCCAGGGGTGCAGCGGTTTGGGATTCCGCCGGGGTTGTCCGTCCGAGGCCTCATGGATGTGGATACTTCTTTTCCCCCTTCGCGCATTCCGCGGTGGAAGAAAGGAACAGCGGAATCTGCGGCTACCACGGATCGGCGTCGGTGAGCCGAAAGAGAACCGTCAGTCTAAGATTCCGGATGCCGAATCGATCCAGGGGGATCATGACTGCGTGATCTCTGGAAAGGCCCGGGGGAAAGGATAAAGAAACCGGCACTTCGCCTTCGATGATTCCCTCGCCGGCACACCGGTGGCACTCGTAGGACCCCACGCCTCCATATCCGCGGCAGGTCGGGCACACCGCACGGGCGGGCACCATCACCCTGGCGGTTCCTCCCTGCATCGCCTGCTCTCTCGTCAGCGGAATCTCGAGGGTGAGGTCGCGGACGTGTCCGGACTTGGGCCAGTCCATGCTGGAAAAATTGTCCCACAGCCAGTCGAAGATCTCATCATAGGACGGCGAAAAGTTGCGGAACGATCGCACGGGGGAAATGGAGCCCAGATCGGCCGGACCCCTCTCGGGCACCAGGGGTTCGGGTTCGGAAACGGGTCGCTGCCGCGCGCCCCGGCGCATGGGCGGCCTGGAGAGCACCTTTTCGTATTCATGCCGCCTGTGCGCATTTCCCAGCACGGAATAGGCTTCCTGAATCTGCCGGAAAGGACCGCTGCCGCCGGAATAGTGGTCGGGGTGGTATTCCTTGGCCAACCGGCGATAGGCGGAGTGGATTTCCTCGGCCGAAGCGCCCGAGGTCAGGCCGAGAATGGCAAAGTAGCTCTTGGCCATTGGATTCCTCCTCTTCGAGGTGTGGTGGATGGATTCCCCGAAGTGTCCACAGGAGCCGACGTCTCCTGCGTTGCAGCGACACGTTGATACGAGAAGCTATCTCAGAATTCGAATCTTCGTTCAAGGTCAAGAAGGATCTGAGTTCTCAGCTACAGGGATACGGCCGTATGTCGAGGGCCGGAAACGAGGACCCTGCGCTGAGATTTACTCGCCTCTGGCGAGTGTATCCGCCTCCGGAGGATTGGGCGAAAAGACGATTTTGAGATCGCTTCTATCCAACTGCAACCCAGAAGACGTTAGGAGAAAGGAAGGGGTACCGCTTCTTTCCAGGACATGATTTCACCTCCCATTTTCTCAGCCTCACCCAGCACCAATTCAACAAAAGGCAAAACACGATGAAAACATGACTCCTTGATATAATGGGGAAAATAATGCCGAACACCATCTTGTCAAGAGCTTCCGACCCGCACCAAAAAGCATCGTGCACCACGGGCTCTTCCCGAAGCCGGGCCTTCGCGCAGATCGCGGAGACGAATCGACAAACACCTTGGGAAAAACCTGCCTGCGATCGCAGGGTTGGTAGAAGCGATCTCAAAATTAGGATTTTCGTTCAAGGTCAAGGAGGATCCGAGTTTTCAGCCGCAGGAATACTGCCGTATTTCGAGGACTGGAAACGAGGACCCGACACCGAGATTGGGCGAAAAGACAATTTTGAGATGGCTTCTAGTGATTTTTGGAGTCATCTGGTGCTGTGCAAAGGCTATGGGACGGAATCCGATTATGTCTGGATTTCGGTAATGAACCGGTTGGACGTCTGTATCGCCTCGTTCATCTCCCGGATCAATTCCTCGATTTCACCCTGCAGGGAGGAAAACTCCGAGCGCAAAGATCCGATGGCCTGTGCGTTGAGATTGTGTTTCAAAAACAAGACATTGTCGTAAAAAGCGCCCAGGACGGGCTCCATGCTTTTCTCCGCCCGGCGCATGCTGGATAGCATTTCACGGTAGCGTGCCCGGGTACGTTGCAGCTTCCGCTGACTGGACCTGCGAAGCTTTGCGCTCTTGTACAGCGCCAGCTCTTGTTCCCATTCCTGGAAAAGGGCGTCCGCTACTGATTCCACCTTGTCGATTCGATCGGACACTCTGTCGGCTGCGGCCTTGCTGTCCTCGTAGGCATCTTTCAGTTCTTCGTAGGCCCTTTTCAGATCCGTGTTCTCGATGTGGACAACGGCGCCGAACCGTTCCAATGCCGATGCGAATTCCTGCTGCGCCTCCGACTGCGCGTCGCGGGCACCCTCCACCCGGTCGACCAGGATGTCGCGTTTGTGAATGCCCACCTGTTCCATGGCCCCGTAATAGGCCGAGGAACACCCCACGATGAGCAGTGCCCAGACCACAGCGGCAAAAAGTGGCGCCGTATCGGTTTTCTTGCTGGTACGTGCCATTGTCACATCCCCCCTGATGGTGTCCGCAAAAGATTGGAAAAGGAAATACTGCCCGTCCCGTCGGGAAATTTCAAGCCCCCATGGCCTTTTCTTGGATACCTTGATGGGAGCGGCGCTGCTGATGCTCAAAACGGCAGGTTGCGGCAGAGGGGGGATGGTACCCGCCCCGTCGGGATTCGGGGAATCCGCCTCCATGTATCGTCTGGGCAAATCGCCGCTTCGGCGCCTCTTCCCGTTTCTCCAACGTTGTGCGGACGCTCGGGAAAATGAAGTTGTACGGTTGTCAATTACTGAATGGTAAATTCTTTTTTAATAATAGATCTATCCATTACATCCCAGACCTCTTTTTCCGTCGAGCAGAGCACCCCGCCCTCTTCGCCTTCGATTGCTAGAACCCATCTCAAAATTGTCTTTTGGCCCCATCTCGGCGTCGGGTCCTCCTCCTCGACCTTGAAAGAAATTCTTAATTTTGAGATGGGTCCAACATATAATAGGGTACAATTCGAACAACAACGCTTGACGAAGATGGCATATGCATTATTATTTTTTTAAGATTTATTTAGTAATGAACTTGAAACGAGGTGAAAAGGGCCTGAAACGGTAGAGATGCGTCGGTTCCGGAAAAAGGCACAGCTTGCAAAAGACCGTATCTTCAACAACGTCAAAGGAGGAATGAATCATGATGACAAGAAGCCTTTTCAACTTTCCCGTGGGCAATTGGCGCCACCCGTTTGCAGAGATGGATCGCCTGTCCCGCCGTATGGACTGGCTGACGAACGCCATGCTTGGAAATAGGGGCCTGCATTGGTTTCCGGCCCGGGTGTTCCCGGCCGTGAACATCACCGAAGACAAGGAGCGGTACTACATCCGTGCGGAGCTTCCTGGAATGAAGGCCGAAGATGTCGAGCTGCAGGTGACCGGAAGGAACCTTTCGATTACAGGAGAGCGCCGGATCCAGCCGGAGGACGAAAATGCACGCTATTACCGCAGAGAGCGGGAGGGCGGCAAGTTTTCCCGCGTGATCGGCCTTCCCGGCGACATCGATGCAGACCGTGTCGAGGCCGGTATGACCAGTGGGGTGCTGACGGTCGCCATCGGCAAGTCCGAGGCATCCAAACCCAAGCAGATCACCGTTCACTGAACCCGTTCAACCAATGGGAAGGAGGAGACGAAAAATGGCCGAATCCAAAGAATTGCAAGTGAAGGAAAAACAGGAGGTGGCCGCTCCCGCCGAAATGACCCGGTCCGGCCTGGTGTTCACCCCTTCGGTGGACATCTTCGAAACGGAGCAGGAAATGACCCTCATGGCCGATATGCCCGGAGTGGCGACCGAAGACATAAAGATCGATCTGGAAGACAGCGTTCTGACGGTGTCCGGTGAAATCAAGCCCTGGGAGGGTTCGAAGGAGTCGGACGTGCTGGTCGAATTCGACGTCGGCAACTATTTCCGTCAGTTCACTCTCTCCGACGCCATCGACCAGAGCCGCATCGACGCCAAGTTCGAGGACGGCGTCCTTCGGCTGACCCTGCCCAAGGCGGAAAAGGCGGTTCCCCGCCAGATTTCCGTGACTGCCGCATAACGACGAAATCGAGAGCCCCGGTTCACGACAACGGGAATCGGGGCTCGTTGGCCTCTTTGAACCGACACATCACCGGGCGGAAGCGCCGGCCTCATCTAGTATCTCGCGAATTTTCCATGACAATTCGGCCAGAGTAAAAGGTTTCTGAATAAAGCCGTTGCAACCCCTGTCCAGAACCTCTGCGGCCTTTCCGCTGACGGCATAGCCGGAGGCCAGCAGTACAGGCAGCGTTGGCCGAAGCGCCCGCATCCGATCGAAGGCCTTGTCCCCCGTCATGCCGGGCATGACGAGATCCAGAATGACCAGGTCGATTTCACCGCCCCTGCTTTTCACCATTTCGAGGGCGTCTATTCCGTTTGCGGCAACCATCACCCGGTATCCTAGTCTCTCGAGCATCCCCTGGCCCACTTTGAGAATCATCTCCTCGTCATCCACCAGGAGAACCGTTTCCGCCCCCATGAGGATCCCCTTGTCCACGTGGCGCTCCGCAGCGGCTTGGCTATGCGACTGAGGCAGATAGATGTCGAAGGTGGACCCATGGCCGGGCCGGCTGGAAACATGGATCATACCTCCGTGGTTCTTGACGATGCCGTAGGCCGACGCCAGTCCCAGACCGGTGCCCCGGCTTTTGCTCTTGGTGGTGAAAAACGGGTCGAATACCCGCTGGAGAACGGCATCCTCCATACCGATGCCGGTGTCCGTCAACGATATTCGAATGTATTTTCCGGGCTCGATTTCGTGGGGGGCGCAGTAGCTTTCGTCCAGTGCTACAGATTGGACTTGCAGGTACAAATCCCCCCCTTCGGGCATGGCCTGCCATGCGTTGACATACATGTTCAGCAACACCTGTTCGATCTGTCCGCGGTCGACCTCCACTACCGACGGCCGGGCGCTCGGCTTCAAGTGAATGCGGACCTCCTTGCGGGTGCGGCCGAACATGGCCGAACTGCTGATCACCAGTTCGTTGGCGTCGACCGGCTTCACCTCGTATTTGCCGTCGCGAGCGAATCCCAACAGCTGCCTGGTCAAATCCGATGCGCTATTCACATACTTCACGATGGACTGCAGATGCTCGTTGTGAGGATGGGAAGCCTCCATATCGGCATCCATCAGAGACGCACAGCCCTGGATGCCCATCAACAGGTTGTTGAAGTCGTGGGCAATGCCGCCGGCCAGCGTACCGATCGCTTCGAACTTCTGGGATTGTCGGAGGCTCTCCGCGATTCGTTTCTGCTCGGTGATGTCCCGCATAAAGCAGAGGACGGCAGGCCGGCGCTCCCACTCGATGGGCACGACGTTCAACTGCATCGTGAATTCGGTTCCCAGCCGGTTCAGGATACGGATCGTGTATTCTGTCGGAAGATTCTTTTTACCGGTCAACCGCTGGTGGTGTCTGTCCAGCACCTTGGCGCGATCGTCAGGGTGCAGATAACGGACGAGGGGGATGGGCTGGTTCGGTTCTTCGCTCAGGCCCAAAAATTCAAGCGTTTTCGGATTGGGAAACTTGATGGTTTCATCCTGGGCGATGAAAATGGCATCCATCGCGTTTTCCACCAGTTTTCGGTATTTCTCCTCCGATTCCCGCAGTGCCGATTCGGCCAGCTTGCGGGCCGTGATCACCTCGGTGAACATGATGAGCCCGCCGATCCGGCCCCGGCTGTTTCGCCACGGATAGACTTTGCGACGCACCCAGTCCATGGATCCGTCCGCCCGCTGGAAGGGCTCTTCTTCGTTCTCGATGACCTCGCCGGCAAAACAGCGTTGATGCTCCTTCTTCCACTTCTCGGGTATGCTTGCGAAAATGTCGTAGTGGCAGCGGCCCAACAGGTTTTCTGTGGGCAGATGATAATCTTCGATCCACCGCCGGCTGTAGGCCAGATAGCGCATGTCTCGATCGCACACGGCCACCGGAGCCGGTGTGTTCTCAATAAAGATCCGAAGCTGCTCTTCGATTCCTCGGAGCTCCGCTTCGGTCTCCTTGCTGGCTGTGACATCGTGGAGGGTCGCCAGGATCGACTCCCGGCCGCCGATCTCGATGCATGTGGAATAGACTTCCACGGTTCTGGATTGGCCGTTTCGGGTGACGTCACGCACCTGCACGAGTCGGTCACTCTGCCGCGGCCACAAGGCTCTTCGCGTGGACAGGACCGGTCGGTCGTCCGGATGGATGAAATCCAACACGTCCCTGCCGGCGACCTCGCTCTTGCGGGAAAAATCGTGCAGGTCGAGCCAGGCGCGATTGACGTCGATCAGCCTGCCGTCCCGGGAAAGGCTCATGGGATCCAGGGCGTTTTCGAAAAGCCTGCGATATTTTTCCTCCGAACGTGTCAATCGATCGATGAGTCGGTCGCGTTCCTCAATGGTTTTTTCATAGTCGTTGACCAGGTCCCGCGTGCCGAAACGGAACAGCCCCCTTGCCGCCATCTGCCACAGGCGCGCAAACAGATTCCGTCGTTTCCAGGTGATTTCGAACTGGCAGTGCGGATCGCCTTCCAGAACGCAGGCGACCTCCCTGCCGGTGGTATCGGCGACACCGGCCAGCCGTGCAATGCCGACGTAGATGCCGAGGTTCCAATCGCACACGTCTTTGGTGACGCGAAACCCTGGGCGGTAGCGCAGTTCGAACAGGGCTCGTTCCGGCTCCAGTGCCAGCAGATGAACATCCTTGGTGTTGTTGAAACGGGCGTTTACCTTCGCTGCGCGGCGGGAGAGCTTCTCGATCCCGGCGACTTTCGCCATGAAAAGATCCGACCTCGAAAGATCCTCCTGAACCATGGCACAGCCGGCCGTAAAGAGCGGGGCGGTGGTACGGACGACCCGGTTGACGTTGGCCAGCAGGGCCAGAGAAAATTCATTGGAAACCCAGCAGGCCGAATCCATCAGGTGTTCCTCCGAAATCGGAACGATACGGCCCGGGTCGAAGGGGTCCTGAACACAATGGGATCCGTCCAGTAGACCGTCGGTCAGCTCTCGGATTCCGCGTTCGCCGTAGTGGTGGCGGACGTAGGCCAGAAGCCCCTTGAAATTGCGGCAACAGATGTCCTTGGTCATCGGGGCGGCTGTGGCCGTGTCGCTGTTTTCCGAAAAATCTTTCACGCAAGCCCTACCGTGAATCCAATATTTCTCTGATTTTGGTGGACAGCTCGGACAGATTGAACGGCTTTTGAATGAATCCGTTGCAGCCACGGTTCAGGATTTCCGTGGCCTGTCCGTCGATGGTATAGCCGCTGGACAATAGGACCGGAATCCGGGGCTGTAGCGCCCGAATCCTGTCGAAGGTCTCGCCGCCGTCCATGCCCGGCATGATCATGTCCAAAACGACAATCTGGATGCTTTCTCCACTGCCGGTCACCACGTCTACGGCCTCTTCGCCGCTTGAGGATACGATCACGCGGTAGCCGATCTTTTCCAGCATGGAAGCGGCGACATCCCGGATCATCTCTTCGTCATCGACCAACAAAACAGTTTCCGCCCCCCTGACCAGCTTCTGTTCCGGGATTTCTTCTTGTCGAATCTCCTTGTCGCACAGCGGCAGGAAAAGATCGAATGTGGATCCGCGGCCGACATCGCTCTTCACGGTGATCATCCCCCCGTGGTTTTTCACGATACCATAGGCAGAGGCCAGTCCCAGTCCGGTGCCGCGGGTCTTTTCCTTGGTTGTGAAAAAGGGATCGAAAATCCGCTTCCGGGTCTCCTCGTCCATACCGACACCAGTGTCGGTTATGGAGATCCGGGCATAGGATCCGGGTTCGAGTTGGTGGGGCTTGCACCTCGTTTCGTCCAGTTCGACAGGGGCTGTCCGCAGATACAGCCGTCCGCCCTTCGGCATGGCCTGCCAGGCGTTGACGAAAAGATTCAGGAGCACCTGCTCGATCTGGCGCTTGTCGACTTCGGCCACCAGGGGAGCGGTATGCGTCTCGGTACGGACTTCGATATCCTTCCGGGTGCGCCCGAACATTTTCGCACTGGCGGCTGTCAATTCATTGAGGTCGGTGGGCGTGACTTCGTACTTGCCGCCGCGTGCAAAGCCCAGCAGCTGCTTCGTCAGGTTGGTCGCACTCTGGATGTAGTCCTCGATGGCCCGGATATGCTCCGCAGAGGGATGGGAAGGCGGCAAGTCGACCGACAGCAGAGACGTCCTTCCCTGAATACCCATCAGCAGGTTGTTGAAATCGTGGGCGACACCCCCTGCGAGTGTACCGATGGACTTCATGCTCTGCGCCTGCTCGTATTGGGCCTGCAAAGCCCTGATACGGGTGATGTCGGTCAGGTTGACGATCATGCCGGCAGTCTCGCCGGTGGGTCCCTTTATGGCCGCAGCGCTGACGGTCACATCCAAGGCTTGCCCGGACTTGGTGTAGCGCTTGCTCTCGAACCGTTCGGTGGTACCGGTTGCATAGAGATATCGAATGGCTTCCTGGGTCCTCGCTACCTGATCCTCTGGAACAAACGGGATCCGGCGGCCCTGCAGTTCTTCCCAGGTCCAGCCGAAAAGTTCGGTAAAGGCCGGGTTCAGGTAAACAGGAGTGCCTTCGGGATCATACATCACCATCGGATCCGGACTGGCTGCCAAAATGGCTTGAAGCCGTTCTTCCCTCTCCCGCAAGGCCTCTTCGGTGCGCTTGCGCTCGGCGATCTCCTCGGTCAGGCTCTGATTGGCCGATTCGAGCTCCTTCGTTCTTCTGGCAACCTGCCTTTCCAACCGATCGCTGTATTCCTTCAATTGCTTTTCGGCAAGCCGCAGTTCTCCCATCTGGGATTCGATCTTCTGGCCCATGTCGAAGACAACAGTCACGAGCGGTTCGAACTCGGCATATCGTGTTTCGCGAAGGGTGGGATGATAGTCGCCTTTGGAATAGGCGTCGACAATCTCTGCAAGATCGTCCATCGGCTTTCGCAGGAATTTCTTCAGCAGAAACCCCGTGGAAACCGCAAGGCCTGCAACGGAAATGATCAAGCCGAGGATGGAGGCGATCAG
>JAJDOA010000176.1 GCA_022340405.1 Desulfobacteraceae bacterium | reverse complement strand
AGTTTGCTGTTTTTACGGGGCAGAAATGAGCAAAAATTCGAAGCACGAATGATCCAATGACCGAAACAACGGATCGCATTATGATGTCGAATCCGTGTGCTAAACTGTTTTGAACATTCGAATTTCGCTCATTCGATATTGTTTCGAATTTCGATATTCGAATTTCGTGCTTTGTGGATCGACGCCTTTGGCTTGACGCAACACGAGACCCTATCCTTATACCCGTAACTTGTGGGACAGAACACTAGATCCTGGGTTCCGTACCATCGACGATTCGGCGGATATTGCCTCGATGGCGGACGAATATCCCCACGGCAGCCAGCAGCGCCGAAAGGGTGATCACCACAGAGCCCTTGGCCACCCAGCAGGCCACCGGCAGCACGGCCGCCGCCGCGAGAGAACCCAGGGACACCCGGCGGCCCCAACATACACCCAATACGAAGACCAGCAGGGCGACACCCACCGCCGACGGACTCAGGACGAGAAATCCGCCGGCCGCGGTGGCCACCCCCTTTCCCCCGCTGCGGAAATGCAAGTATAACGGGAACAGGTGGCCGAAGAAAGCGGCCAGTGCTACAATGGAGACAAACAGGCGGCCGGCGGGTCCCTCCATGCCGGTCAACCACAGAGCGACGGCTGTCGGCACCGCGGCCTTGAGCACATCAGCGGCCAGGGTCAGGGCACCGGCAGTGTTGCCGGCAATTCGTCGCGCATTGGTAGCGCCGATATTCCCGCTGCCCACTTTTCGCAGATCCACTCCTGCCATCGCGGATGCAAGGAGAAGGCCGAAGGGAATGGAACCCAGCAGGTAGGCGGCCGCGGGCAGTGCGATCAGCAAAGGTGTCAGGTGCAGCGGCATGATGAGGGCTCCTCCAAGGGAAAGGCTCCGGAGCCCCTTCCTTGCTCGTCGAGCGCAGGGTCGTTAGGAAACGGAGCGCAGGCTGTGGGGAGGCGCAAAGACGCCATGACCGAGGAAAAGAACATGGACCCGGTGGAGTTGCCCATCGACGGGGTGCTGGACCTGCACACCTTCCGCCCGTCGGACCTTCCCGACCTGCTGGACGACTATTTCCATGCTTGCCTGGAAAAGGGAATCGCTTCCGTCCGCATCATCCACGGAAAGGGCCACGGTATCCTTCGCAAACGGGTCCGCAGCATCGCAGGCCGTCATCCCTTGGTCACCGGGTTTCGGGACGCCCCCTCGAATGCCGGGGGCTGGGGCGCCACTATCGTGTCGTTGCGTGCCGCAGGTCGGCGTTCGGACCGTCTGTAAAGGAAAAGCCGCGGCGTCGCAGGATAACCGGTCGGCGCTCACTCCTTTCGGTACATCTCGTTGGCTTTCGCCACCGCTTCATCGTAGGCCCTCGCCCGCTGGTCATAGGCCTGGACCTTCTGGTTGTGGGCCTGTATTTCCCGGTCCAGGGCCTGGACCTGCTCGTCGACCTCCTGCAGCTGCCGGATTCCTTTCGAATCCGCACGATTGCGGTGGAATCTTCGGCTGGTAAGGACTTTCTCCCGCCGGGCATTGAGCTTTTCCTTTTCCTCCTGTAGTCTCCGCCCTTCCTTCGCCAGTCGAGCCTTCTCCTGCGCCAAGCTTTCCTTTTCGGCGGCGAATTGTTGCTCCAGCTCTTTCACGACCTCTTTCCGGCTTTTCTGGTCCGGCACAGCTGGCTCCGAGGCACCCGCTGGGGTTTCGCCTTCGGCCGGTTCGGTCCGGATGATTTCCGCCTTCGGTAGAATCTGTGCCGGAATCGAGGTGGGATCGTCTGTGAATCGTACGTTTCCATCGGCATCCGTGTAACGATAAATGTCCGCATTCGCAGCGCCAACGCAGACTGCCAGGACCAGCAATACCGTCCACACCGTCGATCGTTTCACCGGAACACCTCCCTGGGGATAGCGGTCTTTTCGAAGCCCACCCAAAAATGCCGCGGGCACGAGTCCAAAACCGGGTGTACGGGTACCGCCCACCACGGTTTCATCATCGCCAGGGGGTGTCACCCTGTCAAGAAAAAGATGGATCACAGGGCAAGTGCTGTTGTTGACAGGTTCAGGCAAATCTGGTGCATTGGATCCTGAGTCAAATGGACCATCCTTATCTCGCCATCCATTCATGGAGGAAACAGCCATGGCCAAAACACTCATCGTAGTCGGCGGCGGCGCCGGCGGACCCAGCGCAGCCGCCAAGGCCAAACGAACCGACCCGGAACTGGAAGTGACCCTCATTCAGAAGGGGGACCATGTCTCATACGCCAGCTGACCGACTCCTTATTACATCGGCGATGTAATCCGGGATTCGAATCAGTTGGTGGCCCGCACCCCTGAAGCCTTTGCCAAATCGGGAATCGAGGTGCGAACAAAAACCGAAGTCGTCGGGATCCGGCCGGAATCCGGAGAAGTCCGCCTGGGCGACGGAAGCACCCTGCACTTTGACCACCTGGTCATTGCCACCGGCGCCCAAGCGAGGACACTGGGAGTGGAGGGGGAGGAACTGCCGGGGGTTTTCGCGCTCCGCGATCTCTCCGACGCAATGCGGATCAAGGCGTATCTGCACGATCGAAACGCCCGGCGCGCGGTGGTAATCGGCTCCGGTTTCATCGGTCTGGAGTTGTGCGAAGCCTTCCGTGAGCAGGACATGGACGTCACGCTTGTCAACAACCACACTCTTCCGATGCATCGACTGGGCGAGGAATTCGGCGGCCGCATCATCGAGGAACTGGAGACTCACCAAATTCTTCACCTACCGGAAACCATGGCCCAGGCCGTGGATTCGGCTTCGGACGGATCGCTGCAAGTGCACACCGCCGACTCCGACATCCTGCAGACCGATATCGTGATTGTCGCCATTGGTGTTGTGCCCGAGGTGGCCCTGGCCAACTCGGCCGGTGTCCGGATCGGGGATACGGGCGCTGTGGCCACCGACGATCGGATGCAGACGAATCTGCCCTCCGTCTACGCCGCCGGGGATTGCTGCGAATGCCGCCATCGCGTCAGCGGAAAGCCGGTCTGGGTCCCGCTGGGGGACACGGCCAACAAGCAGGGGAGAATTGCCGGCATCAACATCGGCGGGGGACGGGCCGCGTTTCCGGGCATCATCGGCTCCAGCTGTTTCAAGGTGTTCGGACTGCATGTGGCCACAACGGGACTGACGGAGAAGGAAGCCGGTGCCGCCGGCTTCGAGCCGAGGGCCACAACCATCCGCGGCTCCTCCCGTCCCCACTACTACCCGGGAGCACGCACTTTCTGGCTGCGGCTGGTATCCGACAGGGAAACCGGCCGCGTGGTGGGCGCACAGGCGGTTGGATACGGCGGTGCCGTGGAGCACGTCAATATTCTGGCGGCCGCGATCACCGCAGAGATGACCGTGGAAGACCTGGCCTATGCGGACTTCGCCTACGCCCCGCCGTTCGGCGGGGCCTGGGATCCGATCCATATTGCCGCCCAGAAACTGACCAAGTGACGGTAGCGTATGCCAGAATCCCGTTCCGTTACCGTCATGCTTTTGCTTTGAACCTTAGGAGGGGTCATTTCCTTCTGTGCGGAAAGGAAGAAAAAGGCCATTCCAATCGGAACCACCTTTTGGCAAATGCTCTTGGGAGAATTCCATGTTCCGGAAACAATCGGATGGAGAGCAGCGACAACTATTGGAAGGTGTGGGACTGCAGACACTGGCGTGGGGCGAGCGGACCCTAATGGCGCGATTCCGCCTGCTGGCGGGAGCCAAGATACCGCCCCACAGGCATCCCCACGAACAGATCGGATGTCTCACCCGGGGGCGGCTGCGGCTGGTCGTAGCCGGGGAAGAGCACACGGCTTCCCCCGGCGATGCATGGTGCATCCCTCCCGATACGGAGCACGAGGCGGAAGCTCTGGAAGATGCCGAGGCCCTGGAAGTCTTTGCTCCCGTACGGGACGACTATCTGCCCTGAACCGGCAAGTCGACTGCAATCCCCACGGGTCATAGCGGTGGTCGGAATTCTGTCCCGTTTCCGAGATGGTTTCCATCTAGAACGGCAGGGGCGGGGCAGCCGCTACGGAGTCGGCCCGACCACCGGATTGACGATGGAGCCAATGCCGTCGATGCGGCACTCCACCGTGTCTCCGGCGTGCAGGGCCACCGGAGGCTCCCGAAAAGCCCCGACACCCGATGGGGTTCCTGTGGCAATGACGTCTCCGGGCATGAGGGTGATGTCCTCGGAGACGCTTTCGATGATGGCGGCCACGTCGAAGATCATGTCTTTCGTGCTGCCGTCCTGCATGAGAGTGCCGTTGACCCAGGAGCGGAGGCGAAGCGATCCCACGGAGCCGATTTCGTCGGGGGTGACCAGAACGGGTCCCATGGGTGCAAAAGTGTCGAAGGACTTCCCACGGTACCACTGGGAGCCGGAAAATTGTGCTTCCCTCCCCGAGACGTCGTTCATCACTGTGTAGCCGGCGACAACCTGCAGCGCCTCCGACCGCCGGATCCGCTTAGCCTGTCTGCCGATCACCACGGCCAGCTCCACCTCCCAGTCCACTTGGCCGCTGCCCGCCGGCAGCACGATTGGATCGGTAGGGCCGTTGAGAGCGCTGGGTGCCTTGGAGAAAAGAAGGGGTTCCTTGGGCGCCTGAAACCCCGTTTCTTCGCTGTGGTCGTCGTAGTTGATCCCCAGGCAGACAATCTTGGAGGGACATGCCACCGGCGGTCCTGTACGCGTGTCCATCTCCCGACCTTCATCCGATACCGAACGGATTTTCTCGAGCCAACCTTCCTGAAAAAACCGTGAACCGATGTCCGGCATCTCCGGAAAATGGCGCCGGAGGTCCACGATGGCTTCACCCCGCATCAGTCCAGGGCGTTCCTTTCCGGCCTCTCCAAATCGAATCAGTCGCATGCTGTTTTCTCCCGTGCCTTGGATGCTTGGGATTCGGCCTCCCGGCGGCCGTCCTCATAGCACTTCCCGCCGTACCAGTTGATCTGCCGACAGATGCCCCGGATGATGCTGACCTCGGCGGCCCGCAGTGGAAATCGGCTGCAAAATTGCCGGATCCGATCCATCCAGTAGTCGGGGTTCTGGGGTTGTATGTAGCTGATGCGCACCAGGATTTCTTTGAGGGATTCGTACATGCCCTCCAGTTCATGGCGCACGGCCAGCCGGGGGATTGGAACCTTCGGTTCCTTGCAATGGGCCGTGAACAGCTCGTAGCAGACGATCATGACGGACTGGGCCAGGTTGATGGAAGCAAAATCCGCGGTCGGAATGGTGAGAACGGTGTGGCACAGACGCAGATCCTCGTTGGAAAGACCGCGGTCCTCCGGCCCGAAAACCACTGCGATGCGGTTGTTTCGGGAAATCGCTGCGAGATTCTTGGCCAGCTTGCGGGGGGAGTGCAGGGTTTGACGGTGCCGGCCTTTCCGGGCGGTGGTGCCCACCACGTACTGCATGTCGGCGACGGCTTCGGCGAGACTTTCGAATCGCTTGACCTTTTCCACCGTTTCGCGGGCGGCGTGGGTGGCCAGTAGATGAACCCTGTCCGGGATCCAGTTCTCG
>JAJDOA010000172.1 GCA_022340405.1 Desulfobacteraceae bacterium | reverse complement strand
TGTTTTGAACATTCGAATTTCGCTCATTCGATATTGTTTCGAATCTCGATATTCGAATTTCGTGCTTTGCGGATCGACGCCTTTGGCTTGACGCAACACGAGACCCTATCCTTATACCCGTAACTTGTGGGACAGAACACTAGTGTCCATCTCAAAATAAAGACAATTTTGAGATGGGTTCTAGGAAGGTATTCGGTCCAGCACGCTGCGGACCTTCCGGGAGAGCCGCTCCATGGTGAAAGGCTTCTGGATGAAGCCGTTGCAGCCGCGTTCGAGGATGGCGGCCGCCTGCCCGTCGATGCTGTAACCGCTGGACAGCAGAACGGGCACCACGGAATCCAGCTCCCGGATCCGGTCGAAGGCCTCCCCGCCTGCCATGCCCGGCATGACCAGGTCGAGGATTACCAGATCGATCTCTTCCCCATCCCTGGAGAAGATGGCCAGGGCCTCCGAGCCGCTCGAGGCGACCCGGACGGTGTATCCGAGCTTTTCCAGCATGGGCTGTGCCACCTCGAGGATCATTTCCTCGTCGTCCACCAGCAGGATGGTCTCCGACCCTCCGGCATAAGGCTGAATCCTGCTCGGCTCCGGAACAATGGCCCGGTTCGATGCGGGAAGGAAAAAGTCGAAGGTGGACCCGCTGCCCGGCTCGCTGGCGACGTCCATGAAGCCGCCGTGGTTCTTGATGATGCCGTAGGCCGACGCCAGACCCAGACCGGTTCCGCGCCCCCTTTCCTTGGTGGTGAAAAAGGGATCGAAGATGCGGGGAAGGATCTCTTCTTCCATGCCCGTACCGGCGTCGATCACCGAAACTTTTACGTACGGCCCCGGCCCGACTCCGTGCAGCTGGGCATCGCCGGGCTCCAAAACGATATTCCGTGTCTTCAGCACCAGGTCTCCCCCGGACGGCATGGCCTGCCAGGCGTTGAGGTACAGATTGAGCAGCACCTGCTCGATCTGTTGGCTGTCCACCTCCGCGGGCAGCTGCTCCGGATGGAGGTCCTCCACGATCCGGATCTCCTTCTTCGTTCTGCTGAACATCCGGGCGCTCCGGTGAACGATGTGGTTGATGTCAGCGGGTTTGACCTGGTACTTTCCTTCCTGCGCGAGTCCCAGCAGCTGCCGGGTCAAAGCGGTTGCGCTCTTCACGTATTCTTCGATGCCCTCCAGATGGTCCATCAGCCGAGGGCTGGTTTCCAACTCGGAGGTTATGAGGGAGATCCTCCCCTGAATGCCCATGAGCAGGTTGTTGAAGTCGTGGGCGATGCCCCCGGCCAAAGTCCCGATGGCCTCCATCTTCTGCGCCTGCTGCAGATTGGCCTCCAGCTCCTTCTTGTCCGTGATGTTCCGCACGAACTCCACGACGCCGCTGATCTCCCCGGAGCGTCGATCCCGGATGGGATAGCTGTACAATTCGACCCACCGGACCGGCGAGCCCGGCAGGCCGGGAACCACTTCGACCTCGGTGTTGCCCGTCTGCATGCACTGCAGCGTGGGACAGGGGCTGCAGGGGTGCTCCTTTCCGTGGTAGCAGTGGTAGCACTTCTTCCCCTCCAACGGGCGGGACGGGGCATACCATCGGTTCATGACGGAGTTCACCCGGCGGATGGTGAGATCCGTGTCCAGCACGCTGATGCCGTCCTGAATGCTTTCGAAGACATCGGAAAGCATTTTTTCGCTTTCCTTCAGCGCCGCCTCGATGGCCTTTCGCTCGGATATGTCGTGCACGATGGAGTGCAGATAGATCTTGCCGCCGATTTCCACGGGTCCGGAAAAGACTTCGACATCCCGGATTTCCCCTCCGGCGACACGATGCCGGAAGAAAAAATGGTCGCGCCGTTCCTCCCGGGCATCTTGCATCTCCTGCCGGGCTTCCGCCTCCGAAAGGGTGTTGATATCCGTGATTTGCATCCGGGTCAGGGCATTCTTGTCGTGACCGTAAAAGCGGCAGGCGGCGACATTGGCATCGACAATCCTGCCGGTGTCCGGGTCCAGCAGCAGCATGACGCAGTGGTTGTTCTCGAACAGGGTGCCCGGGAGAAAGTGGGTGCTGCCGGCGGCGGCGGGTTTGTCTGATGGCATGAATTCGGCGTCCTCGACGATGTCTTCGCCCGCTTTTTCCGTATCGGGGGCATATTCCGAAACCGCTCGCGGCATGAAAGGCATGACCGCAAACCATCGGCTGCTTTGTTTTTCGGCAGGCGGCGGGAAAGCCCCCCCGACGGTGAGAACCGGGCCTTGCGCAAATCGGCAAGAATATCGATTTATAAAACAAAAAGGACTCTGGAGTCAATCCAGCCTCGGCGGGGGATCGGCGCCGGGTGACAAACCCGTCGAAAGAGAACGAGCCTTTGGGTCCGCTGCCCCGGAAAGCGTTCGTACCGCCTCGGCCCCGCATCTCGGTACCGCTGGCAGGCAACCGCACATCGCCGCATGGCCCGGGTCCTATCCCCTTTTAGCGGGAATTTCATACAGACCCGGCTCATGGAAGCTTACGGTGGATCTCCTCCAGCACGCGCAGGAAGTTGCTGCGGGCTTGGGCGGCATAGGGATTGTAGGCGTTCATGTCTTGGAAAAGCTGCCAGGTGTCGTGCTCCACCACGCCCAGGATGTGCAGCAGCCGCCGGTACCCCTCCGTGTCGATGGGGAGTTCTCCGGCACCGAAGGCCGACAGGGCACGGCCGATGGTGTGCGTCAGCGCCAAGCTCACCGCGATCTGGCGATCGTGCTCGTCGGCAGTGGTTTCGATCAGGCGAAGCCCCTTTCCCGATAGATACGATTTGATCTTCCGGTACAGACGCTCCGGAACCCGCTCCCGGCAGAGAACGACCTTGCGGTCGCGGAGCGAGTCCGCCGCACTGTCCGGGCCGAACATGGGATGGGTGGCTAGAATGGAAACCGATGCGGGAAGGGCCTCCCGCATCCATTGGATGGGAAGTGTCTTGACGGAACAGACGTCGGCCACCAGCGCGTCGTCCCGCAGCCGGGGAGCGACCTGCGCCAGAACCGAAGCCATCGCAGAGATGGGCACCGCCAGGATCACCAGCGGCAGGCGACAAACGCCGTCCAAATCGTCGAAGGCAATGCGTGTCTCCCAGGGCTCGGGGTCTCCCTCCCGCCGCCGATACACCCGGACGGTGAAGTCCTCGGACAGATACCGGGCCATCAGCTTTCCGAAACGGCCGTAGCCCACGATGCCGATCATGAAAACGCCTCCATGCGATCCAGTGCCTCCACCAGGCGGTCCTCGGCAACGGCATAGGAAACCCGGATGTGGTCCCGGACCCCGAAAGCGTCTCCGGGTACCACGGCGACGGCCGCGGCATCCAGCAGTCGGGCCGCGAAATCCGCGGCTGTCTCCCCCTCCTGCAAGCGGGATGACACATCGAGAAAAAAGTAAAAGGCGCCTTGGGGCCGCCGGCAAGGATAGATGGGCGAAAGGCGGCTGAAGACAAGGTCTCGCTTTCGTTGCAGGTCTTCGCGCCAGGCGGCGGCAGGGTCTTCGGTCAGGGACAGAGCAGCGAGCGCGCCGTGCTGGGCAAAGGTGCACACGTTGCCCGTGGCGTGGCTTTGGAGTTTTACCATTTCACGGATCAACGCCTCGGACGCCGCCGCGTAACCCACCCGGAACCCGGTCATGCAGAATCGCTTGGAGAAGCTTCTCACCACGGCCAACCTGGATCGAATGTGGGGAAACGCGAATGCCGACACGCATTCGTTTCCGTCGAAGACGAACCCCTCGTAGGCCTCGTCGGAAATCAGGACAAGGTCGTGGGTCCGGCAAAGGTCGGCCACGGCAGCGATACGGCTGGGTGCATACACCGCCCCGGTGGGGTTGTTGGGACTGTTGAGCAGGACGACACGGGTCTTGGCCGTGACTGCGGCGGACATCCGATCCGGGTTGATTTGATGATCCGGACAGTCGACAAAAACCGGTCGGGCGCCGGCAAGGCGGATCTGTTCGGCAAAACTGACCCATCCAGGTCGTGGAAGAAGGACCTCGTCGCCCGGGCCGCAGAGGATCTGAAAAAGCTGGAACAGGCACTGCTTGGCGCCGTTGCTCACAACGATGTTTTCCGGTCCCCAGCCCGGGAAGTCTTGGGCGAGCCGCTCCCGCAGTCGCGGCAGGCCGGCAACCGGCCCGTAACGGGTGTGACCTTCCTGCGCCGCTCGGCACGTCGCCGTCACGATTTCCGCCGGTGTCGGGTATTCCGGCTCCCCCACGGCCAGGGAAACAATGTCCCGCCCCTGCCGGCGCAGGCGCTCCAGCACCGGCATCAACCGTGTGGTTTGCGACTCGGCCACGGCCTGCATGCGCGGGGAAAACCGCATATCAGCGCCGACCTCCGTCCCGCCCCCAGGACCGCGCGGCCTGCAGCAGCGCGAGGTCGGCAAACACCAAGGCCGCCATGGCCTCCACGATGGGAACGGCTCTGGGAACCACGCAGGGGTCGTGCCGGCCCTTGGCGGCCAGGGTCACGGGCCGGCCGGAAAAGTCGGCGGTGTGCTGCTCCCGTCCGATGGTGGCCGGCGGCTTGAAGGCGACCCGGAACATGACGGGTTCCCCGTTGGTGATGCCTCCCTGAACGCCTCCGCTGCGGTTGGTGAGCGTACCCAGGCGATCGCCTTTTCGCACGAAGGTGTCGTTGTGGCGGCTGCCCTGCAACCGGGCTCCCGCAAAGCCGGAGCCGATTTCAAACCCTTTGGTGGCGGGAATGGACAACATGGCCTGGGCCAGAAGCGCCTCGGTCTTGCCGAAAACGGGTTCCCCCAGCCCCGCCGGGAGCTTTCGACAGACGCAGCTGACCACACCGCCCACCGAATCGGAAGCCTCCCGCACCCGGGCGATGCGCTCGACCATCCGGTCCGCTGCACCGCTGTCGGGGCAACGGACCGGGCTTGCATCCACAGCCGTACGGGTGACCGTTTCCGGGTCGACGTCCGCCGCATTCTCCTCACCAACAGAGCTTACCCAGGCGACGATCTCCGCCCCGAACCACTCCTGCAGCAGCTTTTCCGCGACGGCGCCGCCGGCCACGCGTCCGACGGTCTCCCTGGCGCTGGAGCGGCCGCCCCCGCTGGCGGCGCGGATGCCGTATTTTTCCTGATACGTAAAATCGGCATGGGAGGGCCGGGGAATATCGCTCATGGAGCCGTAGTCCGCAGGCCGCTGGTCGCGGTTGGGCACCAAAAGGCCGATGGGGGTGCCCAGCGTCAGACCATTTTCGGTGCCACTGAGAATCGAAACGCGGTCCGACTCATCCCTTTCGGTGGTCAGGCGGCTTTGTCCCGGCCTGCGGCGGTCGAGCTGCTGCTGGATGTCGTCCTCGACCAGTGCCAGCCGGGGGGGGCAACCGTCCACCACCGCCCCCACGGCCCGGCAGTGGGATTCACCGAAGGTGGTCAGGCGAAACATCGTTCCGAAAGTGCTGAACATCGTCTCTCTCCCGCGTGTTGTCGCTCCTAGAACAATTGTCTGAATTCTGTTCCGTTTCAGCAAGCTTTTTGCTTGAACTGTAGGGGAGGGGTTTATCCCCTCCCGCTTAGGGTGTTGCGGTGCGCCGTGACGGGCGGGGATCAACCCCGCCCGCCCCTACGAAAAACAAGAAAGAGGCCATTCCAATCGGAAAAAGGACAAATGCTATACCGAATAGGGGCTGTTTCTAAATTCGGATTTGGGTTCGAGGTCAAGGAGGACCCGACGCCGAGACTTGTCCGCCTCAGGCGGATTGGGCCCAAAGACCATTTGGTAACGGCCCCTATTCCGTTTTCGCCGGTCGATCCGAACGACACCGTTCGCCACGGCGGTGTGGTGCCGGTCTATGTCATCGCGTTCCCCGCGCCGCCGGTGTGCATCACAGCTCGTCGAGAATGGTTTCGCAGACCTGCTCCGGCGTTCGATCGTCGGTATCGACATGAAAACTCGTCACGCTCTCGTAGACAGGGATCCGCTCGGTGAGAACGCCTTCCACCTCGTCGTGGGTTCCCTGCACGGTGAGGCCCGGGCGCTGTTCGATGGAGCCCAGGTCCAGCAGAATGCGATCGCGGATCGTTTCGGGAGTCGCCCGCAACCAGACGATGATCCCGGAGTCCCGCATGCGCTGGGTGTTCTGCTCCCGGAGCACGGCTCCACCGCCGGTGGCCACCACCTGTCGGTCGGTTGCGGTTACCTGCCGCACCACCTCGCTTTCCAGGTCCCGGAACCGACTCCAGCCTTCCTGCCGGACGATTTGAAGAACCGAGCGCCCCTTCTGCTGGACGATTTGCTCGTCGGTGTCCACGAACCGCCACCCCAACCGTCGGGCCAGCAAGCGGCCTACCGTCGTCTTTCCTGTGCAGCGGAATCCGATGAGATAAAGGTTCATTCGTATCGTTCCGGCCGGTACAGCATGTCGAAGACCTCCCAGAAACCGGGAAAGGACTTGGCGACACAACCCTCTCCCAGAATCCGCACTTCCGGTATGCGGAGCCCCGCAACGGCGAAACTCATTGCGATGCGGTGGTCTTCGTAGGTTCGGATGTCCGCGCCGTGCAGCCCTCCTCCCGTCACGGACAGCCCGTCACCGGTGTCCTGGGCATCGACGCCCATGCGCTGCAATTCCCTGGCGACCGCCGCCAGCCGGTCGCTCTCCTTGGCCTTCAGGTGGGGGACGTTTTCGATGCGCGTCGTTCCTTGGGCGAACGCGGCCACCACCGCGAGGGTCGGAACCAGGTCGGGCATATCGGCCATGTCCACGCGAACGGCCCGCAACGGTCCACCGGCGACGGTTACCGCATCTGCCTCATATTCCACGCGGCATCCCATGGAAGCAAGCACTTTCGCAAATCGAAGATCGCCTTGTCGTGAGTCCGGTGAAATGCCGGCCACCGTTACTGCGCCGCCGGTGACGGCCGCCGCCGCCCAGAAATAGCCTGCCTGGGAGCAATCCGGTTCCACCGCGTAGCGACCCGGTCGGTACCGCTGCCGCCCGGGTACCGAAAAGCTCCGGTATCCGTCCCGCGACAGGCGGATGCCGAAGGCCTCCAGGACCGAAACGGTCAGATCCACGTAGGGCCGGGAAACCGGTCCGCCGACGACGTCGATCTCCAGCCCCTCAGCCAGGCTCGGAGCGAGCAGCAGCAGCGACGAAAGGTATTGACTGCTGACCGAGCAATCGATTCGGGTCGACCCGCCGCGGAGGCGCCCGCCCTGGATTTCCACCGGTGGGCAGCCATTGCCGGAGATGGATCGCGCCGGGACCCCGATCCGCTCCAGCGCCTCCAGCAGATGGTGAACCGGACGCTGCTGCATCCGTTCCGATCCCGTCAGGATATACGTACCCTCGCCGAGAGCGGCCGTACCCATGAGAAGCCGCATGGAAGTACCGGAATTGCCAAGATGGATGGGCTCACCGCAGGGCCCCGGAGCGGCACCCGTGCCGTGAACGGTCCACTCTTCTTCGTGGGACGCATCGATGGATGCACCCATCCGCTGCAGGGCGGCCGCGGTCAGCCGAGTGTCCTCGCTGTCCAGCGGGCGGACAAGGGTACAGCGGCCGTCGGCCAAAGCGGCTCCGATGAGAAAGCGGTGGGTCAGGCTCTTGGAACCGGGAACGGTGACACGGGCGTTCTTCGGGGTGTGGGGCAGGATTTCTCTCATGCTTCACCATTGTTCGTCGAGGCTTGGATCTATAGCAGTCGCCAAAAATTAGGTTCCGATGAAAACGGGATTTCCCGCTTTTCGTAGGGGCGGGGGTGATCCCCGCCCGTTCGGAGTCAGCGATCCCACCGGCGGGTTGGGCGGAAAGACAAATTCGAGATGACTTCTACACGGCCTCGGCGGGCTCCGCCCCAAGGGCTGCCAGCACCGCTTCCCGCATGGCCTCCACAGGTGCGGGTCTTCCCGTCCAAAGCGTGAACTGGGCCGCTCCCTGGTGGACGAACATGGCGTCCCCGGTGACGACTCGGCAGCCTCTTTTCTCCGCGGCATGGATCAGGCGCGTCCGCATCGGGTTGTAGACGGTGTCCATCACCACGGTTCCGGGGCGGATCTCCTTCTCCGGTACGGGGATGGCTTCCACGTCGGGGTACATGCCCACCGGTGTGGCGTTCACCAGGATATCCCATTCCAAGCCGCCGAAGGCGTCCAGTGGGCAATAGGACCCCTGTTGCCTTGCGGCGAGCCGCCTCCCTCTTTCTTCGGATCGGTTGACCACGGTGACGCGGGCTCCGGCGGCGGACATGCCGTGCACAACGGCTCTGGCTGCTCCGCCGGCACCGATCACAGCCACACGCGCACCCTTCAGGCCAGCGACCTCCCGCAACGCGCCGACGGCTCCGGCACCGTCGGTGTTGGTTCCGTGGAGGGCGCCTTCCCGCCAGACCAGCGTGTTCACGGCTCCGATGTCGTACGCGGTGTCATCCACGCTGTCCAGATACCCCATGACCGCCACCTTGTGGGGCAACGTCACGCTCACCCCGCGCATCGGCAGGGCCCGAACGGCTCCGACCGCCGCGGCGATGTCCTTAATCCGGAATGCCAGGTAGACCGCTTGGATGCCGCATACGGAGAAGGCGCGGTTGTGCATCACGGGGCTGAGGCTGTGGCCCACGGGGTCTCCGAATACCGCATACAGCGCGGTGCCGGCGTCGATGGGGAGACCGTCGACGTCCCGACTGCCGTCTCTGCTGCTATCCGACATCTTCTCCTGTCCCGTCGTGCTGGACCGGGCCGGCGGCCCAATCGATCCTTTCGGCCGTTTCGCGCAGATCCCTCAGCGGGATGGGGCGGACGGTGGCACGCCCCAGCTTTTCCAGCAGAACGAAATACACCGCATCCCCTTCCCTTTTCTTGTCCTTACCCAGAGCCTCCAGCACCGCTTTCCGGTCAAAGCGAAGGCGGTCCGGAAGATTTAGGCGCTGCAGCAGGCCGCGCAGGCGCATCGCGTCCACTTCCGACAGCATGCCGTACCGGACGGAAAGTTCGGCCGCAAATACCATGCCGAGGCTTACGGCCCGACCGTGGGATATCCCTGTCACTTTTTCCAGGGCGTGGCCGAGGGTGTGGCCGAAGTTGAGCTTTCTCCGCTCCCCCTTCTCTTTTTCGTCCCGATTGACGACATCGGCCTTGATCACCACCGATTCGTGCACCAGACGCTCCATCACTTCCCGGTCAAGGGCGACGGCGCGGTCGGCGTCCTTTTCTAGTGCGGCAAACAGGCCGGCGTCGGCGATTGCGGCGTGCTTGACCACTTCCGCCATGCCGCACTGCACCTCCTCCTGCGGCAACGTGTGCAGCAACACCGGGTCGCATATCACGAAGGCCGGCTGATTGAAGGTGCCCACGAGATTTTTGTATCCCGCGAAATTCACACCGTTTTTCCCGCCCACACTGGCATCCACCTGAGCCAGAAGCGTGCTTGCGACAAAGCCGAAGGGCACCCCTCGCAGATAGGTGGAGGCGACGAATCCCGCCAAATCGCAAACGATGCCGCCCCCGATTCCGATCAGAAAGGTGGTCCGGTCCGCCTCCAGGGATACGAGACGGTCGTAAACCTCCCGCACGGTTTCGAGCGTCTTGATTCCTTCGCCCGTTCCTACCGCGATGACATCGACTGCTGGAAACCGCCGGCCGTACAGCTCCTGCACCCGAGTGTCCGTCAAGATGACGCAGCGACCGTCCGGAAGATACCGGTGCAGGTTTTCCAAGTTTTCTCCCACAAGAATCACCGATGACCCGGTGCTGCCTCGAACGTCGACCTTCTTCATCGCTGAAATCCGCCGGTGGGCAACTTCATTGCCCTGGAAAGGATGCGCTGCAAGGGTTTCCGGTTTTTCAGAATCCGACCCCGCCCATCAGGGCGCGGCGGCCTTTTCAGAAACCCATTCCGATTCGGAGGGGAACGGGTGTTCAGCAGGGGCTGTCATCTGCAAAAACAACCCGGTTCCGTTTTCTCATACAGGCAAACCGGAGCGGTGGCAAGCCACCGGGAAACGGCCGAAGCTTCCGTGAGTGTCCCGCCCCCCCGGACGACCTGAAGCGATCTCAACATTCGGATTTTCGCTCAAGGTCAACGAGGACCCGACGCCGAGACTTGTCCGACTCTGGCGGGTTGGGCCAAAAGACAATTTTGAGATCGTTTCTTCGCAGGCCTTCCGTCACGATGCATCCCGGTACAGCCTCGCGCCCCCTGCGTTGGCGATCTTCTCGTGTGCGTTGCGCAGCAGCTGCTCCGTTGTCTTCCAGGAAATGCACTCGTCGGTGATGGAAACCCCGTATCGGAGAAGGGACGGATCTCCGGTGTATTTCTGATTGCCCTCGAATAGGTGGCTTTCCAGCATCAGCCCGACGAGGGCGTCGCTTCCGTTGATGTACTGGTCTACCACGTTGCGCCATACGATGGCCTGACCCTGGTATTTCTTGTGGGAGTTTCCGTGGGAGCAATCCACCATCACGGCCTCGGGCAGACCCTTCTCGATGAGACGCAGCCGGGCCTCTTCGATGCTGATGGGATCGTAGTTGGGTCTTTTCCCACCCCGCAGTACGATGTGGCCCCATGGATTGCCGGCGGTCTGCACGATGCAGGTCTTGCCGTCCTGATCGATCCCGAGGAAGCTCTGCGCGGCACGCGCAGCCACCAGCGCGTTGATCGCGGAGGAAAGGCTGCCGTCGGTTCCGTTCTTGAAGCCCACCGCCATGGACAGCCCGGAGGCCATCTCTCGATGGGTCTGCGACTCGGTGGTGCGAGCGCCGATGGCCGACCAGCTGACCAGATCGGCCAGATACTGGGGAGTGATGGGCTCCAGCATCTCTGTGGCAGTGGGAAGCCCCATTTCGGCCAGCTTCATGAGAAGGCTTCTGGCCCTGCGCAAGCCGGTGTCCATGTCGCAACTGCCGTCCATGTGCGGATCGTTGATGAGCCCCTTCCACCCAATGGTGGTGCGTGGCTTTTCGAAGTACACACGCATCAGCAGGTAAAAGCTGTCGGAAACCTCATCCCGCAGAGCGGCCAGGCGTCCAGCGTACTCCAGCGCCGCGTCCTCGTCATGAATGGAGCAGGGTCCGACGACGGCCAGCAGCCGGGGATCCTCCCTGGAGAGGATTCGCTGTATGGATTCCCTTCCCTGCACGACGGTTTTTTCGGCCTGTGGCGAAAGCGGCAGATCCTGTTTCAGTTCCCTCGGAGGCATCAGCGGCAGGTAGTCCCTTACCCGGATATCCTCGGTCTGTGCAATGTTCATGGCGGCCATCCTTTCGGTCGATTGTGGCAGTGCTTCCACCGCATCACCAAACGATTTCGCATCCGGCGTGTGCCGCCGGGTGTTGGGTTACCGTTCGACCCCTTTCTTCGCCTTCGGAAGAAAAAGGCCGTGGAGCGATCGTCCCGCCGCCACGGCCCTTGGAAAGAAAAAAGCCGCGGCGTGAGGTCCGCCCGCGGCTTTTGTTTCGGTTATGTCATTTCGTCAGCGCACCGCAGGCAGACCGCTCCAATAATAGGTAAAGTCGTAATAAAAATAGCGATTGCCTGCGCACGTCTTCATCGTTGGTCGCTTCTCCTTTTCAGCGGACCGTACAGCCGGTGTCCGGCCCTGTCAAGAAAAAAGTGCCCGTTTGCCGGTTCATCGGGTGCTCCTTTCGCTGAATGCGCGGTCGATCATCGCGCGCGCCTCCTCCTGGATCTGTCGCAGGTGTTCTTCTCCGATGAAGCTCTCGGTGTAGATCTTGTAGATATCCTCGGTGCCGGAAGGCCGGGCGGCAAACCAGCCGTTTTCCGCAACCACCTTGATGCCGCCGATGGGAGCGTCGTTTGCCGGGGCTCGGGTCAGGACGGTCTGGATCGGCTCGCCTGCCAGCGTGGTCTCGGTCAGGCCTTCCCGGTTCAGGGAAGTGAGAACCCGTTTCTGCTCGGCGCTCGCCGGGGCGTCGATGCGCTCGTACAGGGGTTCGCCGAACATCTCGGTCAGCTGCCCGTACTGCCGATGGGGATCGTCGCCGGTGCGTGCCGTGATCTCGGCGGCCAGCAGATCCATGATGATCCCGTCCTTGTCCGTGCTCCAGACGGTTCCGTCCCTCCGGAGAAAGGATGCGCCCGCGCTCTCTTCGCCCCCGAAGCCGAGGCTTCCTTCCAGCAGTCCCTCCACGAACCACTTGAAACCTACCGGCACCTCCGCCAGACGGCGGTCCAGCCGACGCGCCACCCGATCGATCATCGCGCTGCTGACCAGGGTTTTTCCAACGGCTGCGTCGGCACGCCACGATGAGCGGTTTCGGAACAGATACCATACCGCCACGGCCAGAAAATGGTTCGGATTCAGCAGACCTCCCTCGGGTGTCACGATGCCGTGGCGGTCGGCGTCGGGATCGTTTCCAAAGGCAATGTCGAACCGCTCCCGCATGCCGATGAGCCCTGCCATGGCGTAGGGGGAAGAACAGTCCATCCGGATGGCGCCGTCTTTGTCCACGGTCATGAAAGAGAAGGTCGCGTCCACCTGGGGATTCACCACCTCCAAATCGAGGCGATACCGTTCGGCGATGGGCTCCCAGAAGGATACGGAAGACCCGCCCAGCGGGTCCACTCCCATGCGCAGACCGGAGGACCGGATGACATCCATGTCCACCACGTTCTGCAGATCCTCCACATACGGCCGAATGTAGTCCCGGAACTGGGTGGTTTCGGCCTGCAGGGCCTTTTCGAAGACTTGGCGCCGGACGCCCTGCAACTGACGCTGCAAGTAGTCGTTGGCCCGATCCTGGACCCATCCGGTGATGCCGGTGTCGGCCGGGCCGCCGTGCGGAGGATTGTACTTGAAGCCGCCGTCTCCGGGCGGGTTGTGGGATGGGGTGATGACAATGCCGTCGGCACGGGCCTCCGTATGGTCGCGGTTCCAGACCAGAATGGCGTGGGATATCACGGGAGTGGGCGTATAACCCAGACCTTCCGGAACGAAGACCTGCACGCTGTTTGCCGCCAGCACCTCCAGCGCCGTGGCAAAGCTGGCCTCGGACAGGGCATGGGTGTCCTTGCCAAGAAAAAGCGGTCCGGTGATCCGGTTGTCGTTGCGCCAGTCGCATATGGCCTGCGTAACGGCCAGGACGTGATCCTCGTTGAAGCTGTTTTTCAGGGAAGACCCGCGGTGGCCGGAAGTGCCGAAGCTCACCCGATGTGCATCGTTGCCCGGGTCCGGGTGAAGGGTGAAATAGGCACTGACCAGTTTGGGCAGATCGATCCGCAGTTCCGGCGGGGCCGGTTTTCCGGCCAAAGGATGCAGAGGCATGACTCTCTCCTGGAAAATGGGGGTCGACGATGATCCAATGACATCGGCATCATACAGCAATATCGGATCAAAGTGCAAACCCGGCATAGAGAACGCCGATCCGGTCTATCCGACAAGTAAGGGCTGTTTCTGCATTTGGATTTCGGGTCCTCGTGAAGGACCGGGGAATGCGTTCGCTGACGCCGGTTCAACACGCTTTTGTTGCATGGGCATACGGTAGACGGTATCCTGTCGATCGGTTAAGAACACCGGATATATGCGGGACGGAACTTGTATCGGATTGCGGGATGCGATCCGGGAGGTATGCCATGCCGACGGTGAGGGCCAACGACATCGAAATCGCATACGAGACGTTCGGAGAACCGGCCGACCTTCCCCTGGTGCTGATTATGGGGTTGGTCAGCCAGATGATCGGCTGGCCCGAGCGGTTCTGCCGCATGTTGGCGGAGGCCGGCCATTTCGTGATCCGGTTCGACAACCGGGATGTGGGCCTGTCCTCGAAGATCGAACGGGGCGGGCATCCGGATCCGGACGCCGTAGCGGCCGCCGTAGCGGTGGGCGGCGCTCCTTCGATCCCGTACACCCTTCGGGACATGGCCGCAGACACGTGCGGGCTGATGGACGCCCTGGGCATCCCCAAGGCAAACGTCTGCGGCATTTCCATGGGGGGAATGATTGCGCAGGTCATGGCCATCGAAACGCCCGAACGGCTGCGTTCGTTGATTTGCCTGGAAACCACCACAGGCGAACCCGACCTGCCGCCGTCTACGCCGGAGGCGGCGGCTGCGCTGCTGTCGGTCCCGCCTGACGAAAAAGAAGCCTACCTCGACTACATCGTGGACGTCTACCGTGCCTTTTCCGGCGGTTCGCCCCATTTCGACCCCCGACTGCAGCGCGAGATCTCTTCCGCCGCCTACGACCGGATGCGCTATCCCGCAGGCTTTTTCCGGCAGATGGCGGCCATCCTCGCAGCGCCGGGACGCCGGCGGGCATTGCGCCGCATCGATGTGCCCACGCTGGTCATCCACGGCGACCACGACACCGTATTTCCCCTGCCCCACGGAAGAGACGTGGCCGACGCGACGGCAGACGCCGCCCTTTGCGTGGTGGAGGGGTTGGGCCACGGCATGGCCTATCCGGGCCTGTGGAGCCAAATGGTTCGCGCCATCGCCGAAAACACACGCTGAAGGCTTTTTTTCGTCCGGGAACTTGGTTTGTGTCGAGGGATTGAGGACTCCCCGCTGTTTCCGGTTCATCGGGTGGGGGTTTCTCCGTTGTTTCCAAACTGCAGGGAAATCTCACGAAAGCGATCCTGTACGGCCGTGAAAGCTTCGATGACGGCCGGATCAAACTGGAGATTTTTGCCTTCGACGATGATCGCACAGGCCTCGTCGTGGGAAAGGGGCGCCTTGTACACCCGACTGCTGATCAGCGCATCGTAGACGTCCGCCACCGCCATGATCCGCCCACACAGCGGCGTCTGCCTGCCGCGCAGACCCTGCGGGTAACCGCTGCCGTCCCATTTTTCGTGATGCGTGTAGGCGATCTGCCCGGCGACGCGAAGAAAAGGGCTCTCCGATCCGATGCTCTCCTCGGCCCGGCGCAGCACATCCCGGCCGTAGAGGGTGTGCCGTTTCATCTCCTCCCATTCCCTCGGATCGAGCGGCCCCGGTTTGAGCAGGATGCGATCGGCAACGCCGACTTTGCCGATGTCGTGCAGCGGAGCACACTTGAAGAGAAGTCGTATCGCCTCATCATCCAGGTCCTGGTCGATGCCGTCGAGTTGCCGCAGCCGCTCGGCCAAGGCGAGCACGTAATGCTGGGTCCGCCGAATGTGTTCGCCGGTCTCGGAGCTTCGCGTCTCGGCCAGCGAAGCCAGGCTGCAGATGGTGGCATCCTGGGCCTGCTCTAGCTCCTCGTTCAGCCGCTTGAGGCCGTCGATCATTCGGTTGGTGTAGTGGGCCATGAGTCCGAATTCGTCGCTCGTGGCCACAGTCACGTACTGGTCCAGACGACCCTGGGAAACCCGCAGAAGGGCGTCGTTTTCGCTGGAAAGAAAAATGCGCAAGTTTCGCGAGAAGGAACGGATCAGGAAAATGGTTGGGAGCAGAATGACCACCAAGACGAAGGCCACCTCCCCCAGGATCACCCACACCGCGCGGATCCGGTTGCCTGCGTCCAGCTGCATCAGCCAATCCAGGTCCTTTACCACAAGCAGAAAAATAACGGTGGAGGTGGCGACAACCAGTATCGAGGCCACCACGGTGATCTTCCGTGTCAGCGGAAAGATGCGCTCCGGCATTGGAATCGGTCGGCCGCCGCGCTCCGTCTCCTTCAAGATGAGGCGCTCCCGCTCCATTGCCAGGTCGGCTGCTGTGAAGAAGCCCATCAGGGAAAAGCCGAGCAGCACCTTGAAGCCGCTGCCCAAAGGGAAATGATAGGAGGCGAGATTGAATCCGGCGATCAACAGGCCGGATGCGAAAAACGCCAAAAATTCCGCCCAGAACTGCCGGGAAGCCTGCACTTCGTAAGGGCTGTCGGAGACGAGCCTCCTCACCAGGCGAACCCGGGCAACCGACTGGACCGCCATGACGGCCAGGAGCAGGCCTCCCCATTCGAAAAGCGTCAGGCTCTCAATGAAGGGGCACACCTGTCCCCCGTACAAAAAAAGCACCAAAAACGCATACCCATAGTAAAGCAACACGCGCATGTGGGTTGTGTACCGTTCCGTCGCTATTTGTGCAAGCGCGCTTCCTGGAAAAAGCCGAAAGCCCGCTTCCGGCCGCTCCGGCCAGCGGCGGCGGATCAGCCGAAACGAGTATCTCTGTGCAAACCGGAGAAATCGTGATACACGAGACCGCCAAGCCCCGGCATCCATGTCTCTCTCTCATGGACTGCCGGACCCGGCATTGCAAGCGGCGGTTGCCGCCACCACCCCATCCGCTTGGAGGACCAGTCATGGGAAAAGACAAGCCGCTGATGGACGAAATCCAATTCCGCATCAACAACATTCAGTCGGAAATCGAGGACCTTTCCACACTCATCGAAGATATCGAAACATCGGAAGATCTCAAATCCGAGCTCTCCCTGATGGTTTCGAATGTCACCAGCGAAATCGCGGATATGACCGACCTTCTCGAAGGCTTCGCCGAGGACGAGGACCTCATGGATGACGATGAGGATTAGGGACTGTTTCTAAATTGTCTTTTGGCCCACCCCGCCTGAGGCGGACAAGTCTCGGCGTCGGGTCCTCGTTTCCAGTCCTCGAAATACGGACGTATTCCTGCGGCTGAAAACTCGGATCCTCCTTGACCGAGTCGAAGATCCCGGGTTTTACCCGGGGAACGAAAATCCGAATTTTGAGACGGCTTCTGATCAGGGCCTCAACGGCCAGAACAGCGGAACAACCACCGACAGCACGACAAAAATCACCGCAGTCAAGATCCCGCCCACCTTGAGGTAATCCAGGAATCGATAGCCGCCGGGGCCCATGACCAGGATGTTGGCCGGGTGGGCGATGGGAGTGGTGAAGCTGGCGGAAGCGGCCATGGCGACCGCCATCATGAGCGCATGCGGAGAGATTCCCATGTCCATGGATGTCCTCAGCACAATGGGAGCCATGAGCACCACCAACGCCGCCGTGGGAATGAAACAGGTGGCGGCGAAGGTCAGGGCGATCAGGCCTGCCATCACCGCCCTCGGGCCCAGCGGGCCGACAACGCCCACAACCGCCTCGGCAATGAGCCGGGCAGCACCGGTCTGGTCCAGGGCGGTCCCCAACGGCAGCATACCTGCAATCAGAAACACGGCCTTCCACTCGATCTGACGGTACGCCTCTTCCATGGTCAGGCAGCGGAAAAGCACCATCAGGGCGGCCCCCACGACGGCGGCGATGTAAATGGGCACCCATCCCACCACCACCGGAAAGAGAACCGCGGCCAGAATGGAGACCGAAACCTTCGCTTTCTCCGATCGCGGGCGTTCCTGCGCGGTGCCGGTCAATACGATGAAATCGGGCTCCGCGCCCAGCATCCGGATTTTCTCATCGGCACCGAACAGCAGCAGGGCATCTCCAAACCGCAACGGCAGGTCTCCCAAACCGTCGTGAATCGGAGATCCCTCCCGCCATACCGCCAACACGTTCAAGCCGTATTTTTCGCGAAAATTCAGCTGTCGCAGCGTCCGACCGGCAAGCGTCGTGTGGGGAGAAAGGATGGCTTCCACGAGTCCGTATCGATCCGTGAGCAGCGACTCCATCCTCGGCTGGGAGCCCTGCTGAACCTCGAGTTGCTCCAGGCCGTGGAGGATCTCGAAGTCCTCGGGGCTGGCCTCCATGATCAAGAGGTCCCCCGAGCGGAGAACCTCCTGGGGCTCCGGGAGGACAATGGGGTCCTCTTTTCTCCGGATGCCCAGCACCCGCAAGCCCAGGGCACCCCCCAGGCGGGTCTGCCGAAGCGTTCTTCCCACCAGGGAGGATTCCTCCGGAACCATCATGGCCACCAGGCGTTCGTCCAGCGACCAGCGCTCGACCACCGCATCCCCGGAGACCCGCCGGACTCGTTCCAGCTCCGGAAACTTCGCCAGTTGCTGCAGAAACCGTTCTTGTCCGGCCACCAGCAGGTGGTCGCCGGAACGGAGGGCAAAATTCGGCAGGCGGGTCCGGTGCACCCGACCGTCTCTGGACACGCCGAGCACGCTCACCTGATATCGTTCTCTGAAACCCAGCGCATTGAGCGTCTTTCCCTCCAGCGGAGATCCATCGGCAACCTGCACCTCGGCGGCCTGGATTGGATCCTTGAAGATATCCCCGATGCCGGCACGATTCTCGGCCAGATCAAGAAGGCGCCAGCTTTGCAGGGACTGAATGCCGTGGGCGGGGCCCTCGGCCACCAGCAAGTCGCCGGCCGCGAGGCGCTCGGAGGGATCCGGTGCGATAAGGGTTCGATCCTCCCGCGTAATCCCGAGAACCGTCACTTCCAGGGCGGAACCGATTCGGCTCTCGGAAAGGGTTTTCTCCACCAAGGGGGATCCACGCGGGATCCGAATGTGGAACAGCCTTTCGTTCAGTCCGTATGCGGACTTCCATTCGCCACCGCCACGTTCGGAGGATTCCCGTACAGGGTTGCGGTCCGGCAGCAGAAATCGTCCACCCAGCACCATGAAAGCCACCCCGGCCGCCATGACCACAAGACCCACCGGTGTGAAATCGAAGAAAGAAAAGGTCGGCAGCCCGGCCTCTCTCAGGGCTTCGGTGACGAGGATGTTGGGCGGGGTGCCGATCTGCGTGGCGAGGCCCCCCAGCAGGCATCCATAAGCCAGGGGCATCAGAAGCCGGGAGGGCGGGGTTTCGGTCTGGCGGGCGACGTCCATTACCACCGGAAGCATCAGCGCCGCCACGGCCACGTTGTTCATGACAGCGGACATCACGCCGGCCGTGATCATGACCACAGCGACCATGAGGGCTTCCCTGCGGCCGGCCATTTTCAGCACCATTTTCCCGATGATGTTGGCGACGCCGGTGCGGGTCAACCCTCCGCTGATGATGAACACGGCCCACACGGTGACCACGGCCGGACTGCTGAAACCGGAAAGGGCCTCCACCGGCCGGACCAGACCCGTCAGGGCAACCGCTCCCAGGGCAAGCAGCGCCGTTACCTCCATGGGGATCCATTCCGTCACCAGCAACACCACGCTAACGGTGAGAATCGACAGAATGAGAGCAATCTCCGGGGTCATGTTCCCGTCCTTTGCAGTTTGCCGCCTCGCCCGCCGGAAATGCGGGGAGCGCCTGCAAGCAATCACTGGTTTTGTCGCATCAGATTCCGAACCGCCGCATAAGGTAAGCGGTGCGGAGGATTAGGCAACATCGGGCCGGTTCAGCGCCGGGTGCAGAAAAAATGCAGATTGAAGGGATCTTCGGGAATTTCAGAGACCTTAACGTCGGAAAATCCGGCCTCTTGCAGCAGCGCGGTCGCTTTTTGCCGTCCCCACATCATCCCCAGACCTTCACCGCCTTCCACGAGACCCACCGGCAGACAGTGCATCAGGCTTACGGTGTAGAGAAAGGCTCCCATGGGGTGGTCGAGATTGCGTGCCGTCCGGCTGTCGGCGGCGATGTCCACCATGGAGAAACGGCCGCCCGGCTTCAAAATCGACCACACCCCCGCAAGGGCCTGCCGAGGCCGGGTCTGGTCGTGAATGGCATCGAAGGCCGTGACGTAATCGAAGGACTCCCGCAGGGCTTCGTCTGCATCAAGTTCGGAGGCGTCCTGGCGCAGGATCTCGACGTTGTGCAGCGCCATCCTGCGGGCGCGCCGCCTGGCCTCTTCCACAGGCTCCGCGAAAAGGTCGATTCCCGTGAATCGACTGTTTGGAAAAGCCTCGGCCATCAACAGCAGGCCGACGCCCTCGCCGCAGCCCACATCGCAGACACGGATGCCCTGCTGCAGCTGTTTCACGAGCCGGCCCCCGTCCACGGACGGCAGGAATGTGGAAATGAGCATGCGGCGATGCTTGGCGTCGGCCAACTGGGTCATGAAAGCCTGAAATTTCGGATATCGTTCGTAGCCGACACCGGAACCGGTATGAAATCCGTCCACCACAGCCTCCATCGCACACTGTGTCAGCAGCGGGATTTCTTGCGTGTACACGCCGAGGTTCGCCTCCCCGGCCCTGCGGGTCAGCAGATCGCCGTGGGCTCCGGGTAGAAGGAAGCGCTCGGTTTCACCCTCTCCCTCGGTGAGCTCGACAATGCCGGCTGCCGCCATCACTCCCAGCCACTCCCGAGCATACCGCTCGTGGAGCCCGGCCGCCGCTGCGATTTCGGCGGAGGACAGCGGTGTATCCAGCCCGTCCATCGCATCCAGAAGCCCTGTACGATATCCGATGGCCAGCGCGAGATTGACGGCGCCGGCATTGAGTATCTCCATCATCTTTTTCGAAAACCGCTCTTTTCGCCTTTCTCTGTCCTCCGGCATCGCCTGTCTCCTTTGCCGATGACCGAAGCATCGGCGCTTGGGGGGTCGCGCAGCGGAGCTCGCTGCAGGATCCATGGCAGAACCGAAGCCGAAATGCAACCTTGACCGCGGCTGCGGAATCGGGCACAA
>JAJDOA010000156.1 GCA_022340405.1 Desulfobacteraceae bacterium | reverse complement strand
ATGGTTGAAAAAAGGGCCGAATCCAGAGGTCTGCCCCCAGCGGAAATCGGTGGTGGACACCTTTCTGCGGCTGGAAGACGCCCTGATGCGGCTATCCCATCTGCTGGCGGTCGATGCGGTGAGGCGGTTGCGAGAGGACGCCGCCGTGTGCAAACAGAAGGGTGGGGTCATCGGCTACGACGACATGCTGGAACGGGTCCATGCCGCCTTGTGCGGCGATAGGGCCCCACAGTTGCTGGAAACACTCCGGCAACGGTACCGCATCGCCTTTGTGGACGAGTTCCAGGACACCGACCCGATCCAGTGGCGGATCTTTCGACGGCTATTTCTGGAAGATTCGGAGACCGGGTCCGACAGCCGGCTGATGCTGATCGGAGACCCCAAGCAGGCCATTTACTCCTTCCGAGGCGCGGACGTCTACGCCTACCTGGAAGCACGCAACGAGATGGAGCGACTGGCTGCTGAAGGCAGGGCCCGGCTGTACTCGCTGGCCACCAACTTCCGGTCCCAACCCGAGCTGGTGTCCCTGTTCAACCGGCTTTTCGGCCGGAACGAGTGGTTTTCAGCCGAACGGCGCAGCGGTCCCTTCGACATCGAGTATCGGGCGTCCGCTTCCCCCGGCGAAGATGATCTCTCCCTCGTCTCCGCCCAAGACCGCTCGGGACGCGCATCCCTCAATCTGGTGGACCTGCGCGGGCCGAGCTCGCCCCGCTCGGCCAAGCCGGTCCTGGCGCGTTTTGTGGCTGCCGAAATCCTGCGCCTGACCAGGGACCGCGTCTTGGAGATCCAGCCCAAAGGCGGGGAGCGTCGATCGCTGCACTTCGGCGACATCTGCATCCTCGTTCGAAGCAGGTCCGAGGCCTTTCTGGTGGAAATGGAGCTGGCGGACCGCGGCATTCCCTATTCCTTCTACAAAAAGCCCGGCCTGTTCCAGTCCGAGGAGGCCCTGTATTTGAGCATGGTCTTCCGCGCCGTGGCCGACCCCGGGAGTCTTCCCGACCTGAAAAAGGCGATGCTCACCCCCTTTTTCGGGCTCTCTCCAGCCGATCTAATGGAAGTGGAGAACCTCTCCACCGACCACCCCGTAAGGCGGCTGGTGCATGGCTGGTACGAGCTTGCGGCTCACCGGCGTTGGGGCCGGCTGTTCCAGTCCCTGATCGAGGACTCCGGTCTGCTGTTCCGCACCGCCGCATCCCGGTACCGGGACCGAATCCTCACCAACTACCGCCAAATCTTCGAGCATCTGACGGACGAGGCCTATCGAAAGAACCTGGATTTCCGGGGTCTGTCCTCCCGTTTGGACGCCGACCGAAACCAGAGTGCGGGAACCCGGGACGACGTGGACATCCATCAGATCGAGACCGACGAACCCAGGGTGCAGATCATGACCCTTCACGTCAGCAAGGGGCTGCAGTTTCCGGTGGTTTTTGTCGCCGGCGGCCTGACCCGCCCGCCCGAGGACCCCGTGCATGTCTATCACGTGGTGGATGGGAGCCGCCCGCAAGCAGGCGTCCGCAGGGTCATCGACCTGTCGCGGCGATCGAACCGCGAGCGGCACTTGAGGGAAAGGGACGAAGAGGACAAACGGCTGTACTATGTCGCCCTGACCCGGGCCCAATGCAAGCTGTACGTACCGTTTTTCCCCCTCGCCTCCGAGCATGCATGGGTGGGGCCGGCATCCCGGTTCCTCCCGGTCGCACTCGCGGCGGCCTTTACCGGCTCCTCCCCGCCCGCCGGAGTCGAATGGTGTTCCCCCGATTTTTCCGGAGACAGCGGGTCGAAAAGAGAAGCTGACGGTCCGGCGGCAGAGGACGCTGCCGAAAACGGCGGGATCCCGGATCCGCTTCTGCCACCAGAGGACGACTTCCGTTCCCGCAGCATCCGGCTGGACTCCTTTTCGAGTCTGCACGGGACGCTTTCCCCCGGATTTGCAGCCGGTGCGGACCGGGCGGGGTTCCGGGCGGACCGGGACCGAGGAAAGGAGGAGGACGAGGGCCTGCTGCCACGGAAGCCGCAACCGGCCTGGGATCTGCATCCCGAGGAGCAAATGCCCGGGGGGACCGAGGTCGGCTCCATGTTTCACGACATCCTGGAGCGGATCGATTACGCCGCCGTTCTGGAGCGTCCCGGAGACCTGCTCGACATGCCGGAAACCGCGGAACGGATCGCTCAGGCGATGGAGGCCTATCGCATAGACCCGCGATGGCGGAACCAGGTCTGCCGGGTGGTGGCCGACGCACTGACGGCACCCATTCGCGGCGTCGGCAAAACCTTCCGCCTCGGCGCGCTCTCCGAACGGGACCGAATCCACGAGGTCGAGTTTACCTATTCCCGCACCGTATCTCCCGGCTCTTCACGCTCCGAACCGGAATGCGCAACGTCGTCCGGGCCCTGCGGGTTTGTCCGCGGTTTCGTGGATCTGGTGTTTCGGCACGACGGGCGATTTTTCATCGCCGATTGGAAGTCCAACCGCATCGATGACGGGTATCGACCCACCGTTGTTGCCGCGCATATGAACGAGGCGGGATACGTCCTACAATACAAACTCTACACGGTGGCCGTGCTTCGCTGGCTCCGGCAGACCCTGGGGAGGCGGTTCGACCCGGATACCCACTTCGGCGGGGTGTTCTACTTTTTTATCCGGGGCATGGGCGCCGGGGACGGCAGCGGCATCCACTACGTCCCCCCGGAGGAGATCGGCCCTGGCGATCGCCTCGAGGCGGAGATCGCCGCCGTTCTGGCCGGGGCGGGGAGGTCCTGATCCGTGACGGATTCTGGATGGGATGGGAAGCCTGTTTTTCCGGAGATTCCGCTTGTGGGCGCGGCCGCAGGATCGGCGGCACGCCGCATGGAGCTTTCCCTGCTGGATGCCATGACCCTGGACGATCTTCTGGAGTTGGGGGAGTGCCCCGGCGACGCGGCGGCTTCGCTGGTAATGGCGGCTCTCTTCGCGGGACTGGAGGAAGGAAGCCTCTGCCTGGACCTCGATCCGGTTCGATTCTGCCGGCGGGTACCGGAGGGGCTGCGGGAGGAGGTCGCCGCCGCCCTCGTCGATTTCGAAGAAAAACTGGCGGCGGGGCGATATCGACGCCTGGTGGCGGAGGAGGCGAATGCCTACCGCCCGCTGGTGCTGGATACGTCCGCCGGTCGGCGCCTGCTGTATTTTCACAAGTACCATGTGCACGAGCGACGGCTCAAAAAGCGGATGGGGGCCTTTCTGGGATCGCCTGCCGGAGCCCTGGCCCCGGATCCGCAGCTGGATGCGTGGATCGAGGAGATCCACTCGAAACCGCTCGTCGTCCGGTTGGGGGCGGATTCGATCCCCCTGCGCAGGGATCCCCGTCAGGTCCAGGCCGTCCGATTGGCCATGCGTTCGCCGCTCTCGGTCATTTCCGGAGGGCCGGGAACGGGCAAAACCTCCCTGCTGGTGAATCTGCTGCGCTGCCTGGTGCGGGCGGGGGTTCCGGTCCCCGAGATCGTTCTGGGCGCACCCACCGGCCGTGCGGCCCAGCGGATGACCGAGGCGGTACGCAGCAGCGTAAGATCGATCCACCGCCCTTCCAGTGCCGACACCGGTCTGCTGGACCTTCAGGGCAGCACGCTCCACAAGCTTTTGGGCTACCGACCCTTTTACCACGCCTTCACCTACCGGAACACGAACCCGTTGCCCGCATCCGTGGTGGTGGTCGACGAAGTCTCTATGGTGGACGTGGTGATGATGGACCATTTCCTCCAGGCCGTCGACCCGGAGCGGACCCGTCTGGTGCTCATGGGGGACAAGAACCAACTGCCCTCCGTGGAAGCCGGTGCTGTTTTTGCGGAAATGATCCCGGACGGTGAGCGGGAGTCCCGATTTTCCCGGCACCTGGTGGTGTTGGAGAAGGTCTACCGTTCCGGGGGGAGTCTGCTGGAATTGGCCGGACAGGCCCGGCGGGGCGACTTTCCACCGGTGAAGCCGGTATCGTTTGCGAAGGCGATGTCCGGGGACCCGGACGAGTGGACGTTCGTCGAGGCCGCCGGCCCGGACCGGTGGGAAGCCCGCCTGCGCCGATGGGCGGATCACTACTACCGCGAATCCGCCGGAGGAGGAGAGGGCGGCTATCCGGCGCTTATCGCCGAGGCCGGCCGCATGCCCCCCGAATCTCTTTCTTTCACCGAGGCGGGGGCGGCGCTGCTGGAGCGGATCTTTGCCACGATCGAGCGGGCCCGGATCTTGACCCTGCTGCGCGGCGGCCCGTACGGCTGCACGGCCGTCAACGCACGGATCGCCGGCCACCTGATCCCATTGCTTGACCCTTCCGCATCCGGGCGGCGCCCCGTTTTTTCCGGAGCGCCGATCCTCGTCACACGCAACGACTATGGCCGGGGTTTGTTCAACGGCGACGTGGGGGTCTTGATTCGAGACCCGGACGGCGTCTGCCGCGCCTATTTTCGACGCGCCGGCGGGACAGTCGACTTCCCGGTGGACCTGCTCCCCTCGTGGGAGCCCGCATTCGCCATGACCGTCCACAAGAGCCAGGGCTCCGAGTTCGACGACGTTCTCCTGGCCCTTCCCGACGACGAGAACAACCGGCTGCTCACCCGCGAGATCGTCTACACCGGCATTACGAGGGCCCGGAAACGGGTGATTTTCCACGGAACCGAACCGGTGCTGAGAAAAGCGCTGGAAAAGAAGATCCAAAGGGAGTCCGGCCTGATGTGGTAGCGTCGGCCCGCCGGCCGGAGAGGCCGTCCGGAAGCGGGGTCAGTTTTGGGCTCCCCGCAGCCGCCGGATCTGCTCCAGCACCTCGTCGTATTCGTCTTCCAGCCGCAGCAGGTCCTGCATTACGGGCGGTTTAACGGAATGGGCCGGCAGCCGGCGTTTGGTTTCCTCAATTTCCTCGGCCAGCTCCTCCAGTCTACGTTGCAGTTTCTTGATGGACGCCATTGGATTGCCTCGGCAGGGCCGGTCACGCAGACGCGTCGCGGCCCCCTTCGTTGGATGTTTGCCCGTCCGCCGTCGATGTCGGCGTATCCCCGCCGTAGAGCCGGATGGCGATGAGAAGCAGTGGATTTCGAAACATGTGCCTTTTCCGGTCGTTGCCGGCGGCTGGGGTGTGAAGAATCGTCCCCAACTATAGGGCAGTCGTCCGGCACGTCAACCGGATCGGGGTCCTTTCGGCGCTCCAAGCGCCGGCTCCACTCCGGATCCCTGCAGCCCGTCGGTCCGGGCAGTTTTTCATGGCTTTCGACTTTGCGAAAGGAGAGGCGATCTTTGGCTGCAAGGGGCGTTGTCTGGCAAATCTCAGTTGACATCGCAACTGAAAACGCCTATGATTTTGAGAAGAAGGAAATGACATTCCAACATGGAGGTGAAGATGAACGGAGCGGGAAGCAAAGAGGGCCTGACACCCTGGATTTGCCGGATTTCTCGGCTTTCCGCCGTTTTTGTCGGCAGGGAAATGACGCGGCTCGGTTTCGGCCCCGGACAGTTTTTCCTGCTGTCCGAGCTGTATGCCGAGGACGGCATCAGTCAGGACGAACTGTCCCGTCGCGTAGCTGTGGACAAATCCAACACTTCACGGGCCCTGTCCCGGCTGGAGGCATACGGTCTGATCCGTCGTAGCGGCTCCCCCGACAACCACAAGGTGAAGCTGATCTATCTGGAACCCAAAGCGCTGGAAATCCGAAAGGAATTCCGACGCATTCAGGAACGCTGGAACGAGTGGCTGCTGGACGGGATTTCGGAAAAGGAACAATCAAAGCTCCTGTCCCAGTTAAAGACAATGGCAGATAACGCAGCGGTGGCCCCGCCTTTGGACCGATCGAAGCCTCGTTCGGTGAGATTGCGGCAAGTGTCCGTTGCATAACGCGAAGAAGAGGATTTTCAATGGAATTGACCGATATTGCATCAAAGCAGGAGTGGACCCGCTTCGAAAAAGAGCTTTTCGACCGGTTTCATATCAACTGCACCGTCTACAACAACGCTGGCGTCGGCATTACGGGAAAACCCAACTGGTGCAACCGTCTGTGTCCGAAGATCAAGTCCAACGAGGCGTCTCTTTCCGCGATTTGCGCGCCGGGTAACCAGAACTTCATGGCGCAAGCCCGAAAAACACAAAGGTCCGTCATCGGCGAATGCGATGCAGGTCTTGTCAAAGTCGCCGTCCCGATATGCATCAATGGGGAGTTTCTCGGGACCGCAGGTGGATGTGGCTTGCTGCCCGAGGGCGGGGAAGTGGAGACTTTTCTGATTGAAAAGACCACGGGGTTGAGTGAAGAGGAAATCGCCCATCTCACTCGGGATCTGGGTTTTATGGCGGAAGAGAAAGCTGTAGAAATGGCGGATTTCATCCAAGCTAGAATCGCCGAATATATCGATGGCTACCTTGGCACAGTGGCTGCATGAAGTGAATGACTTCGCAGAGCATCCCGATCCGGTTTTTCCGGATGTGCAGCGAAAGGAGCAAAGAGGTACAGCGAAATGGAAAAGGTGGAACGTTTCATCGAAGAGTGGACGAACGACGGCCTAAGCACCAAGCCGGTCTTTGTTTCCCTATTGCGGGAGCTTCTGCACCCAGGCGACGTGGACCTCGAATTCCACGAGCGTCCAGGCATCAGCTATTCCCTACGGGGAATGCACGACAATCAGAAAGAGAGGCCGCTTTTCGTAATGATTGACGTAATCGACGACGACCCTGATCGCCGGTGGCTTTCGGTCTGCTTTTACGGGGACATGATCGAGGATCCCGAGGAGCTGGGGGATCTCATCCCGGAAGGGCTTTTGGGAGCGGACGGCTACTGTTTCGACATCGACGGGGTGGACGGTCACCGGCAAGACTACCTTCAGCGCCGCATCCGGGAGGCCTATCGAAACGCCTGCAACAGCCGGTAGGCGGCTACAGGAGGGGTAATCATGAAAGCCTCAGTTCTGGAACTGCAACCCGGGGACTCGGTCAACTGGTCCGATTTCGAGCAATCCCTTCACGACCGCTTTGGCGTCAACGCCGTCGCGCTGCAACCCAACGGCGAGCGCCGGACACAAGGCGCCCTGCTGCCGGCCAACGACATCTGCCGCATCATCAAGGAGAGCCTCAAAGCGGAATCCGCGATCTGCGCCACACTGAAGCGCCGACTGCTCCACACTGTCCGGACCCGAAAAAGATATGCCGCCGACGAGTGTGACGCCGGCATCTACCGGCTCATCATGCCGGTTCTTCTGGCCGATGCCATTGAAGGGTTCATCAGTGTTTGCGGCAGGCCTTTTTCCACAACGGATCGCCTCTACCCCGAAACCATACACCGTGCCACCGCAGAGGGCGAAAGGCGTATCCGGTCGCTGCTGCCCACGCTTCGGCCCATCGGTCCCCGCGAGCTCAAGGAAATTCGGCTTTTCATCTTCGGATTCGCGCACTGATTAGGAGTTATCTCAAAATCGTCGCCGGAATTTGTTCCTTGTCAGCGATTCGACCCTTTTCGATTTCGCTCCCAATACATCTCCACCGGATGCCGCACCGGCACAGAGCCCATGTGGCGCATCTGCATCTCGCAGGTGGGGCAGTCCGTCACGGCCCAGTCGGCGCCGCTGGCGGCGAGCCGGGAGGCCATCTGACCGCCGATGGTGCGGCTCAGCGTCTGATTTTTGGCTGCCAATCCCCAGCTGCCGGCCATGCCGCAGCAATGGCTGCGCAGATCGACAAGCGTGAGTCCGGGCGTTTCGGCCAACAGTTCGATGCTGCTGCGGGCATCCTTCTGCAGCCGCAGGTGACAGGGCTGGTGATAGGCCACCGTTTTGCCTGAGAAGGGCCGTGCGAGTCGATCCCGGTGATCCTGCAGGAGACGGGTGATGTGAACGGTTTTGCACGAAACCGCTTCGACGTCCCTTCCCTCCACCAGGTACCGCCAGTCCTGCATCAGGGCGTATCCACACGAAGAGCAGGTAACGGCCACGGCCTCCACACGGCCGAGGAGACGGCGCCAGGCGGAGAGGTTCCGGTTCACCTGCCTCCGTGCGGCGGCGCTCATGCCCTTGGTGACGGCAGGCAGGCCGCAGCATCCCTGAGGCGGCACATGGACGGTGAAACCGAGACCCTGCAGCGTCTCCACGCATGCCACACCCACTTCCGGGCGCATGTATCCGGCATAGCAGCCTGCGTAGTACAGCACCTGACGGCCGGAATCCCCCTCCGTCACGCGCGGGACCCGGGCATACAGCGACCTTTTGTCGAAAAGCGCAAGGTCCCGCTCGGCGGACAGTCCCGTCAGCCGCTCGTTGAGGGCTCGCACCGCCGGCGCCCGGACCACGGGGGCGATCAGAGGGGCCGTGCGGTGCAACAGGCGTGCTGCGGTGCCCACATGGGCGGTGATGCGGTCGGTCACCGAAGCCATGCCGCGGGCGACGTACTGCGCCTTGGCCTCCATGGCCAACTTGGGGATGTTGACGTTGGAGGGGCACTCCATTCGGCAGGAGCCGCAGTTGACGCAAAGGTCCATGACCCGGCGGCAGGCGGTTTCGTGCAGGAGGCGGTCATCCATGGCTCCGCTGATGATCGCCCGCAGGACGTTGGCTTTCGCTTTGGGGGACGCGCTCTCCTCCCGGGTGAATTTGTAGACCGGGCACATGCGGGTCGCGTTCGTGGTGGTGGTGCACTTGCTGCAGCCGTGGCATTTTTCCGCCTCGTTGCAGAATCCTTCGTCCCAGTTCAAATGCAGGCGGTCAAGATCGGCCGAGCGATACGAGGCGCCGAAGCGCAGATCCTCGGCCATCTGGCTCGGATTGTCATTGAGTTTGATGTCGGGGTTGAAAAGGCCTTCGGGGTCCAGCAGCTCCTTGGTCTTCTGGAAGAGGGGGTAGAGGAGGGGATAGCGAAGCCGGACGTAGGCCGTGCGGAGGCGTCCGTCTCCGTGCTCGCCGCTGACCGTGCCGTCGAGGCCGCTGACCAGCTCGTACACCTCGTCGGCCAGCACTTGCAGGAGGCGCACGTCGGCCGGATCCTTGAGGTCGAGCAACGGACGGGAGTGCAGCAGGCCCTTTGCGATATGGCCGTAGATGACGAATCGGACCCCGTGCCTTTCGAAGACGGCGTACAGCCCCTCGAAAAACTCCACCAGACGGTGGACGGGAACCGTGGCGTCCTCCACCAGCGCGATGATCTTTTTGCGCCCCTTGAGTTTGTACAGCAGGGGAACCGCTGCCTGGCGGACAGCCCAGAACCGCTTTTTTTCATCTTCGCCGACAGCCAGGTGGGCGCGGTGGGTGAGTCCCTCTGTTTCGAGGCGCCCCTTCGCGGCCGATGCCGCTTCGGCGCACGCCTGTGAGGTTGCCCCGTCGAATTCGATGAGCAGGACGTTGTCCGCATCGCCGGGAATGGCGCTTCGGAGTCGACCGTCGACCTCCCTGGCAATGTGCAGGAGGCTTTTGTCCATGATTTCGATGCCTGACGGGCCCAGCGGCATCACCTGCTGGACCGCTCGGGCGGCGCTGAGGATATCGTCGAAGAAGGCGACCACCAGGCTGTCCGCTGCCGGTTTGGAGATAAGCCGGAAGCGCAGACGGGTGGCGATACCCAGGGTGCCCTCTGCTCCGGCGAACAGACGGTGCAGCACGAGGCAGCCGTCGGTCACCAGACCCCGTAGGTTGTAGCCGGCCACGTTGTACCGGATGGGCGGATAAGCCTTCTCGATGGCGTCCCGGTTTGTTTCGTACAGGACCGCCAGTTCCTGCAAGTGGGCCGGGAGGCTCGCAGTGGAGGAGGCCGCGATGGCCGAAAGACGCCGTGCCTCTCCGTCGGCGAAGACAATCTCCGCGTCCAGCAGGTAGTCGGCCACGTTTCCATACTTGACGGAGTGGGCTCCGCTGGCGTTGGTGGCGGTCATGCCGCCGAAGGTGGCGTACTCCCCGCTGGAAGGGTCGGGAGGGAAAAAAAGTCCGGTGTGCTCGATGTCCGCTGCCAATTCTCCCATGCGGTAGCCCGGTTCGCACTCGAACCATCCCTCTTCCTCGTCCAGGCGCAGCAGCCGGTTCATGTGCCGGGTGAAGTCAACGACGATGCCGTCGCCCACCGCGGCGCCGCAAAGACCGCTGCCCGCCCCCCGTGCGTGAACGCTCAACCGGTGTCGGGCCGCGAAACGAACGGTCCGCGCCACGTCTTCCGTGTTTCGGGGATATACGACGGCTGCCGGCATTTTCCGGAAAATACTGGCGTCCGTGCTCAGCATGTACCGCTGCAAAAAGGCTGTGCACACCTCCCCTTCGATGCGGACGGCCAGGCGGTCAAAGGGAGGAAGGATGTCGGTTCCATTCGTCATCGGGGTCACCTCTGGCCTCCTAAAGATCATGGAAGCCATCTGAAATTTGTCTTTCTCGACCTTGTCGAAGATCCGGGGTTTACCCCGGTGAACGAAAATCCAAATGATGAGATCGCTTCCAAATCATCGCGGCGGAGCGGATTCGGGGCCTTCCCAAAAAGACGATACGGCGGTGCAGTTCCGTCGCCGCCTCACGTCCGGTCGATCACTTCTTTCTTTGAACGGACCGGCTTCCCAGGCTCTCCATCCATGCGGATCATCTGCTCTTTTCTCTGCGCCGGGGCCTGCTTCACCCGGTACTCCAGCTTGTGGGCATCGCTCTTGGTCATCGAAACGCTGGTACAAACCAGAGCCACCGGCGTCCTGGATCTCGTGTATTTGGCTCCTTTGCCGACGTTGTGGGCCTCCAGGCGCTTTCCCACATCGTTGGTGACGCCGCAGTACAAGGATCCGTCCGAGCACCGAAGTAGATAGACAACCCATCGCCTTGGTTCTTTCTCCAATTCCCAAGCTCCGCAGTCTGTTGTACGGGACAGCCGAGCCCCATCTATGGCGGATCCTAAAGTGAAATGCAACCGATAGGCGACGGGCTGGCCGGTGAGGAACCGATTTCAGATGTCAGGGATCGGATGTCGAACAACAGCCAATGATCCGTCCTTGACATCCGACGGAAGGTCCGGGAAAATCACTCTTTTCGTTGGACTGTTTCCGACAGGAGAAAGGAATGCAGGACAAGTCCATTACCCACGGGCTGTGGGCCCTTACGGCTTCGCCCCCGCCGGATCTGTCGTCCCTCAAGGGAGATACGCGAGCGGACGTAGCACTCGTCGGGGGCGGATACACCGGCCTCTCGGCGGCCCTGCACCTGGCCGAGGCCGGTGCCGACGTCGTGCTCCTGGAGGCCGAGGAGATCGGTTTCGGAGGCGCCGGACGCAACGTAGGTCTTGTCAACGCAGGGTTGTGGCTGATGCCCGACGACGTGGTGAAGCTCGTGGGTGCCGAGCACGGCGAGCGACTTATCGAGGAACTGGGCGCATCACCGGATCTCGTATACGGCCTTATCGAAAGACACGGCATTTCGTGTGAAGCGGTGCGCAGAGGTACGCTGCACTGCGCACACTCGAGGGCCGGTCTTCGGGCGTTGGAACAGCGGGAGGTGCAATGGCAGCGCCGGGGTGCCCCCGTCATCCTGCTCGACCGGGAAGAGGCGGCGGGCAAGCTCGGCACCGACACTTTCCACGGCGCACTGCTGGACCGCCGAGCCGGAACGTTGCAGCCCCTGGCCTATGCCAACGGCCTGGCCCACGCGGCGAAAGACGCCGGCGCCCGCATGCACATCGATTCCCCGGTTACATCGGTGGAGCGCATCGGAGCCCGGTGGCGGCTGACTACCCCAGGTGGCCTTGTGGAGGCCGACTCGGTCATTCAGGCCACCCACGCCTACCCGGCCGGCGCGTTTCGGGACGACATCAAGAACTTGATTCCATTTAATTTTTTCCAGTTTTCCACGCCCCCTCTGCCCGAATCGCTTCGGAACACGGTCCTTCCCGAACGGCACGGAGCATGGGACACCGCTTTGATCCTCTCTTCCTACCGGATCGACGCCGCCGGCCGTCTCGTGGTGGGAAGTGTCGGGCGCGTGGATGCGGGAGGTTACGGCCTGAACCGTGCATGGGCCCTTCGTACCCTTCACAACGCTTTCCCACAATTGGGGGCGGTTTCCTTCGAACACGCCTGGTACGGCCGCATTGCCATGACCGTGGACCACGTTCCCCGGCTTCACGTTACGGGACCGGGGTACACGGTGATCACCAGCTACAATGGGCGGGGTATCGGCCCGGGGACGCTGTTCGGTAAACGGCTGGCCGAGCATGCGCTCGGCGCGCCGCTGGAAACGCTTCCGCTGCCCGTGTCGCCCAAAAGGCCGGTTCTCACCCGGGGGCTGCGCGGGCTGTTCTACGAGGCTGGTTCCCGCGCCTATCACTTCGTGCAGCGGCGGTTCTGATCTGCCCGCCCGCCCCTCGGCTTGTGAAAACAGGCATGGATTTGCGGCATCCACGACGTTCCGCTCCCACCGTGGCGTCTGCCCGGGGACGCCCATCGTGCGGGAGCAGAGATCATGCACTTGTTGGAAGGTCTGCGGGGGCGCCTACGGACCCGGCGGTTGGGAAGGGTGCGGAGGGGAGGCTTCCGGGGGAGAGGGCTGCGGGCCTTCGTTTTTCGCGACGACCGCCGCAAGGTTTTTTTCGAGAGTGACCCGTTGGGGGGCTCCCGGAGGAAACACCGCTTCTCCGATGGTGATCGCTCGACGGTAGAGGACCTCGGCCTCGTCCAGTCGGCCCCGGGCCTGAAGGAGTGCGGCCAAATTGTTCAAGTGCTTGACGTAGTTGGGGTGTTCCTTGCCCACGGTTTCGGCATCGATTTCCAGCACCTGGCGATACAGGGATTCAGCCTCCTCCATCCTGCCCTGCATGCCCACGACACCGGCCAAATTGTTCAGCACGACGGCGCGGGCGGGGTGGCCTTTACCCAAGAGCGCCCCGTACACGCCGGCCGCACGCCGGTAAAGCCTCTCGGCCTCGGAAAGCCGACCCTGGGCCTGCACAACGGCGGCCAGAACGTTTACGTGAGCGGCGTAGTCGGGATGGTTCAACCCGATGGTGCTCTCATCCATCTTGAGGGTCTGCCGACACAGCCGCTCGGCTTCGCCGAAGTCTCCCTGGGCCTGCATGACAAATGCCAGACGGATTCGGATTTCACAGGTCCTTGGGTGGGATGCCCCCGAGACCTTTTCCGCCTCCTGCAGCGCGTTCCGGTAGACGGTCTCGGCCTCCGCGTGTCGCCCCTGGTACTGCAGGGTGGCACCGAGATCGTCGAGGGCTTCGTAACGCGGCGGAAGACCGCTGTTTCGGTCGGTATCCGCAATTTCCAGACGCCTGCGGAGAACGCGCTCCGCTTCTTCGTAGTCCCCCGCGTGCAGGGCTGCATTGCCCCATTTTCCCAGAACAGCCGCCACCTGCGCATCATGTCCCTCCGGGATCCACTCCAGCGCCTTGCGGTAGGCCCTCACGGCCTGGCTGTATTCGAGCTGCAGCCGATGCAGGTCGCCGACTTTCACGGCTGTCTGCGCGGCAGCGATACGGCGCTGCTCGAGATCGTCGGCCAACCGGCGGACGCCCTCCGCTTGCTTTTCATATGCGCGGTCCAACAGCCTCTCGGCTTTCGAGAAATCCTTGTCATGAAGGGCGTCGCCCGCACCGGCGACGAAGGAGGCGATCTCGGGGTGGGCGTTGTCGGCGCGGCCGAGATCCTGCTGCAGCCGGCTGTAGGTGGCGATGACGTTGTTGAGCGTCCGGTCGAAATCTTCCGGGCCAATCTGTTTTTGCCGAACGATTCCCGTAAGCCATTCCACTGGAACCTCCGGCTGGGCGGCGTTTTTTGCGGACGTCTCGCCGGATTTCTCTGCATAGGTGATGCGGATCGGGTCGATGGGATAGGATCGGGGAGGCGCTAAATAGCGCCGAGTCGACGAGCGGGGGAAATTCGCAAACAGTAGCGCTGCGATGCCGACCGCCGCCACGACGGCGCAGGCGGCCCATTTTGCGGATCCACCCTTTCGTCTTTCGATCGGTTGAGAGGATTTCATGCCTTCATCGACCGCTTCCGATTTGCCCGCGTTGGGTTTTCCATCGACGGGAGCGACAGCCGTACAGTCGTTCCCTATCCACCGGGAACGAAACCGCTTACGTCCACCTCTATCCAACCGAAACCTAGTATGGCAAAAAAATCCTTTTTTGGAAAGGGGTTAAGCTTATCGGAACAACCGAAGGTACTCTCCATATCCCTCGGCTTCCAGTGTATCGGCCGAAACAAAGCGCAGGGCTGCAGAGTTGATGCAGTAGCGAAGGCCGGTGGGCGGCGGGCCGTCATCGAACACGTGACCGAGGTGAGAATCGCCGTGGCGGCTTCGCACCTCGGTGCGGACCATGAAGAAGCTGCGGTCCTTGTTTTCGATAACATTGTCCGGTTCGAGCGGTCGGGTGAAGCTGGGCCAGCCGGTTCCCGATTTGTATTTGTCCGTGGAACTGAACAACGGCTCCCCGGAAACGACGTCCACGTAGATGCCAGGCCTTTTGTTGTCCCAGTACTCGTTCCGGAAGGGCGGCTCGGTGCCTTCCTCCTGGGTGACCTGGTACTGGAGTGGCGTCAGCCGCTCGCGGAGGGTTTGCTCGTCGGGCTTGGAGTAGGAGACAGGCTTTTTTCCCTCCATGGCTTTGTTCTCCATACCGGTATCCTCCTTCTTTCCTTCCATTCCACCGTTTTCCTCCATCCCCTTCGCCTCCATTTCCGGATCGTCCTTCCAGGCCTCTGCCAGGAACTGGTCCCTACCGGAATTCCAGCGGTAGAACTTGTAGCGGACCGGATGGGTTTTGTAGTAATTCTGGTGGTAATCCTCGGCCGGATAGAAGGAGGTCAATGGACGGATCTCCGTCACGATGGGCTTGTCGAAACGTCCCGAGGCCTCCAGCTGCTTTTTGGACGCCTCGGCCAGCCGCCGCTGCTCGGTGTTGTGGTAAAAGATGGCGCTTCGGTACTGAGGGCCCCGGTCGACGAACTGGCCTCCCGGGTCCGTGGGGTCGACGCTTCGCCAGAAGTGTTCCAGCAGTTTTTCGTAGCTGATTTTTTCCGGGTCATATCGGACCTGCACGGACTCGATGTGCCCGGTGACTCCCGATGAGACCTGCTCGTAGGTGGGATCGGCCGTCGTGCCTCCAGTGTACCCCGAGACGGCCTCGGCGACCCCGTCGATTTTTTCGAAATCCGATTCCGTGCACCAGAAACACCCGCCTGCAAATGTGGCTGTCTCCAGCTTTTTCCCCATCGTTTCCATCTTCATTTCGGTGCCCTGATCCGTGCCGGCTGCCGTGCCGACAAAAGTGAATGAAAGCCAAACGGCTGCCGCCATCCATCCAATGAACCAACGCCGGATTGTCGTTTTCATGTCGAACCTCCTATGTTCGGGAAAGGTTGTCGCAGACATCGATTCCTGACGAGAACGTAGGACCGAACCGTCACGACATCCTCACCGCTTTCTCACTTTTTGATCACGCTGCGGCGGCCCGTAACGCGCACGGCGTCTTATTCCGAATTTACCCGATACACCTTTCCGGTATCATTGAAAGATTTGGCCGCGATATTATGTTGATGCAAACGGCGAAGCACCGTTCCCTAACAATTGAAGACTCCCCGCCGCAAGCAGCGGGGAATGTTCTGCCTATCGGCAGTGCTGCGCAGCCCGGTAAGGAATTCTCCCTATCTGGATTCGCTCGCTACTCCCCCAGCAAGCTGCGGGGAATGCGCTCGCTGACGACGATTTATGGAAGAAAGGAGGGGTCATGGAAAACCTCAAGATGGTTCTGTTCGCCTTGTTCGCCGCAGTTGTGATCTTCCTGTTGATGGGGGCCTATTCGGGGGACGCGGGGCGCTATCAACTGTCGGTGGCGGCGGAGGACTCTTCGGTGGCCGTCTTCGCAATGGATACGGCCACCGGCCAGACAAAGCTGGTGTTCTTCTCCCACGACGGCAGTCACCGGGGACAACTGGGCAAATCGTTTCCGGAAATGGACGACAATTATTACAGCCGGAGATGATTTCGAGATCGTTTCTATTTGCTTTTTTGTTTTTTTATCCGGCGCCGCCCGGCGCCTTGTGGCCGCATCCTCACGTGGAAGCGCATTTCGCTTCCGATCCGAAGGCGGTTTCCGAGGCGGGGGCAGTGGAAGCCTTTCTCTTTCCGGATCTGCGGATCCCGTCTGCAGGAGCGTCCGAAGTCCTTGCTCCGGACGGGCTTTTCCTCCATCCACGCAGCCGGTGCAGCAGCGGCCGGACGCTCAGCAGGACCAGCACAGCGGTGCTCGCCCCTTCCAGCCACACCGGGACGATCTGGCCCGCTTCACCGATGGCGGCGGCAGCGGATACGCCGAGCGAGGCGTAGATCCGGTCCACCAGCAGGCCCATACCCACGGAGCATGCGGCAATGGAGGCAAAGTACAGCGCAGTGGCGCGTTTCCCCAGTGTCGCCAGCAGGACGGTCATGGAGGTTACGTTGGTGGCCGGTCCGGTCAGCAAGAATACGAGGGCAGCTCCCGGACTTACCCCTTTGAGGATGAGAGCGGCTGCGATGGGGGTGGACGCCGTGGCACAGATGTACAGCGGAATTCCTACCACCAGCATCAAGAGCATTGCCGGAAGGCCCGATCCGAGATGCCGTTCCAGCAGATCGGAGGGGAGCCACGCCGTGATGACGCCGGCAAGTCCCAGTCCGATGAAAAACCAGGCGGCCATATCCTCCCACAGGTCTCCCATGGCATAACCAAGCCCGGCCTTTACGCGCTCCGCCATGCTGTGATGACGGCTGTGCTTCTCGGGAGGACAGTCGATCCCGTCGCAGCATCCGTCCACCGGGCAACTGCGGTCCGGTGGAGCCTGCATCTCGCCATTATGCCGGGCGCCGCCGAGCAAATTTTCGGCGATGCCGGCCACCGCAGCCGTAAAGAAGGCGGCAACCGGCCGGGCCACCGTCATCAGAGGGTCCAGCAGTGCGTAGGTAACGGCTATGGAGTCCACTCCCGATTCGGGGGTGGAAATCAGAAAGGCCGTGGTGGCCCCTTTGTTGGCTCCTTGTTTGCGCAGCGACACGGCTGCGGGCAGAACGCCGCACGATCAGAGCGGAACGGGGATGCCCAGAACCGCCGCCTTGAACACGGGCCGAAATCGGCCCCGCCCCAAGTGGTGCGCAACGGTGTCCGGGTGCAGAAAAGCCCGCAGAAGTCCGCTGACCAGAATGCCGAACAGCATGTAGACCGATGCCTCCATCAACAGGTCCCAGGCAGCGGCGAGCGCCTCCAAAACAAACGTCATTTCATCTCTCCAACGTGTTCCAGTCCGAGCTGGAGCAGCTCGGAAACGTGTTCGTCATCCAGCCGGTAGTACAGACATCGCCCCTCCCGGCGTCTTCGCAACAGCGAACGGTCATAGAGCCGGCGAAGCTGATGGGAAACGGCCGATTCCGTCACCCCAAGACAGGCGGCGATGTCGCATACGCACATCTCGCCCTTGCGCAGCACCATCAGCATCTTCAGCCGGGTCGGGTCCCCGAGAATGCCGAAGGCCTCGGCCAACCGCTCCACGCTCCGCTCGTCGGCGATCTCCAAACGAGCGCGTTCGACCCGGTCCGGGTGGATCACACGGGCATCGCAAAGGTCCTCGGACTGCGTACTCGGTTCCATCATGGGGGATGAGGCTCCGTTGGATTATTTGAACTATTGTTCATATATTAAAATTGTACAGCCCTGTCAATGCTGTCCTGGAATCGCCCGCTGGCAGAGATCCGAGGTCGGAAAAAACAGTAAGCAGTTAGCAGTGAGCAGTAAGCAGCAAAACAGTGAGGAGTTAGGAGTGAGGAGGGAAACGTAAGCCGTGAGCCGTGAGCCGTAAGCCGGAAAGGCAGGAAAGGCTAGGGGGCAGATGACAGACGTCGGATGTCCGGGACTGCCGCTCGGACGGTCGGACGGTAAACGAACCCGAGCGGTTCGGGTTTGGACCGTAGGGGAGGGATTTATCCCCTCCCGCTTCAGCGAGACGGACTGCCGGAAGCGATCGAGTTCCTGCCGGGCGCACTGTGAACTGCTTACTGCTTACTTTAGATACAACAACCCATCCGTGAAATCTGCGGAATCCGGGGCAAAAAACCTTCAACCAAACAAACCAGACCCACCCGCTTGTCCCGTTCAAAATTCCGGGTCCGCCGAAGGGTGCAAAATGGAGGGGTGACGGCAACCGCCTTCGGAGCCCCGAGCCGTCCCAATGGGGTTGCGGGTGAACCTCCGATAGGGTATATTTTCGCACTTTGCGGACGGCGGGTCTTTTTCGTACCCTGTTCTCCGGTTCGAGACACTGCCGAGTCGAATTCGAGGAGGTATTTGCCGTTGCCTTCCGCCGTTACCCATTTCGAGGGACCCGAAAAAAAGCTCGAAATCATCCTTTTTTCCTCGCGGCGGGCAATCCGCGCCAATACGGACGGTCGATGGGATCGCGTTGTGAGGGCCAGCGGCGCCGAAGTGATCAGCTGCATTTCCACCGATGCCATGGACGCCTATCTGCTCTCCGAATCGAGCCTTTTCGTGTGGGGGGACCGGGTGCTCATGATTACCTGCGGTCAGACGCAGTTGGTCCAGGCCGTTCCGGAGATCATGGAAATTGTGGGCAGGGACCAAGTGGCCATGGTGTTCTACGAGCGGAAAAATCTGATGTTTCCTTCGCGGCAACCTGCCGATTTCGAGGCGGACGTGGTAAAACTCGAAGCCCATTTCCCAGGAAAAAGCTACCGGCTGGGACCGGCCAATCACGACCATGTCCATGTGTTTTTTTCCTCCCACGCGAAGATCGATGCCGAACACGACGCGACCTTTCAACTCCTGATGAGTGATTTGGACCCATCGGCCACGGAAATTTTCACGGACCGAAAGGCCGGCACGGCCGTGCAGGCTGCACGCCTGTCCCGGTTGACCGGTATTTATGACGGGATGGAGGTGGACGGTCACTTTTTCACGCCCTACGGTTATTCGCTCAACGGGGTGAACGGACAGGACTACTACACCCTGCACGTGACCCCTCAGCACGACGGCTCCTATGCAAGTTTCGAGACCAGTGTGATCGAGAAGGACTATGCGCGGGTGATTTCGGAAGTGCTGTCCTTGTTTCGTCCGGGGCGGTTTTCGGTGTTGCTGACCACCAGCATGGACGACGGCTGCCTGCCTCTGCACGAAACGGCCGCCGTAACCCTTCCTGGTTACGGTGTCACGGAAAAGAGTCTCTACGAATTCGACTGCGGGTACGCGATCACGTACCTGAACCATGTGTCCACCGTCTGAACCGGCAGTAGCGAGCGCATTCCCCGCCGCTTGCGGCGGGGAGTCTTCAATCTGCAACCCGGGCCGAAGAAATGGAGAAGCCCATGACCGGAGACCAAGCCATGGATCTGTGGGTGCGCGAAGTGCACCGCGGCGTGGTGGCCCTGTCTTTCAAGGTGGAGAAAACCCTGTTTTCCGGGAAAAGCCCATACCAGCAGGTGGATGTCATCCAGACCGCCGGACACGGGCGAATGCTGCTCAACGACGGCATCGTCATGATCAGCGAGCGGGACGAGTTCGTCTACCATGAGATGATCGCCCATGTACCCCTTTTCGTGCATCCCGATCCAAAACGGGTGTTGGTGATCGGGGGCGGTGACGGTGGAACGGTTCGGGAAGTCGTGCGCCACCCGGGCGTAGAGTGCGTGGTGATGGTGGAAATCGACGAGATGGTGGTCCATGCCTGCCGGGAGCATTTCCCACAGGTTTCCAGCGCATTGGATCATCCCAAGCTTTCCCTGCACATCGAGGACGGCGTTCGGTTCGTGGCCGAGACCAAAGAGCGATTCGACGTCGTCATCGTGGATTCCACGGACCCCATCGGGCCGGCGCAGCCTCTTTTCGACAAGGCCTTCTACGAAAACACGGCCGGGCTTCTCCTCGACGGCGGCATTCTGATCACCCAGGCCGAATCGCCGTTTTACGATCCGGATCTCCAACGGCCGATGCTGGCCAATCAACGCCCCTATTTCCCACGGCTGCACCTGTATCTGCTCACCAACCTGACCTATCCGGGAGGGTTGTGGAGCTTTGGATTCGCGTCCAAAGGACCCGATCCCCTGCGGGACTTCGATCCGCGACGGGTGGAAGCCTCCGGGCTGCGGTTCCGCTACTACAACGCGGATATACACCGGGCCGCCTTCGCGCTGCCGACCTTCGTAACCGAAACCCTTTGCGACACCATCGACGCAGCAGGCGTATGACCGGCGGGAGGAGAGACCTTGCGGAAGAAAGAAAAGGAAATCGAAGATCTGGAAACCATCGAGGAGATCATCCGTCGCTCCCCCGTCTGCCGTCTGGGCATGTGCGACGGGGACAGTCCATACGTGGTGCCGGTGAATTTCGGCTACCGCGAACGGAAAATTTTCATTCATTCGGCGCTGGAGGGAAGAAAGATCGATGTCCTGCGCCGGAACTCCCGGGTGTGCGCGGTGTTCGAGACGGACTGCGAAGTGTTGCCGGCCCGGGATGCTTGCGACTGGAGCGTGCGCTACCGATGCGTCATTGCCTTCGGCACCGCTGTCCTCGTATCGGACCCGCTCCAAAAGCGTGCCGGGCTGGACGTACTGATGGCCCATTACGCTCGAGGCCGGTTCGACTATCCGGATGAAAAGCTGGAGCGAACCGCCATGATCCGTGTGGATGTGGAAGAAATGACCGGCAAGCAGTCAGGGTGGTAACGGATGAACATCACGGAGTCAGCCGACGCAACGATACCCGGCCACAACGGCCGAATCCGAGACGTTTGCCGCGAGGCCCGGAAAATGCTCGAGGGCGCCCGGGGCAGTCATGCCTGGGATCACACCTTGCGCGTCTACCGCCTCTGCGAGCGCATCGGCCCCTTGGAAAATGCGGACATGGAGGTGCTTCGCATTGCGGCCCTGCTCCACGATGTGGGTCGAGGAGAGCAGGATGCCTCAGGCGGAAGGGTCTGCCACGCCGAACAAGGTGCAGTTCTGGCCGAGCCCTTGGTAAAGAGCCTCTCGCTCGCGCCGAAAAAGGAAGAGAATGTCCTGCACTGCATCCGTTCCCATCGTTTCCGAAGTGCGCACCGGCCCGAGTCCATCGAGGCCAAAGTGCTGTTCGATGCGGACAAACTCGATGCCATCGGAGCGGTGGGGATTGCCAGGGCCTACCTTTTCGCCGGCGAGGTCGGCGCCAGGCTCCACAACCCCGGCAACCGCATTGAAAACACCCGCTCTTATTCGAGGGAGGATACGGGCTACCGAGAATACCGCAGGAAGCTGTGCCGGATTCGGGAACGAATCCTCACTCCCACGGGGCGGTCCCTGGCGGATGAAAGGCATGCCTTCATGGAGTCGTTTTTCAACCGGTTCATTGAAGAATACGAAGGGAAAAGGTGACAGCCATGACCATCAACGTGGTAGAGAAAGTCGACGATCTCGTACCGGTGCGGCACGTACTGGTGAGCGTGTCGGACAAAACGGGATTGGAGACCTTCATCCCGGAACTGCTGGAGATTCGGCCGGATTTGAAAATTTTTTCCACCGGCGGGACTTTCGCCCGCATCGGAGACATTCTCGGAGAACGCCGCGCAGGCGCGTTGACCCAGGTGGCCGACTACACCGGTCAGCCCGAAACCCAGGGAGGGCTGGTCAAGACGCTGGATTTCAAAATTTACCTCGGTCTTCTCACCGAAACCTACAACGAGGCCCACCAGGGGGACCTCCGGCGCACCGGTGCGGTTCCCATTGACATGGTGGTGGTCAACCTTTACCCCTTCCAGGAAACCGTGGCCCGGCCGGGCGTCACTGTGGAAGGTGCGAGGGGCAACATCGACATCGGTGGACCCTGCATGATCCGGGCGTCCGCCAAGAATTATCTGCGGGTGGCTTCGGTGGTGGATCCGGAAGATTATGGCAGCATTCTGCGGGATCTGAGCAGCAACCAGGGCGCCACTTCGCTGACGATGCGCTATCGGCTTGCGCGGAAGGCTTTCCGCCATACGGCCGCCTACGACCGGGCCATCGCCGATTTCTTCGCGCAAAACAGCGCGGACGATGCGAGGCGGTGCTATACCCTGGCACCCTAAAGAGGTCGGACGGTGGGGAACCGATGTCAGAGGTCAGAGACCTGTTTGTGAAAGAAGTTGAGAGGATTAGAGGTTGAGAGGGTTGGTAAGACGGTATGCAGTGAGCAGAGACGTCTGATGTCAGATGTCCGGGACTGCCGGTTG
>JAJDOA010000147.1 GCA_022340405.1 Desulfobacteraceae bacterium | reverse complement strand
GGAATCGATAAGGAAAAGCGCCTCAGAGGAGAGGCTGCCGATGATCCAAGGCGACCGCCTCCGAGAGGCAGCATGGATGGTGTATTTTCGGGGGCCGTTGACTACAACACAATTCGTCTGGCTTGAGTATCATGGACGGATTGGCTTGTCAAGCTCAGGTCCGCCGCGGCGCGCAGGCTCGCGTGGCAGGCAGCACGCCGCGACGGTGTTCGAAAATCAGGCGATACCCAGTTTAAACTTGCAGGACCGCAGTGTGTTTTTCATCAGCATGGTGATGGTCATGGGGCCGACCCCGCCGGGTACCGGGGTAATAGAACCGGCGATTTCCTTGGCTGCATCGAAATCCACGTCACCGCGGAGCACGGCCACCATCTTGTTGGGATCCTTGGCGCTGGGTTTTTCCCCGACGCGGTTGACACCGACGTCGATGACGCAGGCGCCGGGTTTGATCCACTCCGGCTTGACCAGGCCGGGAACGCCGGCGGCAACGATCAAAATGTCCGCCCGTTTGCAGTGCGCCGCCAAATCCTTGGTCCGGGTGTGGACGATGGTGACCGTGGAGTTGGCACCCGGTCCTTTCTGCAGCATCATATTCGCGATGGGTTTGCCGACGATGTTGGATCGGCCGACCACAACCACTTCGGCCCCGCTGGTCTCTACTCCGGCTCGCACGATCATCTCCTGGATACCGGCGGGTGTGCAGGGAGCAAATTTGACCTCGTCGCCTCCGATCATCAACCGTCCGACGTTGACCGGATGGAATCCATCCACGTCCTTGTCCGGATCGATGGAGTTGAGCACTTTTTTCTCGTCGATGTGCTTGGGAAGGGGCAGTTGAACGAGGATGCCGTCGATACTGTCGTCGTTGTTGTACTTGTCGATAAGCGCCAGCAATGCCTCTTCAGAGATGTCCTCCGACTGCGAATCCTGAATTTCAGTGAAACCGACCCGATGCGCTGTCTTGATTTTCAGGGTCACGTACGAAATGGAAGCGGGATTCTCGCCCACCAAGATGGTCACCAATCCAGGGACCACGCCATGTTTTTCCTTTATTTCCGATACTTCTTTTGTAATTTCTTCAAGTATTTCTTCACGTATTTCGGTCCCCTTGATCAGCTTTGCGGTCATCATTTTCTCCTTTCCCTGAAGATGCGTTGTTGCTTTGATGAAAAATACGAAAATACGGTTGATCTCGCAGATCTTGCAAAAACCGTAGAGGATTCCATCGAAGATCCGCGGAAGCGTAATTCAAATACCCTATTCTGTCAAGAAATACAGTGATATGCCACGTTGTAGGTCTTCCCGTGATCACCCTTCTGCAGCAGGATACCCAACCCTGGGAGTCCACTCCTTTGCGGGAACTCTCTTTCGGCACCGATCCGGCACCGGCTACAGGGGGAACGGAACCGTCGTCAAACCCGACGTTTCGTCCATCCCCAGCATGAGGTTCATGTTTTGAACCGCCTGCCCGGCCGCCCCCTTGACGAGGTTGTCGATGGCGGAAACGAGCACCGCCATGCGGCTTTCCGCATCCACCCGCCACCCGATGTCGCAATAGTTGGTTCCCCGGACGTGAAGGACGTCCGGGATGGTTCCGTCAGCACGCAGACGTATGAAAGGGCACCCGCTGTAGGTCTCCTGCAGACAGGCAGCGATTTCTTCCATCCCTGCCTGATCGGAGAGACGGGCGTACAGCGTGGTCTGCATACCCCGGGTCATGGGCACCAGATGCGGAACAAAGGTGATGTGCACGCGATCGCCGGTTTCGTTGGACAACACCTCGTCCATCTCAGGATTGTGGCGATGCTCGGTGACCTTGTACGGTTTGAAGGACTCGTTGACATCTGGAAAATGGGTCGTCTGCGAGAGGCTTCTTCCGGCTCCGCTAACGCCGGACTTGGCGTCGGCGACAAGCGTGCCGGGATCCACCAGTTGATGACGGAGCAACGGTACCAGCGGCAGCAATACACTGGTGGGATAACAGCCCGGATTGCCCACCAGCCGCGCCGATCCAATGCGGTCACGGTAGAGCTCGCTGAGCCCGTATACCGCCTCCTTCAGCAAATCCTTGGCCGAGTGCGGCTGATAGGCACGTTCGTAGGTCTCCGCACTCCGAAACCGGAAATCCGCCGACAGGTCGATCACCCTTATTCCCGCACGGATCAAATCTGGGGCAACCGCCATGGACTTTTTGTGGGGCAGGGCCAGAAAGACCACGTCCGACCGGTCCTTAACGTTTTCCGCCGAGCTGTCCTCGAAACATGCGTCCACGTGACCCGTAAAGGAAGGGTACAGGGAATCCACGGGCTTTCCGCTGAACTGCCGTGAAGTCAACACCGAAATCGACACGCCGGGGTGCTGGGCGAGAATTCGGACAAGCTCGGCACCGGCATATCCGCTGGCGCCCATTACCGCTACCCGTACCATTGAAACCGTCTCCTATCCTCCGAGGTAGGCTTTCTTGACTTCGGAGTTGGACAGCAGGTCTTCCGAAGAGCCTTCCAGGACCAGATTGCCGGTCTCCAGCACATAGCCACGCTGGGCGAATTGCAGCGCCAGATGGGCGTTCTGCTCCACCAGCAGGATCGCTGTGCCTTCTTGCGCATTTATGTCCCGCAGGGCTTCGAAGACATTGAGCATCAGCAACGGAGCCAACCCCATGGACGGCTCGTCGAGCAGCATCAGACGGCGGCCGCACATGAAGGCCCTCCCGATGGCCAGCATCTGCTGTTCTCCGCCGCTGAGAGGGCCTGCTTTCTGGCTTTCCCGTTCCCGGAGCCGTGGAAAGATATCCAGAACTTTTTCCAGATCCTGCTCGATGCGTTCCTTGTCCTTCCGGGAAAAGCAGGCCAATTTGAGGTTTTCCATGACGGTGAGGTTGCCGAAAAGCCTCCTCCCCTCGGGAACATGGGATACGCCCAGCTGGCTGACCACCCGCTCCGGCGGATACCGCAGCAGGTCCTCCCCGGCATACGTCATTCGGGTATCCGACTCCACCGGCACCATCCGGGAGACAGCGCGCAGGGTGGTGCTCTTGCCGGCTCCGTTGGCGCCGATGATGGTGACGATTTCCCCCTCGTCGATATGGAAGTCCACACCGTGCAGCGCTTTGATGTTGCCGTACCGCACCCGAAGATTTTCCACTGTCAGTAACATCAGAACTTCACCTTTTTCTGATCGCCCAGGTACGCCTCGATCACTTTGGGATGGTTTTGGACCTCGTCGGGCTCGCCCTCCACAAGGACTTTACCGAAAACGAGCGCCTGCACCCGTTGGCAGAGCTCACGCACCACCCGGAGGCGATGCTCGATGAGGAAGATGGCCAGCCGGAATCGTTCGTGAGCCTTTCGCACCACGTCGATCATGTCCATCAGTTCGTCCTGGGTCATCCCCACGGTGGGCTCGTCCAGAAAGAGAATCTTCGGCTCCGTTACAAGGGCGCGCGCCATTTCCACCCTTCGCTGGGCCCCGTACGGTAGATTGAGAACGATCTGGTCGGCGACATCCGCTACGCCGAACATGGACAGGTATTCCATGGCAAGTTCTTCGGTCCGGGCCTCCTCCCGGTTTCGTTTTGGCGTGTCGAAGATCGCACCAAACAGCCCGTAGGTGAGTTTCGAATAGCGGGCCATTTTCACATGATCCAGGACGGTCATGTGCCGCCACAACCGCATCTCCTGAAAGGTTCGGGCCAGACCGATAGAGGCGATTTCATTTGGTTTTTTCCCAATAATACTCTTCTCTTCGAAACAGATGTCGCCTTGCGTCGGACGGTAGATGCCGGTGATCAGATTGAAGATGGTGGTTTTTCCCGCACCGTTGGGGCCGATGAGCCCCACGATCTCTCCGGCCTCCAGCTCCAGATTGTAGTCGGATACCGCCTGCAACCCACCGAAATAATGGCTCATGTCCTGAACTTCCAGCAGGGCCATATCAGTCCACCTCCTTGGGTCCGAAGACGGTGCGCACGTTGAATTCCTTGAACGCCACCAACCCGGTGGGGCGATACACCATCACCAGAATCAACAGCAGCGGGATCACGATCCACTTGAGAATCTCCAAGGGGCGGAGGGCCTCTCCAAGAAGACTGATGGAAACGGCGCCGACAATGGATCCGTAGACCGAGTTGAGTCCGCCGAAATACACCATGGCCAGCACCTCGGCCAGTTTCTGAATTCCAAACATGGCCGGGTTCACATAGCGCAGCACGTGGGCGAGAAGCCCCCCCGCCACACCGGCCCAGAAAGCGCCGAACATGAAGGCCGTCATCTTGGTCTTTCGCGTGTTCACGGTCATGGCCTCTGCGGCGATCTCGTCGTCCCGCACCGCGTTGAGCGCTTTGCCGACGGTGGAAGTCACCAGGTTGTTGATGGCCCAAACCCCGAAGACCACGGTCACGAAAATGACCGGCAGGGTTGACCAGTCCGGCTGACCGGCGATCCCCCGCGCTCCTCCGAGACCCTGCATGTTTTCGAAAAAGCTTTTAACGATGAACAGAAAGGCAAGGCTGATGATCGCCAGGTAGTCGCCACGGGTCTTGAAAGATGGGATGGCAATGATCAAAGCCGCGGCAGCCGCCATGAGTCCCCCGAAAAAGAGGGCTGCCGGATAGAAAAGGTATGCGGCGGAAAAGCTCATTTTGGCGGCCCCCAGAACCTTGTCGTCCACGAAAAGCCCCACGGTGAACCAGGAGGACATGTAGGCGCCGATGGCCATGAATCCGGGGTGAGAGCAGGAGAATTCACCCATGTAGCCGTTGATGATGTTTAGGCTCATGGTGAACAGAACGGCGATGAGGGTCAGCTTCAGTGTGATGACGCGGTAGTCGCTCATCTCCCCCCACCAGTGGAAAATGGCGTACATCAGGCCCAGGTGCACCACGGCCGAGACCACAAGGGGGAAACGCTGCATCCCGCGGGCAAGCCGATTGGCCGGGGCGGCCGTCAACCGCGCGATCCCGGCGACCGGGACCAGGTAGATGACGGCGACGTACACCAACACCGCGGGGATGTGAAGCAGGATGGCGGGCTCAAATTCGGCCTCTGCGGTCAGGGTGTTCACGATGGCGGCAATGACTTTGAAAATGGTCACCACGCCGAAGAGGACGGGGATCTTGGGCAGTCCGAGCAGATCCGCAATCGGTTCTCCGACGACCTGCTCTACCATAACCGCCACAA